>CBFHAJ010000211.1:0-5201 GCA_965653495.1 uncultured bacterium | reverse complement strand
GGCGTCCCAATCCTGATGCCACGCGTCGTCCGTGTGCTGATCCTCGCGCTCTGCGTCGCTCCCCACGCCGGGGCTGTGCAGGCCACCCGCGACACCTCGCTCGTCGGTCTCTGGTCCGCGAAGAAGCGCTTTGGTCCGGACGTCCGCGGCCGCCTGATCATCCAGCGGCAGGGCGCCTTGTGGCGCGCCGAGATCGCAGGGCGGAGCGCTGGAGTGCGCGGCGCAGGGGACTCGCTGTCGTTTGAGCTGCCCGGCGGCTCGTTCACGGGGGCATTCGACCGCGATCGCAGGACCCTCACGGGACAGTGGATCCAGCCCGCCACCGTGACGAATGGCAGTCGATTCACCACGCCGCTCGTGCTGACCGCGTGCGGTGCAAATTGCTTCGCGGGCGACGTCGTGCCGCTCGACGATGAATTCACCTTCTATCTGAGAGTGACCCCTCGCTCCGACGGCACGCTGGCGGCGTTTTTCCGCAACCCGGAGCGCAACCTCGGCAGGTTCATTCGCGCCGACCGCATCGTGGGGGACTCGGGGACCGTTCGCATTCTGGGAGCCGACGGCCAGCCGGTGATCACAGGCGTCATGCGTGGCGACGTCATGACCCTCTTCCTCCACGGCCGCGGCGGCTCGTACGACTTCGTGCGGGTGCCGGCGGATAGCTTCAGCGATTTCTACCCGCGCGGCCGGCGGGGCGCGCGTTACATCTACGAGCCGCCGCGCGGGGACGACGACGGCTGGAGGGTAGGGACACTCGAGCAGGCCGGCATCTCGACTGAGAAGATCAGCGCGCTGATGCAGTCCCTCGTGGACGCCACGAGCGACTCGTCGAATGCGTTTCGGCCACACGGTATCGCGATCGCGCGACACGGCAGGCTCGTGCTGGAGGAGTACTTCTTCGGTGAGTATGCCGACAAGCCACACGACACCCGCTCCGGCTCGAAGACGGTGCTCAGCGTGTTGATCGGCGCGGCGATGCAGGCGGGACTCCCCGTGGACCCGAGCTTGCCCGTGTACTCGACCATGGGCGACTCTGGGCTAACCGATCCGCGCAAGCGCGCTCTCACGCTCGAGCACTTGCTCAACATGGCGTCGGGCCTGGACTGCGACGACAACGCCCCCGAGCCGCAGCCCCCGGGCAGCGAAGACGTGCTCACCCAGCAGGACACCAATCCCGACTGGTATCGTCTGATCCTCGACTTGAAGATGGTGCGGGACCCGGGCGCCCAGGCGGTTTACTGCAGCATCAACCCGCACCTGGCGGGAGGCGTGGTGGCACACGCCACACGGCGGTCTTTGCACGATCTCATCTGGAACCTCGTGGGCCGGCCCCTCGAGATGCGGCACTACTACGTGTCGCTCGCGCCGCTCGGCGAGGCGTACATGGGAGGCGGGATGCGGTTTCGCCTGCGCGACTACCTCAAGCTGGCGCAGCTCTACCTCAGCGGGGGAACCTGGAACGGTCGCCGCATCGTGAGCGCGGCGTGGGTGCAAAGATCCACCCAGCCGCGCTACGCCATGGGGCCCTCGGCGAAGTACGGTTATCTGTGGTGGATGGGCGAATACCCGTACGGCGGACGGACGCTGCGCTACTACTTCGCGGCCGGCAATGGCGGACAAATCTCACTCGCCATTCCGGACCTCGATTTAGCGGTGGCGGCGTTCGGCGGTAACTACGCCGATCGCGGCGCCCGGACGACTACCGGGGAGCTGATCCCCAAATTCGTGCTCCCTGCGGTTATCGCCCCCTGACAGGAGCCGAGGTCAGTACCCTCGCTGGTAAACCTTGAGGCGGTCGGGCAGGTCGGCGGGCTCGGTGTCCATCACATGACCCCACGGCGTCACGTAGATGCGCACGCTGGGGGCACCGGGAATCCGGGTCGGACTGAACGCGAAGCGCCACACGCGCGGATGTCCCGGCAGTTCGGGTGCGCCTTGCCACAGCAACGCGGTGGACTGGACGCCCATATCGGGCGGGGGGGAGCCCAGCATGTTCCCAACCGCGGTGTACGCGACGAGCCACGAGGCGCCGAGCAGCAGGGCTGTGGCACCCGCGACCATGAGTGTCCGCCAGAACAGAGTTGCCATCGCAATCTCACCTTAGGGGACGGGCGCCCGCCGCCCGTGACCGCCGTCACATCACAGGCGGTCGCCGTGCAGCGCACCGCGTGACCAAGTGTCGGACGGTGCGTCTTTAGGATGCATGAAACCCGACGCTGGCCTGGTCGAGCGCATCGCCGCCCTGAGCGACAAGGCGGCGTTAGCGGAGCTGGACGCCCGCTACGGCCCGACGCTGTATGCGATTGCCTATGGCGTGCTGCTGGACGGCGGCCTTGCCGACAAGGCAGTCGCGGCCGCCCTCCGGGACGCGTGGCGCAACGCGGCGACGTTTGACGCGCGCGCCGGAAGCGTGGCGACGTGGCTCGCGGCGCTTACCCGGGCGCATGCAGCTCGACTCGCGGACGGGCGCGCGGCGTGATCCCGGCGCTGCGGAGTGCTCGCAACACACCGCGTTGAGCCCGCAGCACACCGGCGCCACTCGTTCCGCTGCTCCAAGGCGAGCCTCGACTGCCCACTGTCGTCTCAGGATGGCCCCGTTAATGCACGGCGGCCGGGCGAGGACCCAGTTATGCCCAGTGACCGTCCCTCTCGGGACCAGCCTCGACGGCGCGGGTGGGATCGCCGCCGCGACAACGGTCGCCGCATCGTGCGCGACCGGCGGCGTGAGAGTGTGGCTGTCCTCGTGGAGCGCCGCAGCGGCCTCGAGCGCCGCGCGACCAATCGCCGCTCCGGGCCCAGTCGCCGCGTCTCGGATCCCCAAGGGCATCGCGTGATCCAGTTCTGACGAACGCGCTGCCTCCGTCTAAAGCATGTTGCCACGAGACCTGTGATCTGGCGCACAGATAGCCCCGTCGCGCTGGGGTAAGCTGTGCGCCCGCTTCCGGTGCGCCCCTGGGAGCTACTACAACTCCCGGAGGTCATCATGAAGGCCAAGCTGTCCAGCTCCGTCCTGTCGCTTGCCGTGATGACATTGTGCATCGCCGGCAACGCGGTGGGGCAGCAGTATCAACAGGTACAGCACCGTTCGGGCTTCTGGTTCAGCGCCGGGCTCGGATGGGGCTCGCTCGGTTGCCAGGACTGCGGCTCGCGCACCGGCGGGCTGAGTGGCAACCTCTCCCTCGGCGGCACGCTCAGCAACAAGGTGCTGCTCGGCGTCTCGGCCAACGGCTGGACCAAGTCCGACAGCGGCGTCACCCTTTCGGTCAACGCCATCACCGCCGCGGCGCGCTTCTATCCTTCGGGGCACGGATTCTTCCTCATTGGTGGACTCGGCATCGGCACCGTGAGCGGCGCCGTGAGCGGCTTCGGCAGCAGCAGCGAGACGGGCGTCGGGGCCCTGCTGGGCCTCGGGTACGACATGAAGATCGGTCCCAAGCTGAGTCTGACCCCCTACTGGAACGGCTTCGCGATGAATTCGTCGAGCACCAACGCGAACGTCGGCCAGATCGGGCTGGGCGTCACGGTGCGGTAAGTGGTGTCGATCAGCTCTCGGAACAGGCGAGCCGGGGCGCAACCTCGGCTCGCTCAGTTTTTGCCACCAGACGGGCCTTCCACGCGTCCGGAAATGGCGTCCGGGGTCAGTGTGCCTCTGGGCTCGCCGACCCCGGCTGACGATGGCTCCTGGACCGTCGACGAACGCTCCCTGCAGCTGTTCACCGAGCAGCTGCGGCAGCCCCCGGCCGACCGCGCCTGGCACGAGCTGCGGCGCGAGGCGGAGCGCATCGCCCTGGTCCCCGGGTTCGAGCGGCTGATCACGCTCGACGCCAACGCCATCAAGGAGCTGCCGCACCAGATCGACGTCGCCCAACGCGTGCTGCGTGACATGGGCGGCCGCGCCATCCTCGCCGACGAGGTGGGTCTCGGCAAGACGATCGAGGCGAGCATCATCTACAAGGAGCTCGCGATCCGCGGGCTGGCCCGCCGGGCGCTGATCCTCACGCCCGCTTCGCTCGTGGGCCAGTGGCAGGGAGAGCTTGAGGAGAAGTTCTTCGAGCGCTTCGAGAGCCCGACCGATCCTGCGGACTGGCGCGATGTGACCAGGGCCGTGATCTCGCACGACCGGGCGCGCTCGCGCCGCCACGCCGCGGAGATCCTGCGACACCGCTGGGATCTGGTGATCGTGGACGAGGCCCACAAGGTGAAGAGCGAGCGCAGTGCCACCTACCGGTTCATCGAGAAGATCGAGCGCGACTTCATTCTACTGCTCACTGCCACGCCGCTGCAGAACGACCTGCGCGAGCTGTACAACCTCATCACGCTGCTGCGGCCCGGCCAGCTCGGCACCTGGCCGGAGTTCCGCGGGGCTCACCTGCTCAACGGTGACCAGCGCCAGCCGCGCGACCCCGAGGCGCTGCGGGCGCTCACCCATGAGGTCATGATCCGCACGCGTCGCTCGAGCGTAGTGGACGACCTCAACCTGCCGCCGCGCCGGCCGCGCCACCCCGTGGTGAAGCTCACCCGCGCCGAGGCCGACCTGTACGAGCGGACGACCGAGTTTCTGCGCCGGCTGTATCGCGAAGGATTCATCAAGCTCGCGGCCGACGACGAGGAGAAGCCCGCGAAACGTGGGGTCCTGCAGCTCGCGGTCATCCATCTGCGCCAGCGGCTGTGCTCCTCCGCTCGGGCGCTCGCGGAGTCGCTCGAGCACCTGGCGGAGGGCGAGCGAGTGAGCCCGGCGTACCGAACCGTCGCGCGGTCGCTCGCCAAGCAGGCGCGGGGGATCAAGACGCACGCCAAGCTCGACGTGCTCACGAAGCTCCTGAAAGAGACACCCGACCGTCTGGTCGTCTTCTCGGACCACCGGCCCACCATCGAGCTGATCGCCGAGCGCGTGAAGAAGCTCGGCCGCCAGGCGATCGTCTATTGGGGCACGCACTCGACCCCCGATCGGGACAAGCGCATCCGGGCGTTCCACGACGACCCGCGCAGTGTCCTGGTAGCGACGCGGGCGGGCAGCGAAGGCCGCAATCTGCAGTTCTGCAACGTGCTGGTGAATTACGACCTGCCGTGGAACCCGATGGTGGTGGAGCAGCGCATCGGCCGGCTGCATCGCATCGGGCAGACGCGCGAGGTGCACATCGTCAACCTCGCTGCCGCGGGCACCATCGAGTCGCACATCCTCCAGCTGCTAGACCAGAAGA
>CBFHAJ010000210.1:0-5254 GCA_965653495.1 uncultured bacterium | reverse complement strand
GTGATCCCGATGGCGCCGGCGTCGAGCTGCAGCTGCGCAATCTCGGGGATCTTGTGGGTCTTCACGTGCGGCCGGAGGCCGACGCCCCACGTCCGGCACTGCTGCTGCATCCGTGCGATGTTGCGCTCGAGGACGTCCCGATCGACGTAGAGGGCAGGGGTGTCGAGGTCGAGCGCGTCCACTATTTCGCCTGCTTCGCGATGCACTCGATCTCGACGGCGATGCCGCGCGGCAACGCGCCCGCTTGAATCGTGGTCCGGGCCGGATATGGCTTGGAGAAGAACGTCTCGTACACCTCGTTCATCGCGGCGAAATCGTTGATGTCGCGCAGATACACGTTGCACTTCACGACGTGATCGAGCGACGAGCCGGCCGCCTGCAGAATCGCCCGGATGTTCTCGAGCGTCCGTTTTGTCTCCGAGCGCACTTCTCCGAGCTCGAGCTGTCCGGTCTGCGGATTGGTGGGTCCCTGTCCCGCGAGGAAAATGAACCCTCCCTCGAGCACCGCCTGCGAATACGGACCCATCGGCTTGGGGGCCTTGTCGGTCACAATGGCGTGTCTCATCAGCTCCTCTGCAGTCGTTTCCACAGGTGATGAACGGGGAATCCCGCCACGGCAATGCCGAGGCCGTAGATCGGCGAAAAGTTACCGACCTGGATCTGTCCCCACACGATCGCCGACAGACCAATAACGGTGCCCACCACGAACAGCAACGGCACCCAGGGATAGCCAGGCGTGCGGAACGGCCGCGGTGCGGCGGCCATTTTGCGTCGCAGGACGAACACGGCACCGACGGCGAAGATCAACGCTGCCCACTCGACCACCACGAAGTAGGTCGTGAGCGTGTCGAAGTCCTTGAGGACGAGGACCATGATGATCGCCACCACGCCTTCGATCACCAGCGCCACCCAGGGCGTGGACCAGCGCGGATGGGTAGCGCCGAGGAACGGGAATGTCAGGCCGTCGCGCGCCATGGCGTAGGCGACCCGCGGCTTGGCGAGCAGGTTGCCGTTGAGCGCACCGAAAATGCTCGTCATGATCGCCAGCATGACGACGACGCCGGCCGCGGGCCCGGCGATCCCCGTGACGACGGTCCGCGCGATGGCTTCCTTTTGCCGCGCCATGATGCTGACCGGCATCATGTACAGGTATGCGAAATTCGCACCGATGTAGAGCGTGACGATGACGAGCATCCCGATGATGATGATCCGTTTCATCAGCCGCTCGGGGGCCACGACTTCACCCGCGATCATGCTGACGGCGATCCAGCCGTCGTAGGTCCAGATGACTGCGGCGACCGCGCGCGCCAGGCCGCCTGCCTGCACGGCGTCTCCGGCGGTCAGGTTGGAAGCATTGCCGCTCCCCAGCAGCAATGCGCCGAGGATGATCGCCGCCAGCGCGGTCACCTTCACGAGGGTGGTCACTTCGCTCACGCCGGCCCCGACGCGCGCGCCGAGCACGTTGGCGAACGTGAGGGTGATGATGGCGGCGATCGCGATCAGCTGCACTCGCGCGTCCGCCGGCACGCCAAGCAGGTTGAGCAGGAATTCCGCGAAGACGACGGCGAGCGCGGCCACGGCGCTGGGCGTGGTGGCAAGCACGTACAACCAGCCGAACACGAACGCGGCGGCATCGCCATATGCCTCGCGCAAGAACACATAGACGCCGCCGGGCTGCGGCAGGAGCGAGCTCAGCTCCGCCACCGCGAGCGCTCCGCACATGCTGATCAGACCGAAGGCCGTCCACAGTCCCATAATGACGAGCGGATTGGGGACGAGCCCGGCGATCGTGGGCGGCGTGCGGAAGATGCCGCTGCCGATGGTGATGCCGACAATGAGCGCAACTCCGCCGGAGAGCCCAATGACCCGGCGGAGATCTCGAGCGGGTGTCGTCAGGGAGGACATCGCGCATAAGCTACACTGCGCGCTGCCTGGCGACGATCGCCGCGGACGCACACCTTTCGAACATGACCGACCTCCGCAAGCCGTCGCGCCGCGACTTCCTGGCTGCTTCAGCGCTCAGCTTCGTCGCGCTCGCGCGCGGCTCGCAGCGTTTTCCGTCGCGCGCGCAGCTGGACGATGACCTGCTCTACGTCGGGACGTACACCGACCATGACCGGCCCGACGGGATCTATCTGTTGCGCATGGACCGACGCTCCGGGCGGCTACGGTCGGCAGGATCGGTTAACGCTGGCCCAAACCCCTCGTTTCTCGCGATCCACCCGAATGGCCGGGTGGTCTACGCCGTGAACGAAGTCGAGCAACGCGACGGCAAGGCCACGGGTGCGGTCAGTGCGTTCGCGATCGGGGGCGACTCAGGAGCGCTCACCAGGCTGCGCGAAGTGCCGTCGGAAGGGGGCGCCCCCTGCTACGTGAGCGTGGACCGGACCGGCCGGGTGGTGCTCGTCGCCAACTACGCGGCTGGCAGCGTCGCGCTGCTGCCCGTTCAGCCCGACGGCGCCCTCGAGCCCGCGACGTCCGTCGTCCAGCACGAGGGGCACGGGCCCGTTGCGGATCGGCAGGGCGCGCCGCACGCGCATTGCATCCTTGCCGATCGCTCCAACCGCTTCGCGCTCGCCGCTGATCTCGGCGCCGACCGTGTATTCGTGTACCGGCTGGATCTCGACGGCGGATCGCTGCGACCCGTTGCAGGAGGCGCCGCGGTCATGCGTGCGGGCGCGGGGCCGCGCCATCTCGCGTTTCACCCCACGCTGCCAGTGGTGTTCGTCGCCAACGAGCTCGATTCCACGGTGGCCGCGCTGCGCTTCGACGCTGAGCGCGGCGCCCTGTCTCCGCTCGAGGCCCGATCGACGCTCCCCGCGGGATGGACCGGAACGAATTATCCGGCGGACATCCACGTCGCGCCCTGGGGCCGCACGTTGTACGTCTCGAACCGCGGCCACAACAGCATCGCCGTGTTCTCCGTGGCCGAGTCGACGGGTGCGCTGTCGCTCGAGCAGGTCGTCTCCACCGAGGGCGACTGGCCGCGCAATTTCAGCCTGGATCCCACCGGGCGGTGGCTGCTCGTGGCGAACCAGAAGTCGAATTCGATTGTGGTATTCGCTCGCGACGCGGAGAGCGGCCGGTTGACGCCGGCGGGCGAGCGGATCGCGGTGCCGAGTCCGGTCTGCCTGCGGTTTCGGACCTAGCTTTTGATGAAGGACTTACGGAGGGCACAGGACTCGAACCTGTACGGGCTTGCGCCCAGCGGTTTTCAAGACCGCCGCCTTACCAGTTAGGTCTAGCCCTCCCGGACGACTGCGCTGGAACTTACGCGACCCCATGCCCCCGCAACAGCGGGGATGGTGCCGCACTTCGCACGCCACAATATTGGGACGTGAGCCTCCCCCATCAGAACCTCGCCGTGGCGATTGCAGCGGCCAAGCAGATGGCCAAGTCGCTCCTGCTGGATATCGAGCGCGACGGCACCGCGCCCACCGGCCGGTCGAGCGCTCTGTACCTCTCCCTGATGGTGATGCACAAGCAGCTGCTCGTCACCGAGCCGCCTCCTCCACCGGTCTCACAATTCGCGGCGGATTTGGAGCAGCTCGCCCGTGCCTGCCACGGCCGCATGGATCCGGTCAAGCCGTTGATCGAGGAGGCGTTGCGGATCGCACGCGAAATGTGACGGGGGGTATTGCCCGAAACGCGGAAACCCCCACCTTGTAGCGACGGAATTCTGGCCGCCGGTGCTCCCTCCGTGCTCGAGGAGTGCTCATGCGACTGTTCCGATCTCGCGCCGCCGTGGTCGTCGCCGCCCTCGGCACGGTCGTCGCCGCGAGCTGCGGCCTGCCGGACGCCTTCCGCTCTCCGGGACTGAAGGGCGACGTTGTCATCCGCTTTACCGGGGACAGCGTGCTCAGCACCGGCCAGCGGGTCGCACCGATTGTCACAGTGACCGCCGGCGGCGTCGTGGTACCGAACCCCCGGCTCCGCTTTGCCTCCTCCGACCCGACCATTCTGGCGCTCACCGCCATCGGCGATACGCTCGTGGCTTGCCGGGCGGGGCATGCGCAACTGAACGTCTGGCTCATCAGCTCGATGATCACCGACTCAGCGCCCACGGGGAGCGACTCCCTTCACATAACGGGCGCACCGGTGCCAACCTGCCCGTGAAGTGCTTTCGGTGCGGCACCGAGATTCCGGAGCGCGGCCGTTTCTGCGCTCATTGCGGCACGCTGGTGGTGGACCCGCACGGCGCCACCGTCATCCTCGAGATGGAGGATCCCGAAGCACTGCTCCAGCGGGTCCGCATGGTGCTCGCGGGCGAGTACGACGTCGAGCGCGAGCTGGCCCGCGGGGGGATGGGCGTGATCTTCAAGGCCACCGAGGTCGGGCTGCGGCGCTCGGTGGCCCTCAAAGTGCTGCCGCCGGAGCTCGGCCTCAGCGTCAAGACCGCCGAGCGGTTCAAGCGCGAAGCGCGCATGGTGGCGGAGCTCGATCACCCGAACATCATCCCGGTCTATCGTGTCGGGCAGCTGGGCGGCGTCTTCTTCATCGCCATGAAGTTCATCGAGGGTCGCTCGCTCGGCCTGATCCTCGACTCGCAGGGCGCCCTGCCGGTTCCCGTCGCCCTTCAGGTGTTGCGCGGGGCCGCGCGCGCGCTCGCGTACGCCCACGACCGCAACATCATCCATCGGGATATCAAGGGCGGCAACATCCTCATCGACCAGGACGGGCGGGTCATGGTCTCGGATTTCGGCGTCGCGCTGCGCGCCTCGGACGTCAACCTGACCGCCGACGGGACGGTGATCGGGACGCCGCCGTTCATGAGTCCGGAGCAGTGCGCCGGCCGGCGCACCGGGCCCCAGAGCGATCAGTACTCGCTCGCCGTGCTGGGCTTTCAGGCGCTCGCGGGATCCGTCCCCTTCCACGCCGATACCATCGCCGGTGTGATGCACCACCATTTCTTCACCCCGGCACCCGATATCCGCGAGGCGCGCGAGGACGTGACGCCCGCGCTCGCCGCCGTGTTGAGCCGCGCACTCCAGAAGGACCCGTCCGCGCGCTTCGCGGCCACGCGAGACATGCTCGCCGCTCTCGAAGCGATCCCGTTTTCTGAGAGCGACCGGCGTGACAGCGAGCAGGCGCTGCGCCAGCTGGTGCGCGGCACCGTGATCCCGAGGGTGCCGACCCGGGCGCTCCCGCCACTGCCCGAGGGCCCAACGGTGCCGCTCGCCGCCAGCACGACGCGGCGCCGGCGCTGGACCGTCCCGGCGGGCGTGGCGACCGCCGGCGTGCTGCTGGCTGGAGT
>CBFHAJ010000209.1:0-5384 GCA_965653495.1 uncultured bacterium | reverse complement strand
TGTTCACCACGCGCGACGGGGTGCGGTTCCGGGGACGGGGGTTCACGCCGGAGCGCGCGCTCACGGGCCTGGGCACGAATCCGCCTAACTGCGCGCTGATCTATTGCTATCTCAAAGAGAAGCCCCCCCCCGACGTGACGCTCGAGATCCTCGACACGCGCGACTCGCTGGTGCGGCGCTATGCGGTCAAGCCCAAAGAGGGAGAAGATTCACTGAAGGTGGAGACGGGGCTCAATCGCTTCGTGTGGGATCTCCGCTACGCCGAGGCCCACCATTTCAAAGGTCTAGTGTTCTGGGCCGGGAGCACGCGCGGGCCGCTCGCCGTGCCCGGTCCCTACAAGGTGCGGGTCACGGCCGGCAGCTGGACCGAGACGAGGGCCTTCATGGTGGTGAAGGACCCACGCGTCACGGCGACGCCCGACGATCTGCGCAAACAGCTCGAGCTGCTGTTGCACATCCGGGACCGCGTGAGTGCCGCGAACGAAGCCGTGGAGCGAATCACCGACCTGAAGACGCAGCTGGACGCGGTGGCGCAGCGCGCGCGCGCCATGCCCGACGGCAAGGCGGCAGGCCTGGCGCGCCAGGCCGATTCACTCAAGGCCAAGCTGAGCGCGGTGCAGGAATCCATCTACCAGGTGCGCAACAAGGCCCCGGAAGATCCGCTCAACTTCCCGATCAAGGTGAACAACAAGCTCGCGTCCCTGGGCGGCGTGGTCGGCAGCGCCGACGCGGCGCCCACCGACCAGTCGTACCAGGTGTTCGACCAGCTCTCCCACGAGCTGCAGGGCTATCTCGATCGCCTGAAGACGATCCTCGACGCCGACGTGCCGGCGTTCAACCGGGCCGTGCGGGATCAGGACATCCCCGCCCTCATGATGAAGTAGCCGCCAGCGCGGTCTTGCGCCGGCGGAGCGCGAGCCAGGCGGCGCCGCCCACCAGGCCGAGCGGCAGCACGACACCCAAGGAGCGGATGCACAGCGCGACCAGGTCGACGAAATTACGCCACGCCTGCTTGAACGCTTCACCCAGCACGCTCGAGCCCGCGCGCCCCACCACCGGCACGGGCTCGTGCACGTTGATGGTGAGGGTGCTCAAATCGGCGTGCGCCCGCAGGTAGCGCAGCCGTCCCTCGTAGCGCTCGATCTCCTCCCGTACCCGGGCCAGCGCCTGCTCGACGTCGAGCACGTCCTTGAGCTTGCCGGTGCGGGCGGCGAGCAGGTCGATGAGCCGTGACTCGAGCCGCCGCGCGTTCGCCATGCGCGCCGTGACGTCGGTGAACTCCTCGCCCACGTCCGCGGCGTTCACGTTGACGGACTCGAGTTTCCCGATCGGCGTGAGTCCCGACAGCGCTTCCTCGAAGCGGGTCGCGGGAATTTTCACCTCGAGGCTCGCGGAGCGCAGCTGGCCGCGGCCCGTCTGCATCGTGGTGTTGGCGACGTACCCGCCCACCCGGGCCGCCAGGGCGCGCACCAGCGCGACGGCCGGCTCGAGCGAGTCGACCTACGTTCGCCTCGCCCGTCCGGATCACCATGCTGGCGGCCTCGGGCGCCCGGAAGTCCGGGAGGTCGGCGGGTTGTGTCTCCTGTGCACGAGCCACGCGGCCGGCGACGAAGTGGTCAGTGCGGGCGAGCGCGACCGCCTGCGCCATCGGCCGCGCTGCTATCGAGTCGGCTGCCATCCTAGGTGCTTCGCGGGCGACGGTGCAGCCGGTCAGGATCGCGGCCACCAGGAACAACACACGCATGTGGGTCTCCTCGAGGGGGATGCAGGTAAGAGACGCCGCACCTGGCTCGGCTTGCACACGAGCGTCGCCGGGCGCAACCTGCTACCGGCCCGAGCCGTAGGTGCCCCCGTGATCTCGCCCCTCAACTCGAGCGCGTTGCGCCAATGGGACCGGATTGCCGGCGAAGCGGCATCGGCGGTCTCGCGGTGGCGCCGTCCCGGCTGGCCCCTTCGGCTCGTGCGGCTGGCGGCGCAGGTGGTACTGGTGGTCGCGCTGCCGTTCGTCGTGATGGTGAAGGTGGCCGTGCTGCTGTACTCGAGCGAGGGTGTACCCACGGGACTCGCGCTGGCGGCCGGCACGCTGTGTACGGCGGCAGTCGCCACAGGCTACGCGGCCTGGGCGTGGCACCGGCTCACAGGCCACGTCCGCCTGGGCCTCGTCGCCCGCCGGTTCGCGCTGCCGTTCGCGCTGGCGTACAGCGTCTACGCGCTGGTGTACTTCTCGAGCGCGCACGCCAAGTCCGACCAGGTGCGCGCCTATTACGGCTCGCTGCATCCCCTCCTGCGGGTGGCGCTCTCGACCTTGATCCTGATCGACCGGGACATGGTGGTCACCGACCTGACCCGGCGGCCGCAGGACTACGCGTTGATGGGGCTGCCGAAGAACGACGGCTCGCTGCACTACGTGCAGCGCGACGGCTACGCACACGCCGCCGACCTTCGAACCGCCGGCCGCTGCTGGGTGAAGAACGACCTCGTGCGGCTGTATTTCTGGAGCATGGGGTTCAGCACGCTGCGGCACACCGGCACGGCGGACCATCTGCACGTGGAGTTGCCGGTGCGGTGAGCTGGCCTCACCCCCTATCCCGCTCGATAGTCTTCACCCCTTTGATCCCCTCTCCCTGCCGGGTCCTCACCCCCCTGTCCCCCTCTCCTTTCAGGAGAGGGGGAACGAAGGGACAGGGGGTGAGGACCAATCAAGGGAGAAGGGACCCAAGGGGTAAGGACCGACAAACCGACGTCACCGCTCCCATGACGATCGACCGCGTCCTCATATCGATCGTGAGTGTCCTCCGATCGATCGAACGCGGCCCCCGAGCGACCGACCGAGGACCCCGATCGAACTGCCGCGACGCCCGATCGAACGCAACTGCGCCGCGATCCAAGTCGAGTCGAGTGTGATCGAACCGCACTGCTGCGATAGTGATCGACCGCGTCCGCATATCGATCGAGAGTGTCCTCATATCGAGCGCGAGTGTCCTCCGATCGATCGAACGCGGCCCCCGATCGACCGACCGAGGACGGCGATCGAACTGCCGCGACGCCCGATCGGCCGTCCGCGCGCCGCGAGTGAACTTCCAAGGAAGGCGATCGACCGAACGAGGAGGCCGATTCGCCGAACATGGAGGGCGATGGCACTGCACTGCCCGCCGATCGAACGTCCGTGCCGGTCTCATGGACAGCCGCGGAGGCCGATTCACCGGACAGGGTGCCCGATCGAACATCCGCGACTCCCGACTGAACGGACGCGGCCAGCGAGCGACCGTCCGCGCCGTCCGATTGAAAATCACAGGACGCCGATCGACCGACCGCGTCTGGCGTCTTGGCGACCGCGTGTCGCGATGCATTCGCCGCGTCCTCTCCCGAGGACACCGAGACGTTAAGGCGAGCACCCCCGCCTTCCTGCACGTGGAGTTGCCGCGGCGGTGAGCGGTGGTACCTTCCGCCCATGCCGCTCACTCGTGACGATATCCGCGAATCCGTGGAACGGGCCGGCGACGAGCACTGGGACGCGCTGCGCCGCCACCACGAGGACGCCTACCCCAATCCCAAGCCCACGCCGGGCGACGTGTGCCGGGGTGAAGCGGAACGGCTGAACCAGCTGGGCCTGGGAGACGCCAAGGACTTCGCGCTGGTCGAGACGCGCGTCGAGCGCGTGGGCGACGAAGTCCGCCTCACGCACGTGCTCACCTACAAGCCACTCGGCGTCCGGCTGCTCACGGAACCCTTTCAGGACTACAAGTAGCGAGTCCCCCCTCTCCCGAAGGGAGAGGGGGACAGGGGGTGAGGACCCCCTACTTCTCGAACATCAGCTCCTTGGCGCGCTGCGTCGCCTTCACGACGGCCTTGATGAGCGTCACACGCAGCTTCCCTTCTTCCAGCTCCAGGATGCCGTCGATCGTGCATCCGGCCGGCGTCGTGACCGCGTCCTTGAGCAGCGCGGGATGATCGCCGGTGTCGAGCGCCACCTTGGCGGCACCGAGCAGCGTCTGGGCGGACAGGATCGTCGCCACGTCGCGCGGCAACCCGACTTTGACCCCTGCCTCCGCCAGCGATTCCAGGATGATGTACACGAACGCCGGCCCGCTCGCCGACAGCCCCGTCACCGCGTCCATGTGCTTCTCGTCCACCACCACCGAGCGACCCACCGTGTCGAACAGCTGCCGCGCGATGTCGAGATGGGCCTCGGTTGCGTGCTTCCCTCGACAGATGCCCGCCATCCCGGCCCCCACCTGGCAGGGCGTATTGGGCATGACCCGCACCACCGGAATCGGCGCCTTGAGTGCGTCTTCGATGAAGCCGGTGGGCACCGACGCGGCGACCGAGATGACGAGCTGCGACGGCGTGACGTCGGACCGGATCTCTTCCAGCAGCTCGCGGACGTTCTGCGGCTTCACGCCGATGAGAATCACGTCGGCGCCGCGCACCGCGGCGCGATTATCCGTTCCCACCGACACCGGGCGCTTCTTACCGAGTGCCTCCGCCCGCTCGGCGTGCCGCACGGTGGCGACCGCGTCGCTCGGCGGAAGACCGGCCTTGAGCAGGCCGTCCAGCACGATGCTGCCGATCTTGCCGAGTCCCAGGACCGCCACGCGCTGGCGCTTCATCGCAGATACTCCTCGAGCAGAGTGGCCGCATCGGTCTTGGCGTCGCGGTACTTGACGATCACCGGCGCATACAGCGAAATGCCCCAGCGAGCGGCGACCGCCCCCGATGCGGCCCGCGTCCCCGGCACCACCACCGCCCCCGCCGGGATCTCGAGCGGACGGTCGCCCGCGCGGCGATAGATGGTTTCGCGCGGCAAGTCGTAAACAGGTGTAGCACCGGTTAGAACAACCCCGGGCGCGAGCACGGCCCGCTCGCGCACGATCGTTCCTTCGTAGACGCCGCAGCCGCCGCCCACGAGCACGTCGTCCTCGACGATCACCGGCACCGCCCCCACCGGCTCGAGCCCGCCGCCCACCTGGGCCGCCGCCGAGAGATGCACCCGCTTGCCGATCTGGGCGCACGACCCGACGAGCGCGTGGCTGTCGATCATGGCGCCCTCGTCCACGTACGCGCCCACGTTCACATACATCGGGGGCATGCACACTACGCCGGGGGCCACATACGCGCCGTCGCGGATGCTCGACCCGCCCGGCACGATGCGCACGCCATCCCCGGGCGTCATGGGCCGCAGCGGATACGTGTCCTTGTCGAAGAACGGCAGGGCCCCCGCCCGTGTCCCGGCGGGGTGGAGCGGCGTGCGCTGGCGATCCCCGGGCTGGGCGCGTTTGGCCTGGTGCCAGACCAGGCCGGTGACATCGCCGCCCAGGCCCAGCGGTCCAGCAGCATGTGCGGCAACCCGGTCGCACTGGGCATCGACGACCTGCGCGCCATCC
>CBFHAJ010000208.1:0-5531 GCA_965653495.1 uncultured bacterium | reverse complement strand
GAACCGCGCGGCCCCGAGCCGGGCGCCTAGAGCCGCCGCGGCGCGCGCGCCGCCCAGAAATCCGAGAGACGTATCGGCCTGGACGGCGACGTTCACATCGGCGTCGTGCACGAGGGGGAGGGCCAGCGGGGCGAGCACCGAGTCGGCGAAGGAGCCGAGCGCGCGCAGCGCGTTGATGCGCACGTGCGGGTCGCGATCGGCGAGCAACGGGCGGATGCGGCTGGTGACGTCGTGGGGATCGAGGTGGGCGCTATCGGACAGCGCGCGGGTCAGGCCGCGCAGCGCCACGGCGCGCACGTACGGCTCGTGGTCACCGAGGGCGGCGAGCAATGCCGGGGCGGCGCGCGCCATCCGGAGGCGCGCGAGCGAATACACCGCCTGGGCGCGGGCCGCGGGGTCGGGGTCGTGCGCGTAATCCGTGAGCGCCGTCACCGGGGCGTGTTCCCCCAGCCGCCACGCTTCCAGCAACGCGGCACGTTGCACGGCCGACGTCCCCACGCCGGCCGCGGTCTTTACGTCCAGGAGGTCGCGGACGGCACGCGCGGCGTCGTCGCTACCGGTGTGTCCGATTTTGGCGAGCGCCGTGACGGCCTCAACCTGGGGCGAGCCGTCGCCGGTGCGGGCGAGCTTGGCGAGGGGCGCGATAGCGCGCGCGTCCTTGAGCAACCCCAGCCCGAACGCCGCTGCGGCCTGCACCGGCGCGCTCGAGTCGCCCAGCGCCGCGACGAGCAGGGTGACGGCGGCGGTGTCGCCGATGCGGCCGGCGGCGAGCGCCGCCTGGCGGCGCACGAACGGGTCGCTAGCCCCGAGCACGGTGCGAAACAGCGCCGGGTCGAACCCCTTCGCGTCGGTGGCCGCGAGCACTCGCGCCAGCGCGTCCACGGGATCATCGTCGCCCGGCTCAGCGGCGGGACGCGCCGCGAGCAACACGACGAGCGCCAGCCCCGCGCTACAGGCGAACCGGGTCCGGAGTCGCCTTGAGGAGCTCGAAGACATGCGCGGGCATGCGGGTGAGGGTGTGCTGGTGCGTGAGCGAGACGAGCGCGGTGGTGCCGGTGGCGAGCAGGTCGCCCGCCGGCGCGCGCTGGACGGCGTAGCCGAAGGTGACGCGGCGCGACGCCAGCTCGCGCACCCAGCAGCGCACCTGCACCAGGTCGTCGTAGCGCGCCGGGGCGCGGAATCGGACGTTCACCTCCGAGACCGCGAGGTACACGCCCTGCTGCTCCAGCTCTTTGTACGTGACGCCGGTCTCGCGCATCAGCTCAGTGCGGGCGCGGTCGAACCAGATGAGATAGTTGGCGTGGTAGACCACGCCCATCTGATCGGTCTCGGAGTAGTTGACGCGCAGCGTGATGGCGCTGATCACGGGGGGGCAACATCCGCACCCGGTGCGCAAAAGTCAATTGCGACAGGCGCTTGCGGGCGTTTCCCACGATTCCTAGCTTGGGGCCGTGGCTTCCCCCACCAGAGGCTCGCGGGTGATCGTCGTCGCCGACGCCCACCTGGGGCAGGTCCCGCCCGCCGTCGCCGCCGCGTTCCATCGCTTTCTCGATGCCGTTCCCGACCTGGGAGACGCGCTGCTCATCAACGGCGACCTGTTCGACTTCTGGTTCGAGTATCGCGCGGTGATCCCGCGCCGCCACTTTGCGACGGTCGCGCAGCTCGAGCGCGTTCGGGCGCGCGACGTGGCGATCACGTTCGTGGGGGGCAACCACGATCGCTGGGGCGGCGATTTTCTCACGAACGACCTCGGCATCGCGTTCTATCCGGGGGAGGCCGAAGTGGATGTGGCAGGGCGGCGCGCGTTCGTCGCCCACGGCGACGGGCTCACGGAGCAGCACTGGAGCGCCCGGCTGATGCATCGCGTGACCCGCCACGCCGTGACGATCCGGTTGTTCCGGGCGTTGCACCCTGATCTGGGGTTCTGGGTCGCACACCAGCTGTCGCGCAAGCTGGCGGACAACACGCGCGACAAGGCGGTGCTGGATCGCGCGGAGCGGGCGCAGGCAAAGTACGCGGAAGCACTGCTGGCGCGGCGGCCCGACTTGCAGCTGGCGATTCTGGCTCACACCCACCGCCCTGCCCTGGCGGAGCTCCCCAATGGGCGCGCGTACCTCAATCCGGGAGCGTTTCTGGACGGTGGGCGGTATGCAGTGGTGACGAAGAACGGCGTCGAGCTGAAGACGTTTCAGTAACTATCCCAGCGGCACGACCTCAACGGTCTTGAGCTTCTCCCCCAGAAACCGCGCGCCCACCTTGCGGAAGTGCGGCTCGTCGTCC
Source organism: uncultured bacterium (assembly GCA_965653495.1). GTDB lineage: Bacteria > Gemmatimonadota > Gemmatimonadetes > Gemmatimonadales > GWC2-71-9 > AG41. Next base: position 3,251 of record CBFHAJ010000208.1, on the reverse strand, counting down.
GACACCACGAAGCGGTGGACCGGGGTCGCGTCCGGGGACGTGAGCAGGCCACCACGCTCGAGCTCCTGCGCGACCACCTTGGCCGTCTCCTCGGCACTGTCGACCAGGGTGACGCTGGGCCCGAGCACGCGCGCGAGCAGCGGTTTGATCAAGGGGTAATGGGTGCAGCCGAGCACCAGTACGTCTACGCCGGCCCGCTCGAGCGGCTGGAGATACTGGCGCGCGATCAGCTCGGTGGCGGAGTGATCGAACCAGCCTTCCTCGACGAGCGGCACGAACAGGGGACACGCGGTGGCGCACACGGCGGCGTCGGGCCGCAGCGCCTTGATGGCGCGCTCGTACGCCCCGCTCGCCACCGTGCCGGCGGTTCCGATCACGCCGATTTTCCCCGAGCGCGTCGCCTGCACCGCGGCGCGCGCGCCCGGCTCGATCACGCCGACGAGAGGGACGGGCGAGCGCTGCGTGAGGTAGTCGAGCGCGTGCGCGCTGATGGTGTTGCACGCGACGACCAGCCCTTTCACGCCCCGGCCCAGCAGATAGGTGAGGATCTCGCCGGCATAGCGGCGCACCGTGTCGGGCGATTTGGGCCCGTAGGGGACGCGCGCGGTGTCGCCGAAGTAGATCACCGACTCGTGCGGCAGGCGCTCGAACAGCGCGCGCGCCACCGTCAGGCCGCCGATCCCCGAGTCGAACACGCCCAGCGGCGCGCGATTCACGGCTGCGGCACCGGCACGCTCAGCCCGACGCCCCCCGGGAAGGCGCGGATCTTCAGGTCCTTAGGGAAATCCTGGAGGTGCGCCGACACGAACGCCTCCGCCCCGGAGAACAGGTGATTGAAAATCCACAGCACGAGCCAGTCCTGCACCTCCTGGCGTTTGGCCGCGACGTTGCCCGATCCCGACTCGCGCAGGTAATGAAACTCGGATCGCGCCTTCAGGGTCATCATGGCGCTCACACCTTCCCAGGTGACGAACGCGGCGCCCGCCACCGGTCGGCCAGTGACCGCCTGGCCCCAGCCGGGCACGGCCAGCGAGCGCAGGAACGCCATGATCGGCTTGACACGGTGGGTGGTGTCGGGAGCGACGACGATGGCGCCGGTGGTGACGATCGGCGGCGGGCGGGTAGTGTCGGGTTGTTGGGCCGAGAGGCGGACGGGCGGACCGGCGGACAGGTAGGCGACAACGAGCACGCCTACTCCGACCGCCCGACCGCCGGTTCGCCGGTCCGCCTGCTTCACCGCGCCACCAGCACGTTCAATCGTCCCCGCTCCACGCGCACCGTGCAGTCCGGTACTCCGGGCTCGCGCAGCTCGCCATCCAGGTGCAGGACGAGCGGGCCATCGAGTGCGCGCACGGCGACCTGGCGTGTCTGAAACAGAGCCACCTCCCGCATCGTGACGTGGGTCCCGCGCATCACGCGCGAGACGGCGAGGAGAAAGCGCGCCAGCGAGACGCGGCGCACGAGGCACACATCCAGCCGACCGTCGCCCGGCTGGGCCGCGGGGGCGAAGCGATAGCTGCCGCCGGCCGTGGTCCCGTTGCAGATCTCGATCAGCATCATGTACCCCGTTTCGCGGAATCCGGACGCCCGCACGTCGAAGCGCGGAGCCCGGTAGCGGGCGAAGGCGCGGAACACGGGCACGAGGTACGACAGGAACCCGCGCAGGCCCGGCATCCCGTTGCGTACCCGCACGACCTCCGCCCCGAAGCCGAACCCCACGCTGTTCACAAAGTACTCATCCAGCACGTGGCCGGCGTCGAACTCGACGGTGCGGGCGGTGACGAGCCGCTGCACCGCGCGCACGGGACTGTGGCGGTACAGTCCCACGAGCTTGGCGAAGTCGTTGCCGCTGCCGATGGGTACCACGCCAAGCGAGGCGGTGCCGCTGCTTCGGAGCAGGCCGTTCGCCACCTCGTGCACGGTGCCGTCGCCGCCGACCGCCACCAAGCAGCGGGCGCCCGCCCCCACCGCCCGCGCCGCGAGCTCGGCCGCGTGGCCCGGCCCGGTGGTGCGCTCCGCCTCCACGGCCCACCCCTGGCGCTGGAACTCGCGCGCGATCGGGTCGAGCGCGCGGCCGGCCGCGCCGCGCCCCGCGGCGGGATTGAGAATGACGTGGGCCTGAAGCAGAAGCACCCATAATAAGCAACGGAGCCCGATCCAGCAGCAGGATCGGGCTCCGCGCAAGCAAAATTCGACCGCTCGGTCAGGTCTTCGTCACCGTGTACTGCCCGCAGGCCGTGAACTGCACGGTCACGTTGGTGGTGGTGCTGTTCTTGGTCACCACCGCCGTCAGCGTACCCGAGTCGAAGCGCGGCTCGACGGTGCAGCTCGAGTTGAAATGCAGCGCCGGGTTGGTCGACACCGTCAGGGAGTAGCTGTTCGAACCCGACGTCCAGGTCGACGACCCGTTGATCGACCAGTTGCCGCTGGGCAGCGGCGAGCCGATCTGGATCGAGCCGGCCTGGTCGGCCGTGAAGTTCGCCGCCCACTTGCGAATGTGGGTGGCCGTGTTGCCGGTGGCGAACGTGTAGTCGGTCTCCATCGTATCGAGGACCTGGAGCGCGTCCGCGCTGCCCACGATGGTGCGGGTGCCGTTCTCCTTGGCCGACCGGGTCAGGTTGGTGGTCGTGTTCATCAGGCTACGGGTGAAGTCGGTGTAACGGGTGCGCAGCGCGCGATCGGTGACAGTCGGCGTGGGATCGACGAAGTCGATCGAGCCGCTGAGCGTCGCGGTCCAGGGCGGATTCGAGAAGCTGCAGCCGGTGAAGTCCACGTGCACCGAGTCGGGCACCGGATCGGCGTCCGAGTTCGTCGGCGAAGCCGGGGTCTTGGTGGGCGTGCAGCTCGCCGTGGTCGCCGGCATCACCGGCGCACCGAGCATGGGGCCCGCGGCGAAAGTCGTGCCGCTGGCGCTCGAGAAGGTGGCGCCCTCGGGGAGCGCGGCCGCGTCGGTCGTCACGACTTCGGCGACGTTGCTGGCTTCGGCTTGCGAGAGCTGGGAACTGGGCGACGTCGAGTTGCTACACGCGGCGAACGCCGCGACGGCGACGGTGCCGGCGGCGAGGCGCCAGACAATGCTGGACATGCGACGCATACGGACGATTCCTCCGATTGTGCGAGTGCAGGGCGCGGCTTTGGGTAAACGCCGCTTAGACGGACTGAGTGTTGCAGGCGTTAACGGCGTCTCGACGAGCATTCAGAGAGGAAGACTGCGAACCACCGTCCGCGTTCACGCGTGTGACGCGGCGCAC
>CBFHAJ010000207.1:0-5532 GCA_965653495.1 uncultured bacterium | reverse complement strand
GGCGTCGAGGGAGGCGAGCAGGCGTTGCTCGAGCGCGCGAGGAGGCGGGTCGACCCGCAACGCCGCCGTCCGCGGGGCCCGCTCGGCGAGTCGCGTCAGGTCCGCGGCGACGATGCGCCCCGCCACGAGCACCCGGGCCAGGCCGACGAGGGCCGGGCCGTCGAGGGCGCTGCCCGGAACGGCAAGCAGCTCCAAGGCGGACGCAACGTCGGGCACAGGCTCGGCGCGGATCGTGTCGTCGCTCAACAGCACTGCCGCGAGCTCGGCGACCTGGGCGAGCGCGGCGCGAACTACATCGGGATCACGCGCCGGCGTACGGCCGCGCACTCGCGCCGCGCCGAGTGGTCCCACGGCATGCGCCGCGACGCGCTCGAGGGCGGCGGCGAACTCGAGCGTCTCGAGGACCGAGGGCGCGATGCCGCCGGGAACTGTCACGCGGCTCCCGCCAGCTCCTCGCGGACGATCTGGTTCACGACCTTGCCGTCGGCGCGGCCCTTGAACTGGGGCATCACCTGCCCCATGACCTTGCCGATGTCCTTTGCCCCGCCGGCGATGGCCGCGCGCACGGCGCGGCGAATCTCTTCCGGGTCGATGGCGGCCGGCAGGAAGCTCTCCAGGATCTTCTCTTCGCCCAGCTCGACCGCAGCGCGATCCTCCCGCCCGGCGGCCTTATACTGCTCCGCCGCTTCGCGCCGGCGTTTGATACCACGCCGCAGCACCTCGGCCGTTTCGTCGTCGGACGGGGAGTGCTGGAGCTCGAATTCGCGGTTCTTTAGGTCTGCGAGGATGGTGGAGAGGAGGAGCGTACGCCCTTGATCGCGGTTCTTGCGAGCTTCGTTCAGCGCGGCGCGCAGCCGCTCGGGCAAGCTGGCCACGTTACGCGGGGCGGGGCCGCCGCCCCTTGAGGCGTGCCGCGCTCATCTTGCGTTTGCGCTTGAAGCGCCTCAGCACCATACCCCTCTCGGTAACTCCGAATGTCGCAAAAAGTTAGCGACACCAGAACCCGCCGCGCAACTGCGACGGCCCGTGTCGTCTTATCCGGGCGGCCACGTCATTGGCCGGCCGCCGAGCACGTGGACATGCAGGTGGAACACGGTCTGCCCGCCGTCGGGGTTGGTGTTCAACACCACGCGGTAGCCGCGGTCGGCGATCCCCTCCGCACGGGCGACGTCGCGCGCGAAGGCGAGCAGGCCGCCGAGCAGGCGCCCGTCCTTCGCGTCGTTGAGCGAGCTCAAGTGATCGGTCGGGATCACGAGCACGTGCGTGGGCGCCTGGGGATTCGCGTCGCGGAACGCCAGCATCCCGTCGCCGCGCTTCACGATCGTCGCGGGGATCTCGCCCGCCGCGATCCGGCAGAACACGCATCCGGCCATGAGCGGTTAGCTCACCGTCCGAACGCCTGGCGCAACTGCTCCCAGAATCGCTTCCCCGCATGCTCGTCCGCCGCGGGCGAGCCTTCGACCTTGGCGAGCTGCTCGAGCAGCGCCCGCTGCTCCGCCGTCAGCTTGGTCGGCGTCCAGACGTGCACGCGCACGTGCAGATCGCCGCGTCCCCCCTCGCCCACCCGCGGCAATCCTTTGCCGCGCAGGCGGTACGTCATGCCGGTCTGGGTTCCCGCCTGGATTTTGAGGCTGGCGCCGCCGTACGGCGTCGGTACTTCGAGCTCGGCACCGAGCGCAGCCTGCGTGAAGGTGAGCGGCAAGTCGTAGATCAGGTCGTCCCCGTGGCGCTCGAAGCGGGAGTCCTCGGCGATGTCGAGCACCGCGATCAGGTCGCCCGCAGGACCGTTGCGGGGGCCCGGGATGCCCGCGCCGCGCATGGTGAGGTAATGGTGGTCGGCCACGCCTGCGGGGACGTTGATCTCGATGGTCTTCTCGGCCCGGACGCGACCGTCGCCCTGACACTTTGGGCACGGCTGCTGCACCACCGTCCCCTCCCCCTCGCAGGTCGGACACGGTGAGACGGACACGAACTGACCGAACATCGAGCGAGCGGCACGGCGCACTTCACCGGACCCGCCGCAGGTGCCGCACACGGTCGCGCGCGAGCCCGGCGCCGCGCCGCTGCCGGCGCAGGTGCCGCAGCGCTCATATGTCCGAACCTTGACCTTCTTGGTCGTGCCGCTCGCCACCTCGGCGAGATCGAGCTTGAGCGTCACCTTCAAGTCCTGGCCGCGACGCTGCTCCTGCCGGGCGCGCTCGCCGCCCCCGAAGAACGCGTCGAATCCACCCAGCCCCCCGAAATCCCGCATGAAGATGTTGAGCGCGTCGGCGAGGTCGAAGTGCGCGAACCCGAAGTCGCTCGCGACACCCGCGCCGCCGCGCCGCAGACCGGCCGCGCCGTAGCGATCGTACACGGCGCGCTTTTCGGCGTCGCGCAGCACTTCGTAAGCTTCAGTGATCTCCTTGAACTTCGCCTCGGCCGCCTGCTTTTCCCCCGCCGCCACGCGATCGGGGTGATACTGCATGGCGAGCCGGCGGTACGCTTTCTTGATTTCGGCCTCGTCGGCATCGCGCTTGACGCCGAGCAGGTCGTAGTAGTCGTGCGTCACTCGAGCAGCTCCCCCACCAGGCGACTCGTGTGTTCGACGAGCGCCACGATCTTGTCATATGCCATACGCGTCGGGCCCATCACGCCGATGACGCCGGCCAGCCCCCCGAGCCGGTACGTCGCAGTCACCAGGGTGAACGGCGCGAGCTTGGGATCCTGATGCTCCGTGCCGATGGTGATGGTGAGCCCCTGCCCCAGCCGGTGGGCGAGGGCCTCGCGCAGCAGATCCCGCCGCTCGGTAACCTCCATCAGGCCCTGCAGCTGCTCCTTGGTGGCGAACTCGGGCTGGCCGGCGAGCAGCTGCGCGCTCCCGAGCACCACGCCGCCGACCGCGTTGCCGCCCGAGGGCAGGTCGAAGAGCTCTTCGGCCTCCTGGATAAAGATATTCAGGAGCTCGCGCGATCCGGCATCCGGTGACGCGTCACGCAGACGCTCGGGCAGGGTGGCGCGGATCTCACGCAACGTGAGCCCGGAGAGCCGCTCGTTCAACACCAGCGCGACCTGCGGCACCGCCTCGGGCGGGAGATGCGCGGGCACCTCGACGAAAATGGTGCGCACGATCCCGCTCTTGAGCGTGAGCACCAGCAGCAGGCGCTCTGAGGACGCCTGCAGCAGCTCCACATGCTCGAGCTCGGCAGCGTCGAGCGTGGGAGCGACCGCGACGCCCAACTCCTTCGTCAACACACCGAGCACCTGGGCCGCACGCTCGAGAATCTGGTCGATCGCGTTCTGGTCGCCGAGCTCTTCGCGGATCTGGTGCGATTGGGACGCGGACACCGCAGCCAGTCGCATCAGCGAGTTCACGTACACGCGGTAGGCGAGGTCCGTCGGGATGCGGCCCGCGGAAGTATGCGGGTGATACAGGTAGCCCTTCTCCTCCAGATCGCTCATCGTACTGCGAATCGACGCGGGAGAGAGCGACAGGCCGAACCGCTTCGAGACGGTGCGGCTCCCCGCGGGTTCGGCCGTCTCGACGTAGGTCTCGATGACGGCCTCGAGGACCTGGCGTTCGCGTTCGTTCAGGGATGCAGCCATGGTAGCCAAGCTGTTAACTGCTAACAATTTAGCTCGTCTCCCGGGAGCCGGTCAAGTCGCGCACCAGCGCGTCCAGCCGGAGCCACCCTTCGGGGGTGCAGCGCACGCGATCATCGCGCAGTTCGACCCACCGCTGCCCTCGCCAGGCGGTCAGGCGGTCGGGCGGACAGGCGGACCGAGGCAGCCCCACATCCGTGCGCAGCGAAAGATACACGCGCTCGAGCTCGCGTTGCTCCGGCGTCAGGCGCTCTTCGCTCTCCACCGGCGAAACACCTGTCGCGACGGCGCGGCGGTACGCCTCCCACGCCCGCAGGTTCCAGCGCCGCGCGGCCCCGTCGAACGAATGGGCCGCGGGGCCGAGGCCGTGATAGGGCCGACCGCTCCAGTACGCCGAGTTGTGACGCGAGCGGTAGCCGTCGCGCGCCGCGTTCGAGACTTCGTAGAACCGATAGCCGCAAGCCGGAAGCCGTAAGTGGGCGAGCAGGTACTCCTCGGCGTAGCGCTCGTCGTCGGGGGCCGATGTCGCGCCGCGCGAGACCCAGCGAGCGAGGGGCGTGCGCTCTTCGACCGTCAGGCCGTAGAGCGAGAGGTGCGCGGGCTCGAGCGCGCACGCGCGATCGAGATCGCGGGCCCAATCGCGCTGCAGGTCGGGTGGCAGCGCGAAGATCAGGTCGAGCGAGACGTTGGAGATCCCGCCGGCGCGGAGCGTGTGCACGGCCGCGGCGGTCCGGGCGGCATCATGAGACCGGTGCATCCATTTGAGCACAGCATCGTCAAACGATTGGGCGCCGAGTGAGACGCGGTTAATCCCGGCTTGACACCAGGCCGCCACGTGCGCGGGAATGACGTCTTCCGGGTTGGCTTCGAGGGTGACTTCGACGGCGTCGAGCGGAGGCGTCGCGGGGAAGGCGTCACGCAAGGAAGTCAGGAGACTGGCGATCGCGTCGGGGGGAAGTAACGATGGAGTGCCACCGCCGAGGTAGATAGTCTCGAGCGCCTCAGGACCCCGGGGATCCCGGGGCATGGCCCCGGGGTCGGTCCACCCGGACGCCCCAGGGTCCGTGAGTCTCAAGACGTTCAGCTCATTCAGCACAGCATCCACGTACTCCCGCGCGGGGATCCGCTTGCGGACCGCGATCGAGAAGTCGCAATAGGAGCAGCGACGCCGGCAGAAGGGAACGTGGACATACAGGTGGCGCGTCATGCGAGTCCGAACCGCATCCCCGCCTCCTGCTTCACGAGGCCCCGGAGCTCGAGCTCGGTGAGGGCCGTGAGTACAGCGCCGGTATCAGTGCCCACGGCGGCCACCAGCGCATCGATGTGCCGCGGCTCCACGACGAGCGCGTCCCAGAGGGAGCGCTGGACGGCGCTGAGCTCGGGTGGCGGCGTGCGCGGCGATGCTTCTGACGGGACGGCGGCATCGCCTATGATCGGCGAGAGTCCCAACTCTTCCAGGATATCGCCCGCACAGAGCGCGGGCTTGGCGCCTTGCTGGATGAGCCGGTTGCAGCCGGCGGAGGTCGGGCTGGTGATGGGACCCGGCACCGCCAGCACGGCGCGCCCCTGATCGAGGGCGCAATCGCTGGTGATCAGCGCACCCGATTTCACTGCCGCCTCCACTACGACTGTGACGCCCGCCAACCCGGAAATCAGGCGATTGCGTCGCGGAAACGCTCCTGCATGTGGGCGCTCGCCGGGAGGCAGCTCAGTGAGCAGGCAGCCGTGCGCGACCATGCGCTCGTACAGGGCACGGTTCGCGGCGGGGTAGATGACTCCGAAGCCATTCCCGAGGACGCCGACCGAGCGGCCGCGGGCATCCAGGGCAGCGGCGTGAGCGATGGCGTCGACGCCGCGCGCCATGCCACAGATGACCACCTCGCCCGCGCGCGCCACGCCCGCCGCCAGCAGGCGTGCTGCCTCCGCGCCGTACGCCGTGTGATCACGGCT
>CBFHAJ010000206.1:0-5573 GCA_965653495.1 uncultured bacterium | reverse complement strand
GTAGAGCACCGGTCTCCAAAACCGGGGGTTGCAGGTTCGATTCCTGCCGGGCCTGCTCGGGCCGCGACGTAAACCGTCGCGGCCCTTCGCGTTTCCGGCCTGAGTGAACCGCTGTTGACTCGAGGAGCCCGCCGATTGCTCGGGCGCTGCCTGGAGGTCCCTAGCTTGGATCGCACGTCACAGCAGCACGATACCACCGTCCCCAAGCGAGACCATCATGTCAACCAAGCCCCTGCTCTTCGCTGTCGGCGCCCTGGCCTTCGCCGCGTGCGTCAACCCGACCGACCCTCACCCAGCCCACATGACCGGCAGCCTGATCAGCCCGATCGTGGGCGTCGGGCTGCCGCGGATCGCGTTCGCGACGAGCGACGATCCCTACCACGACGAGATCTACGTCATGAACGCGGACGGCAGCGGTAAGGTGACCGTCTTTTCTGAGTTTGACCCGTACAACCAGGATCAGCTTGGGGGAACAGCCTTTTCGCACGACGGAACGAAGATCGCGTTCACGTTGACCCGGACGAACCATCCTCGGATCTACGTCATGAACGCAAACGGCAGCGGACTCCACCTTCTCACATCCGATCTCGATCGGGTTTCCTCGCCCGCCTGGTCACCCGACGGGACGAAGATTGCGTTTACGAGGGGTGGGGTGATCACCGTCGGGAGCGTGACGGACACCACCTCCCTACCAATTTCGGACCCAGCCGTCAGCTGCGATCAACCCGCGTGGTCGCCGGATGGGAGCAGGGTTGCGTACACGTGCCAGTTGTTTAGCCGCTTCCAACCGCCCTGGTCCATCTACGTCACCAATGCGAACGGCTGCGGAACCACCGTACTCCTGAGGTCGTATGCCTCCTGGCCTGCCTGGTCACCCGACGGGACGAAGATGGCGTTCGAGGACCATGAGCCGACAAGCGGCTTGACGGCCATCGACGTGATGAACGCGGACGGCAGCGGGCTTCGCCAGCTCACAGCCTATGGAGCCGTAGAATCCCAGCCCGCCTGGTCGCCTGACGGCGCGCGTCTCGCGTGGGTGAGCTACAACGGCAACCTGGACTATAACGTCGACGTCATGAGTGCGACCGACGGCAGCGGTAAGGTCGCCCTGACGACCAGTCACGCTTCCGTGGCGCACCCCACCTGGGCTCCGCCGGTCCCGGCGATTCGCCTTCCGTGAGGGGCTCGTCGCGTTGCGATTGCGCCTGGGCACCGCCAGAATATTATCCTCCGCAAGAAGGGCACTAAGAGAGATCTGATATGGCGAAGACACTGATCGTGGGGGCGACGGGCCACCTCGGGCAGGAAGTGGTGAAGGCGTGCGCAGCGGCGGGCAACGAGATTCACGCCTTGGTGCGGGCGGAAGCGGACGCACCGTTAAAAAGACGCGCGTCTCGGGCGCCGATCTCGAGAAGATCATCGCCAGCTCCACCACGCCGGAGCAGGGCATGATGCTGGTGCTGGCGCAGCTGCATCGCTCCGTGTGGATCCGCGGCGACGCGGTCAAGCGCGCCGCCACCGCGCAAGACGCGACGCAGCTCTACCCCGACATCAAACTGCAAACCGTCGCCGAGGCCTTCGCGCAGCTCAATTAGATTGCTACTGCGCCATCGGGAACTCGGCCCTGCCACGCGCCGTGGACGAGAACGAAAGTCGACATGCCTCACCGCGCCGGCGTAATCACCACATTCCGATACTCCACCGCCGTATGGTCGCCCTGCAGCATGAGCGGCCCCGGCGCCCCTTCATTACTATCGAGCGCCCCGCCCGTCGGCCCAGGAATCTCCTCCTCGCAGAGCACCCGCTTGCCGTTGAGGATCACCGTGACCAACCGGCCCACCAGCGTGATGTCGTACGTCTGCCACTGGCCCGCACCCTTGGCGGCATTCTGGTTCGGGAGTAACAGGCCGTACACGCCCGCGATGCTCGTCGTCGAGCGCGGATGGCCCGCTGTGTCCTCGACCTGCACCTCGTACCGCCCGCGCAGGTACACGCCGCTGTTGCCATCCTTGGGGTAGCGGAACTCGGCGTGCAGCTTGAAGTCGCCGAACGTCTGGTCCGTCACGAGATTGCCGCCATGCTGCGTATTGGTGAGCACGCCCTTGATCGCTTTCCACTGGTTGTCACCCCCGGTCACGTGCCAGCCGCTGAGATCGCGACCGTTGAACAGGCGCCGGGGCGAGCCCCAGCGCGCCACCCCCTTGCGCTGGAGCGCCGGCGCGCGATGACCGCTCCAGGCCAGCTGCTTGCCGTCGGAGGTCGTCAGCGTTCCGGCCAGTGAATCGCTCGCGAATACGCCCGTGAACCGGAAGTCGCTATCGCCCCCCTCCCACTGGGGCGGTGCCGACCAGCGCAACGTGTCGTTCGTGAACTCGAACTTCGAGACGGGCCGCGCGCTGCCCACGACACCGAGGTAGCGGCCGACCAGCACGCGATCGCCCGACCACTCGACCTCGATCCAGGACGGCAGGTGGCGGCCGTCGCTGCCGATGACCGTCAGATCCCAGCGGCCCACGACGCGCGGAGCGGGGGGCTCCTGGGCGGCAAGAGTCGAGACCAGCGTTGCAACGAGAAGGGCGGGGGCGGCGCGCATTGATGGCTCGTGTTATTGGATGTGGGATAATAGCTACTGTGGCGTCTCGAGCGGATGCTTGCTGCGTTCGAAGAATTCGTTTTGCAACCGCAGGCTCTCGCCATCGGCTTTGACGGCGCGGATCGCCTGGACGATCCCGTTGATCCACGTTTTCGCCTCGAACTCGCCCAGCTCGCGCGTCGCGTCCGCGCCTTCGCCCGCGTAGTGATTCGGGAATCGCGCGTACCACCAGATCCCCGTGTAGAGGCCCTCCGGGAGCCCCTTCAGGCGCGCCTGATCCGCGCCCGATTCCTGCGTCGCGCGATCGAGATGCACCAGGTCGGGTCGCGCGATCATGCTCATGGACGTTTCGCTCTCGCCGGCATGCATATCGGTCGCGGGGTTCGATTTGTGCTTGGGCTCACCCGGCCCGCCGCGCATGATACCCAGCACGTACACCACGTAATCGTGCGGTGACTCGAGCTGCGACTGCGCGAAGTAGGGAAGCAGGCTGTTGTTGCCGCCGTGACCGTTCACGACGATGATCTTCTTGCAGCCGTTCCGGGCCATCTCGTCGGTCGTCTCTTGCAGCAACTGCAGCTCGAGGCCGCGACTGTACGCCACGGTGCCCGGTTGATGCTTCGCCTCGAAAATCTGTCCGAAGTAGTACTCGGGGAACACGATGGCGTATTCCTGCTGGGCCGCGTTGAGCGCCGCGTAGCGCACGTTGAGCAGATCATTGCCCAGCGGCAGATGGGGCCCGTGCTTCTCCAGAATGCCGAACGGCAGCAGGCACGTGCCCTGCGCCCGGGCGATGCCGTCCTTGAACTCAGCTGCTGACAGCTCTTCCCAATGCACCGAGAGCTTGGGTGACTGTGACCAGGCGAGCGAGACGCAGAGTGCGTTCATGAGAATCAGCCATGACTTGTGCAAGGGCCCTCCCGGTGGCGGTTCGAGGTCTCCCGATACTGTTGTCCTGATTCGCCGCACGCTAGGGCATAAACCGCGCCGCGTAGTCGCGCGCGAAATCGCGGAGGGTGCGCGGCGGCCGGCCCAGCAGCCGCTCGACGCTCGGCGAGACCACGGCGGTCGGTCCCCCGGCTTTCTGGTACGCCGCGATCGCCAGCGTCGCGTCGATCGTCTCGGGGGCCACGTCCCGCGCCGCGAGGCGCACCCGGGCCTCCTGCGCCGAGATGGGCCGGTAGCTGATCGGCCGGCCGGTGGCCTCCGAGAGCGCCGCCGCGACATCCGCGTATCCCACCGCCGTTCCGCCCGTGAGCACGTACTTCTTGCCCACGTGCGCGCCCGGCTGGAGCAGCACCTCGACTGCGACCGCTGCGATGTCGCGCGCATCGATGAACGGCACACGGCCGTCTCCGATGGGCGCGTAGATGACCCCCTCGGCTCTCACCGTCTCGGCAACGTCGCCGAGCCAGTTCTGCATGAAGGCGTGGGGACGCAGGATGGTCCACTTGAGCCGCGTGCTCGCGAGCGCCTGCTCGACGGCCCAGTGCTCCCGGGCGATGGTCGACTTCGAGTGATCGGACGCGCCGAGCGCCGAGAGCTTCACGAGATGGCGGACGCCCAGCTCGTCGGCGGCGCGCACCACGCCCAGTTGGGTCTCCGCGAAGTCGGGCTCGTTGCCCGTGAGCAGGAACAGTCGCTCCGTTTCCTCGAGCGCGACCCTGCGGCCGCGCGCATCGCCGAGATCGGCACGGACCCAGGTCACGTTGGCGAGCGTCCGGGTCTTCCGCACGTCGCGGTGGATCGCTCGCGTCTCCGCGCCCGCGCTCGACAGCAGCCGAACCAGCTCGCTGCCGATCGTTCCGGTGCTGCCAGTGACAGTGATGAGCATTCAGCAGTAATGTAGAGGATGACGTCCAATATCCGTCTCGCCCGCTCCGTCACCCTAGCCCTCCTGCTCTCGCCGGGAGCGGCTCCCCTCGCCGCCCAGGGGCACGAGCACCAGCTGGCGGACGGGGGGGGGGCGCTCGGCCGCGTCACGTTCCCTACGTCCTGCCGCCCCGAGGCGCAGCGCCGGTTCGAGCGCGGCGTCGCGCTGTTGCATTCGTTCTGGTACGAGCCGGCGAACGAAGCTTTTCACGAGGCCGTGGCGGCTGACTCCACCTGCGCCTTGGGCTACTGGGGTCAGGCGATGAGCTTGTTCCACCCGCTCTGGACGCCACCCCCTCCCGCCGATCTCGCGGCGGGGCTCGCGGCCGCCGAGCGTGGGATGGTCGTCGCCCGTACGGCGCGGGAGCGCGACTATCTCGTGGCGATCCGCCTCTATTACGCGGACTATACGTCAGTCGATCACGCCACGCGGCTCGCCGCGTACTCACAGGCCATGGACGGCGTGCAGCGCCGCCACCCGCGCGATGCGGAGGCGAAGATCTTCTACGCGCTGTCGCTGATCGCGCTCGGTCTGGCTCACCCGACCGACACGACGTTCGCGTACCACAAGCACGCCGACGCGCTGCTCGAGCCGCTGTTCCGCCGCGAGCCGCGCCATCCCGGCCTGGCGCACTACCTGATTCACGGCAACGACGTTCCCCAGCTGGCGCAGTACGGTCTGTACGCCGCGCGGCGCTATGCCGCCATCGCTCCCGATGTGCCGCATGCGCAGCACATGCCCTCGCACATTTTCACGCGCCTGGGTCTGTGGGACGACGATATCGCGTCGAACGTCAAGTCCGCCGCGGCAGCGCGCCGTTTCGAAGAGGAGCGGCACCTCAGCGCGCTGTGGGACCAACGCGGGCACGCCTGGGACTACATGATCTACGCCTATCTGCAGCAGGGCCGGGACAGCGCGGCGAAGCGGCTCGTGGACGAGGCGGCGCTCGTCACCGCGGGTTATCCCGCCGGGTCACTCACCAACGCGTACGCGCTCGCCGCGATCCCCGCGCGGTACGCGCGGGAGCGCGCGCTGTGGACGGACGCGGCGCGGCTGGCCGTGCGGCCGGCCCCGGTGTGGCCGGCGTCCGAAGCGATCCCGCATTTC
>CBFHAJ010000205.1:0-5611 GCA_965653495.1 uncultured bacterium | reverse complement strand
GTAAGGGCGCGGTCGCCGCGAACGTAGTTTCGCTGCAGCTCGACGAAGAAGTTCTCGTGCCCGAACAGCGCACGACACCGCTCGACGAACCGGCGGGCCGCTGATACGCCCTCTCGCTGGAGCAGCTGGGGCAGCAGTCCGGTGCGACAGCCGGAGAGCACGATCAGTCCCGCGTGCCGCGCCTCGAGCGACGCGAAGTCGAGCCGCGGGTCGCGCCGGTCTTTCTGGCCCAGGTGCGTCTCCGTGATCAGCCGGCACAAGTTGGCGTATCCCTCCGGTGTCTCGGCGAGCAGCGTCACGTGCGAGCCGTCGACGAGCGTCAGCTCCGCACCGGTGATCGCCTGCAGGCCGTGCTGCTTCGCCGCTTGTGCGAACGCCATCGAGCCGTACAGCCCGTTGTGGTCGGTGAGCGCCAGGGCGGGGAGGCCGAGCTGCGAGGCGGTGAGCGTGAGCTGCTCGGGGAGCGAGGCGCCGTCGAGAAACGAGAAGGCGGAGTGGCAGTGGAGCTCGGTGTACATACAATTGCGGATTGCGGATTTCGGATTGCGAATTTGAAGAGCGACCTAGGGACGTTGTATCCACCACTCTCCCATTACGAAATCCTCGAACAACACCACGTGCTTGCCGCCCGCCAGGATCGCCTCGATATAGCGGCGAGAGATGTGCTGTCGCCACCATTCGTCGTCGATGAGCCAGATCTCTCCCAACGATTCGATCGCCTGGTATCCGACCGTCGTGGGAAGCCGATTCAAACCAACCTCGACTTGGACACGCTGCGGCGCGTTGATCGCTCTAAGCCGGTCGGTTCTCAATCCGCAATCCGCAATTGTCTCACGGTTCATAATCGATCAGCGCATACCGCCGCTCCGGGAGCCGCGACCCGGGCTGCACCTCGATGACGTGATACAGCATCGGCCGCTTGATCCGGAGCGCGATCTCGCGGACGGCATTCTTGAGGGCGCGCCGCCGCCCGGCGCGGGCCGCGGCATTCGCGTCGCGCGCGAACAGCTGCAGCTCGCTGGTCCCCGGGGCGAAATCGGTGAACTCGACCGCCAACCGTTCCACGGCTCCGCCGGGGGGTGACTGCTCGAGCTGCACCTTGAGCGGCGCCGCGATCCGGTCGTGATCAGCCGTGGGATCCTTGAGCGTGACCGCCGCGAGCCACGACGCGCCGTGCTCGAGACCGGCACGGACGCGCACCACCTGCACACGCCAGCCGACGCGGCGCGGATCCTTGAGCGCCCGCTCGATCAACCGGTCGAGCGCCAGCCCGAGCAGCTCCCGCCCCGCGACAGGAGAGAAAAACATCAGCTCGGCGATGATCGGCTCGGGCGCGGCTCGTCCTACCACCGGCTCCGTGATCCGCCCCGCCGCGAGCCTCCACAGCCGGCGACCAGGGGCGCCGAATTGCGAGACCAACGCTTCTTCTGGAAGCGCGGCCAGCGCGCCGAGCGTTTTGATTCCCAGTTGCCGCAGGCGACGATGTGTGTCGAGATCGAGCGGCAGGACCGCGAGCGGCTGGGAAGCGAGGAATTGCCGCTCCTCCCCGGGCTTCACGATCATCGCCTGTCCCGGCCGCGCGCGCGTGACTGCAACCCAGGCGACGAACTTCCCGCGGCCCCAGCCCACACGGATTGCGGATTGCGGATTGTGGATTGCGGATTCGACGCTCTCATTTCCAATCCGCAATTGCATCTGTTCAACGATCTTTTCAGGCGAACCGAACAGTCCCTCCAACCCGTCGGTGCCGACGTACGCCCGCCCCAGCTCCGCCGGCTCGACCACTGGGCTCACGTCGCCGAATGCTGCGAGGAGCCGCGCGAATTGCTCGTCGTAATGCACCGGATCCGGCTCGCACAGCTTGAGCGCGGGACACAATCCGATCGCCTGGCTGACCGTCATCCCTGGCTTGACGCCCGCACGCCCCGCGACCGGACTGACCTGCCACACTCTGCGGCCGGCATCGGGCGACAGGAGCGCAATGGGGAGGGGTAAAGCCGGCCCGCTCATCCGAGCCATTTCGCACCGCAGTGCGAACAGGGGGATCCAGCAGCATGCGGCGGAGTCGCTCACCAGCTTGGACATCCGGTCATCGCCAGCGCTAACGGGACCCGAATATATCCCGAATATTGAGGGGATGGCAAGACGCGGGTCAGTGATGATAAGTTGTTGAACTATCTCTATTTAAGATTTGATTGCTTGAGCGCCCGCAACCAGCCGACTCTGTTCGACGATCTCGCCGCGCTGCCGCCACCTTCGGCCGATCTCGTCGCACTCGGCCGTCGCATTCCCGCCAACATTCGCTTCGGCACTTCCACCTGGACCTACGACGGCTGGGCCGGCGACGTGTATCATCGGCCCTATCGCGGCGCTCAGCCCGCGCGCCGCCTCGAGGAATACGCCCGCTACCCGCTGTTCCGCACCGTGGGAATCGACAGCGCGTTCTACGATCCACCGTCAGAGCAAGTGCTCGGGGAGTACGCGCGCGCGCTGCCGCCGGGCTTTCCGTGCGTCAGTAAAGTGTGGGATCGAATTACCGCCCGACGTTTCAACCAGGATGCGCGCTGGGGCAACCTGGCGGGCCTGCGCAACCCCGATTTTCTCAACGCCGATCTCTTCAAAGAGGCCGTACTCGGCCCCTACTCGCGGGTGTTTCGCGACCACGCAGCTGCCTTCGTGTTCGAGTTTCCGGCGATGCGGGGCAAGGATCTGCCGGTGCCGGGGCAGTGGGCCGAGGAGCTCGACGCGTTTCTGCGGCAATTACCACGCGACTATCGCTACGCCGTGGAGCTGCGCAATCCGGAGCTCCTGACCGCCGAGCACGGCGCCGCGCTGGCCGGTCACGGCGTGGCGCACGTGTTCAATTCGTGGAACGAGATGCCTCCGATCGGCGAGCAGCTCGATTTGCCTTGGACCTTCTCCGCCGGGTTCACTGTCGCCCGGGCGCTACTCCGCCCGGGGCGTGCGTACGCCGACGCGGTCAAGTTGTTCGAGCCGTACGACCGGATCCGCGACCCGCAACCGGAGGTGCGCCAGGACCTGCTGCGCCTCGTGGCCGAGGTGGTGCGGCGGCATATAGAAGCACTGATCCTGGTGAACAACCGGCTGGAGGGCAACGCGCCGGGGACGATCCGGTCGCTCGTGGAGGCGCTGTAAGCCTCCGACCAGCTTGCGAGCTTTTTTGAGTTTTGCTACAGTATTGCCCGTGTAACCGCAGAAGTTCCGCACAAAATGCACGCTCCGCGTGGTTAAGATGAAGCTCCACCGCCGCGGTGTCCCGACCATCCCGGTGCCGCTGCTGCGGGATGCGGTGGCGCGCGAGATCACCGAGCTGTCACTGCGGGGCGCCGCCAAGCAAATCGGTGTCAGCCCCAACGGCCTGCGCAACTTCGTCAATGGATCGCTGCCCCGTAGCGCCACCCGCGCGAAGATGGAGCGCTGGCTTGCCTCGCTCGACCACCGCTCAGTGCCTCCCCCCACGGTAGGTCACTTGGTGCGCCTGCTGACGGAGCTCTCCGGCGACCTGTCGCCCCAGCAGACGGCGTTGCTTGGACGCAACATCTCGTCGCTCCTCGCCGAGGCATACGAGGCTCGCCGGGTATCCCCCCCCAGCTGGGTTCAGGACTTGCTGCGCCACTACCGCCAGCGGCGTGGCCGGTCGTCCGGGGACTCAGGCTGAGTCATGGTGTCCTCCCCCTCCCCCTCCCCCTGCCGCGCCGGTGCGAGCCGGCCGAGTCCGCTAGGACTTTTCCCTAGATCACACCGATCCTTTGCCGGGGTTGCGTATTTCCGGGGGGGGGTACAATTTGACGTTGTGCAGTTTGTGCAGCTCCCTCCTCACGTGGTACAGGAACACATGGGCGGAGCCGGATGAAGAAGCCCGGCGCGCACGCCACCAGACGGACAAAATCAGGACGCCCTCTGGCGACCAAGCGTACAAAGGCCACGTCTCCGAAGGCCAAGGAGATCGTGCGTCTGGTGCATGCCTTGAGTACCGATTTGGGCTCGGCGGACGGCGTCGCGGTAGGCCAGGGCATCGCCGAGCTGTTGGCGGACGCGTATAGGGAACAAGGACTCCGACTTCCCCGCTGGGTCAAACAACTCGCCACGCACTTCGCTCCGACGAAGCGGAGTCCTTAGATGTCCCGGTCACATAGCGCGGGTCGGCCATGACGGCCCGCGCGACAGTCCCGACGCTCCCGATCGCCCTGTTACGCGATGGGATCGCGCGGGAGGCGGCACGTTACTCCCTGCGGCGTGTCGCGAGGGAGGTCGGCATGAGCCCGAACGGCCTGCGCGATTTCCTCGGGGGAGCCGCGCCGCGCAGCGCCACCCGCGGGAAACTCGAGCGCTGGCTCGGCGAACAGGGGAAGGTGACGCGGCCCCCCAACGTGGGGCAGTTCGTCCGTCTGTTGAACCAGCTCGCGGTGGATCTCTCGCCCGCCCAAAAAACCCAGTTCGGGCGCGCCATCGGTCTGCTCCTGATCGAGTCGTACGAAACGCGTCGCCTGGCGCCGCCGCGCTGGGTGCAGTCGCTGTTGCGACACTACCCCGCCCAGCAGCGCCGCGCCGCCGGCGGAGTCGCGTAAGACGCCGGCATTCTGGACTTGCCGCCTCATCCGCAGGCTGCTATATGTGAGGTGTGCGGTTTGCGCAGTTCTTCCTCCCAGCGCAGCGGAGTCGATCGCATGGCAGGGCCGGTGAAACGCCGGAATAAAGGTGGGCGTGCAACCCAGCGCGCGACGCCACGGTCGCCGAAGGCACTCGAGATCACCCGCTTGGTGGAAGCCTTGAGCGGCGATATCGGGGCCCACGATGGCGTGCACCTCGGCAAGGGTATCGCCCGCCTGCTGGCGGACGCGTATCGCCGCCGCGGCACGGTGCCACCATGGGTCGCCCAGCTGGTTGTTCACTACCGCGGGCCAAACCACGACTCGTAGGCATCAGCCTACGCCCGCCTTCTTCCCCCCACCGTGACGGCGTGGTATTCTCAACCTCGGGTGACGCGTTTCCCACGTGCGGGTCTCGCAGGCTCCGGTCGCGAGCGCGGCCGCTCCCGCAAGAGCGGCGGCTCCGCCGCGCGTCGTCCTCCTCGTACTCCCTCCCCCCCCCTCCCGGCCGGGGGAGACGGGGGCGGTGGGAACGGTGGAGACGGTGAGCCACGTGCTGCCGTAACGCGCCCCACTCCCCGTCACTCCGGGCAGTTCTGCATCGTCGGAATCGGTGCCTCGGCCGGCGGGCTCGCGGCCATCAGCCGGTTTCTCGAGAACATGCCCGCGGGCTCAGGCCTTGGTTTCGTCGTCGTCCTGCATCTCGATCCCAAGAAAGAGAGCCGCGCCGCGGAGGTGCTCGCCCCACATACCGACATGCCGGTGGTGCAAGCGCAGGACGGCATGAAGGTCGAGCCCAATCGCGTGTACGTCATCGTCCCCGATCGCTCGCTGACCGTCTCAGGCGGCACCCTGCACCTGGAGCGGCTCCCCGGTCCGCGGGGCGACCGTCATCCGATCGATACGTTCTTCGAAACCCTTGCCGAGGATCAGGGCGAAAAGGCCATCGCCATCGTGTTCTCGGGCAGCGGGTCGAACGGCTCGCTCGGCGTCCGGGCGAT
>CBFHAJ010000204.1:0-5618 GCA_965653495.1 uncultured bacterium | reverse complement strand
CCTCTCTCTCGTGTTGCCGGCGCGCGAGCATAACCGCGCGGCGTACTTTCTCCTCGCCGTCTTCGCCCAGCTCACCGTGCTCGTGGTTGCGAGCCGGCTCCTGACCGGGCGGGGGGATGGGGGGGGAGGGGGGCGCCACAGTCTACTTCTGAAAGGAGCGATGCTCGTGGGTATCGTGGCCCTCGTCGCGGGACGGGTGATATGACTCTGTGGCAGGGGATCGTGCTGGGGTTGGTCCAGGGGCTGGCGGAATTCCTGCCCGTCTCGAGCTCGGGACACTTGAAGGTGCTCGAGGTGGTGACCGGCGTCCACACGCCCGGCGTGTTCGTGGAGGTCGCGCTGCATGTCGCGACCCTGGGGTCGGTGCTCGTCGTGTACGGCGGCCGGCTGTGGGCGATCGCGCGCGGCGTGCTGGCGCGGCGTCCCGACGACCTGCGGATGGCGGGGCTGCTCGCGCTCGGCACTGTTCCGGCCGGCGTCATCGGGGTCTTGTTTCATCGCCAGGTGGAAGAAGCGGCCTCACTGATGCTCGTGGGCGCGGGGTTCCTCGTGACCGGGTTCGTGAACTGGTCCACGCGGCGGCTCGCGGGTGAGCGGGCCGAGCCGACGGTCGGCGTCGCGGTCGGGATCGGCTTCGCGCAGGCCGTGGCCGCGGTGTTCCGCGGCGTGTCGCGGTCGGGGTCGACCGTGGCCGCGGCGCTGTGGGGCGGTCTCAGTCCGGTGGCGGCGGCGGAGTTCAGCTTCCTGCTCGCGATTCCGGTGATCGCGGGCGCGGCGCTGGTCGAGGGTCGTCACATGGTCGTGACCATCGCCGCAGTCGGTGCGGTGCCGCTGGCCGTGAGCTTCGTGGTGGCGTTCGTGAGCGGCATCTGGTCGATCCGGTTTCTGGTCGCGTTGCTCCAGCGCGGGCGCTTCTATGCGTTCGCCCCCTATTGCTGGGCGGTCGGGGTGCTGACGATCGCGTACGCTGTGTGGCGCGGCTAGCGCTCGACGGCGTTCCGGCGGTCGAGCTCGCCCGGCGGTGGGGCGTCCCCCAATGCGGCCTGTTCCGCCAGCTCCCGTCGACGCTCGACGCGGTGCACGACCTGGGCGCCCAGGGCGCGCCCGCCGGCACGACCGTGGTCGCCGAAGAGCAGACGGCGGGTCGGGGACGTGACGGCCGTACCTGGCATTCGCCGGCCGGTGGCGTCTGGCTCGGCATGCTGCTGCGGCCGGCGCGGGCGGACCTGGGCGTCATGTCGGTGCGCGTCGGGCTCGCGGTGGCGGATGCCGTGGACGCCGTGTTAGGGCGGGCGGAGGCGCGCCTCAAGTGGCCCAACGACGTGTTGCTGGCGGAGCGGAAGCTCGCCGGCATCTTGTGCGAGGGGCGCTGGCAGGGCGATCACGTGCAGTGGCTTGCGGTCGGTGTGGGCGTGAACGTGTGCAACCCGGTTCCCGGTGCGGTTGCGCGGCAGGCGGTAGCGCTCGCTGAGTGGGTACCCGCGGTGCGGCGCATCGATCTGCTCGACCGGCTGGTCCCGGCCGTGGCGGCTCTCACTGCGGGCGTGCCCACGCTGTCGGAGCCAGAGTGCGCGGCGTTCGCGGCGCGCGACTGGCTGCTGGGCCGGCAGCTGCGCGCGCCGGCGGCCGGCCGGGCCCGTGGCCTGCGCCCTGACGGCGCGCTGCTCGTCGATTTGGGGCCAGCGACGGTGGCGGTCCGGGAGGGGCACGTAGAACTGGCGTGAGGCGGTCGGGAGAGGTCGGGAGAGGTCGAAAGAGGTCGGGACGGTCGTGTTTCGCTGGTGCGCGCAACAATCGGATGCGGCAGTCCAGGACGTCGGCGCCACTTTGGGCCCCATGCATCCATACGAGCGTCTGCGTGCGTGGCAAGAATGTCACACGCTCTTGCTCGAGACCTACCGAGTGACGAAAGCGTTCCCCAACGACGAGAGGTACGGCCTGACCTCCGAGGCCAGGAGGGCGGCGTTCTCTGCCGCTGTCAACATCGTGGAGGGATCAGCCAGACGCGGTGTTCGCGAGTGCCGTCGCTTTCTCGACATCAGCGTTGGTTCACTGGCGGAGCTAGGGTACATTTTTCGCGTAGCACGCGAGCTTGGTATGCTGTCTGGCTCTGAATCTGACTCACTGGAAGATTTGCGAAGACGAGCGCATTCCTGACGTGGCGTTTGTATCGGTCCCTGGGGGACCGAGGAGGTGCGTGAAGCCTCTCCCGACCTCTTCCGACTTCTTCCGACTTCTGCCGACCTCTAGCCCCTCTAGCACCTCTACCACCATCTTTTCGCCATGCTCCTCGCGATCAACATCAACAACACCGAAACCAAAGTCGGCCTGTTTCGCGGGGACAGCCTCGAGTCGCACTGGCGCGTCACCACCACCCCGCAGCGCACACCGGACGAGTGGGCGGCCACGCTCACGTCCTACCTGGCCCAGGCGGGGCGCTCCACGCAGGAGGTGCGCGCGGCAGCCGTCGCGTCGGTGGTTCCGCCCGTCACCCAGGGGTTGTGCGAAGCGGTCGAGCAGGCCACCACGGTGGCCCCGGTGGTCGTGGACGGCCGCTCCAAACTGCCGATCATGCTCGACGTGGAGGAGCCGTTGCAGGTGGGCGCCGATCGCATCCTCAACACCCTCGCCGCGGCGCAGCTGTTCCACCGCGACACCATCGTCGTCGACTTCGGCACCGCCACCACGTTCGATTGCATCACTGCCGACGGGCATTTCCTGGGCGGCGTGATCATGCCGGGGATCCGCACCGCGTCGGATGCGCTCATTCGCGGCACCGCCAAGCTGCCCGCGACCGATCTCACACCGCCCAAGCGCACCATCGGCCGGCGCACCGACGAAGCGATTCGTGCGGGAGTGCTGCTCGGCACCGCCGATGCCGTGGACGGCATCGTGCGTCGCATCAAGGCCGAGTGGCCCAACGGGAAGCCGCTGCACGTGATCGCCACCGGCGGGCTCGCGAGCCTGGTTGCGCCGCTGGCGCGCGAGATCGAAGCGATCCATCCCGACCTCACCCTCACCGGGCTGCGGATCGCCGCCGGGGCGCTCGGGCTGAAGTGGTAACCGACGCCCGCGCCCTCAACCGCTGGCGCCGCTGGGGCTACCGCTGGCTGCCGGGCGACCTGTTCTCCTACGTGCTGCACCTCCGACCCGCCGAGTGGCCGATCATGGCGGGACATACGGCGCTCGGCTATGTGCTGGCGGTCGGCATCAACGGCGCGATGCGCGGCGCGCGGTTGCCGCAAGCGGCGGCCGCGCTCGCGCTGTGGGTTGTCTGCTTGAACGGCGGGACGCTGGCGATCAACTCCGTGTTCGACAAGGACGAGGGCGACATCGGGTATCTGAGCGCGCCGCCCCCGCTGCCACGTCATCTGCTCGCCTTCAGCGTGGCGCTACTGGCGGGAGGACAGCTGCTCGCGTTCGCGCTGCCCCTGGCCTTTCGGATCGCGTACGCCATCTGCTTCGTTCTCTCGCTGCTCTACTCGGTGCCGCCGTTTCGCTTCAAGGCCGTGGCCGGGGTGGACTGGCTCATCAACATGTGGGGGTTCGGCACGCTCACGCCGTTTGCGGCGTGGGCGGCCACGGGCCGGCCGCTCGATCGCGGGCACGCCCTCGTGTTGATTGGCTTCTGCCCGTTGTTCGCCGCGCTCTATCCGCTCACTCAGCTGTATCAGATGGACGAGGACCGCCGCCGGGGCGATCGCACCCTGGCGCTGCTGCTGGGTATGGACGCGAGCCTCGTCGCGGCGATCGTGAGCACCGTGCTGGCCTTCGTGTTTTTCGCCTGGGCGGCGACGGTGTTGCGGGTGGCGCCATGGGCGCTCACGGTTCCGCTCGCGGCCTGGCTCGCGGTGTTGGTGCCGTGGTACGTCCAGCGCGAGTCGCTTTCGCCAGCGGCCCAGCAGCGCGGCATGTACCGGGCGCTCGGTGCGTGGGCCGTCACCGATCTCGTGATCCTTTTGGTGTTTGCCCGGTGAGACCGCGCGCTTAGATTTGGCGACAGACGGACCTACGCGCTCGCGTCATACTAAGGAGAGACCACGCATGTCGGCTACCGCGGCCCCCGCAACTGCAGATCGTTCTGACGCCCGCACGGCTGTGACCGGCGGCGTGGTCGTGGGCGCGGCGACCGGACTGGCCGTCGTGCTGTTCGTCGCCGTGTCGCGAGCGCTCCCCGCCGGCGGTCTGCGCGGCGCGGTGGAAGCGCTCGTCGTGCTCGCGGCCGCCGTGGTCGTCGGGTTCGTGCCCGGCCAGTGGTCGGGAGCGCGCACCACGGAAGGCATCGCCGGTGCGGCAGCCGTGGGCCTCGTGGGCGCCGTGGTATTCAGCGCGATCGACATCGTGCTGCTGCGCCCCTTCAAGGCCTACCCGTGGACCTGGGACGCGATCGGCGGCGGGAGTACCTGGTGGTATCTGCCCGCCTGGTGGCAGCTCGGCACCTTCCTCGCGTGGATGGGCGCCATCGTCACGGCAGGCCAAGCCGCCCGGGGAGAAGCGACGGTGTTGCGGCGCGCGCTTCCCACCGTGGCCGCCACGGTGATTCTCGCGGGCGTCGCGCGTGTCGCAGGGTTCGGCGTGTCGCTGCCCGCTGCCACGGGCGGCGCGTTCACGCTCGTTCTCACGGCGCTCGCCCTCGCCGCGCTCGCCCGCAAGGCGTAGCGCTGGCGGAAGGGGAGGGGGGGCGACGTGCCTCGCTGGCTCGCGCACCTGCTGGTCGTCGTCGGCTGGCTGCTCACCCCGGTGCTGGCGTGGGGGGCCTCCTACCTCGGTCTCTGGGTCGGCGCCCTGGTCGCGACTCGTTTCACGAACCCCCTCACCATGCTCGGAGTCGCGGGCGCGGTGGCCGCGTTGAGCGGCTTTACGACGCTCGCCATGTGGGTCCGGTTCATGCGGCGGCTACCGCACCTCCTCTCCCACCACATGGCCCCGCGCGTGTCCGAGGAGCAGCGAGCTGTTGCTGCGGCTGACTGAGAGCGCAGGCCTCGCGTTCCTTGGCGTCCTGGCGTCTTGGCGTCTGGCAACGGGGCAGGGTGGAGGGCGGGGGCTGGAATTCCATCTTGGCCGCTGGTACAACGGCAACCGAGCCGACGTGTATGAGTTGCGCACCACCTCTCCCGGTGGCGGCCTGTTCACCCACGGCTTCGGTCTCTCGGTGCTCGTCAACGACTCGCTCGGGCGGCACCGCGCGTTTTACGGTCTCGGCTACGAGGTGCAGGCGCTGCGCGGACGATCGACGCTGTCGGTATACCCGCTCGCGGGACTTGCGCTCGGCCTGTCGACCGATCCTGGGTCCCAGGACGTGGCCGCGATGTGGAGCGTGGGCGCGGGCGTCGACTGGCGGCCCCTCGGGTGGTTCGCGCTCGGCAGCGAGCTGCGCTATCGACTGGAGGACCGCGGCCCGCGTGGGTTCTGGAATCCCCGCAGTGACGCGCACACGGGCGTGAGCGCGGCGCTCGGGATATCGCTCGGAATCGGAAAGCGGGTCGCGAGGGGAGGGAGAGGCGGTCCCTACGACGGCGTGCCGCCTCCCGAGTTCCCGCCGCCCGGCCCCCCCCCCCCTCCCCCCTCCCCCGTCAGCGGCCAAGCGGGCGACCGGGGCCCCAACGCGGCTGCGGCGG
>CBFHAJ010000203.1:0-5639 GCA_965653495.1 uncultured bacterium | reverse complement strand
GAGGATATCGACAGCGCCGGATAGAGCGGCAGCAACGTCGCCGGAGCCCAGCCGCTGAACGTCAGGATCGAAGCGCCCGCCGTTGCGAGGCCGGCGTTGCGAACGACTGCGGTCAACTGGACGTCTGCCGACCACGTGACGCCGGGAAAATTCGGATCGCTGGGCGAGTACGTAAGACTCTTGACGATCAGATCAGGATAGGCGCCGCCGAAGAAGAAGGCGGCGCTGGGCCTCGCGACGGCTTGGGCGGGGCCGACGGCTCGATCCGCATCCTGACACGCCGCAGCGCCGATGATGCCTGCGGCCGCCAGGGCACGAAGCACATGGCCCCGGCGAGTGAGTCCTGCAAGTGATCCAAACATAAGCGCCTCCTGGTGTGAGTCGGTGGCGATCGGGTGACGCGATCCAACCTAGGGAGCCGGGAGCAAGGCCCGAGCAACGGACGGGGGCTTGGAGTCAAACGTCTGCAGGAGTGCCAGTTAGGAGCGCGCGAACAGCGCGACGGGCTGCGTCGTGACCCAGCGTCCTTCCCGCCACGCGGCGTTCGGCTCCTGATTGGGGTCGGCCCGGTTCTGTTTCCCTGTTCCGGAGACCTTTCGAGCCAAGCCGCCGACCTCGCGGCGCCGAACGGGTCCGTGGCGCGTCGGCCGGGGACTTCGCGGGTCTGATCGACGATCTCGCGGCGCCGCACGGGTCCGTGGCGGCACGTTCCCGGCATTTCGCGATCCGGTACGCTGACGTCGCGGCGCGTGCCGGGGGGACTGCGACCCCCGGGGCATGGCCCCGGGGGTCGGTCTACCCGATCAGGCATCGCTCGGCCCCGCTCGGCGCGGAACGGAGCGTTTCGAAAAAAGTGGACAGCGTTCGTGGCGCCGTTGTGCGGTTTCTGGGGGTGCGTGCGCCGCCGAGCGCGCCAGACCGTCCTCTTGCGAGGACACCACGCGCGGGACTGCGCAGGATTCTTAGTGGACTGAGCACGATTCTTCGTGGAACGATTCTCGCCCATGCGGACAGCGTCGGGAGATTTCTCAAGCACGTGCACGGATCCCGACGCCGTGCCGAACCAAGGAGGACCTGTGCGGGCTCAATTGCGCAGGCGGCTAGAAATGGCCGAGCGCGTCCGTGATTTCGTGCGGGCGCAACAGCTGGAAGGTGTAGGGGCAGACCTCGGGTTGGCGAAGCTCGAGGAGTTGCTGCAACGGGCGCAGGCGCTCTCGGGGCAGCAGCAAGGTGGGGTGGCGACGTCGCGGGCGGCCACCCGGCAGCGGCAAGCGGTTCGCCGCAAGTTGCAGGACAAGGTGTTGCGGTATCTGCGGGTAGTGGGCCAGGTGGCGGCGAAGCACCAGGGGGAGTTAGCGAACCAGTTCCCGCTGCCCCCCTCCAACGCCACGCAGGAGGCGCTGCGCACCGCGGCGCGCAAGACGCTGGAGCGGGCGACCGCGCAGCAGGACGTGCTGGTGGGTCTCGGGATGTCGCAGCAGGTGCTCGATGATCTCACCAGGGCGCTGGGCGAGTTCGAGGAGACGCTCGCCGCGACGCGGGCGGGTCGGCGCGAGCATGTAGGGGCGCGCGCCGATCTCGAAGCGATCGGGGCTCAGATCGCGGAGCAGGTGCGGTTGCTGGACGGCGTGGTGCGGTATCGGTTCGGAGAGAATGCCGAGCTGATGGCCGCATGGGCCAGCGCTCGGAACGTGCTGGGGCCGTTCAAGTCGAAGGAGCAAGAGACCCCGAGCACGGACAGTGGTCAGGCGTCGAAGGTGGCGTGATGGGATGTCTCACTCCCTGTCCCCCTCTCCCTTCGGGAGAGGGGGACGAATGGATGAATGTCGAGGAGGGTGGAACGAGGCGCGGCAGAGTGGTCGGCTGCCGCGCCTTGGAGGGTTCACCTCCACCCCCGGTCTGAACGAAGACAAGTCCCACAAGCTTCAGGAGCGGATCTGGCGGGGCTTTCAAGCGCACGGTGGTCGGGTGCGCAAGACGGTCACGTTCCCGTGAGACCCGGGTGAGGTCGCCATTCACGGACGGTCCTCCCCGAATACCGGGTTGGCAGCGCGCCCGCCGGGCTACACAGCGAGCGAGACCGTCGCGCCGGGACCGTTGTAGATCAGAATGAAGTGCTGGAGCAGATCGCGCCCGACGAGGGCGATCGTTCGCTGGCCAGGCGCTTGAACGCTACCGATCCCGACGAGCGGAGCAGCTACGATGCTCGCGAAATCAATCGGCGGAAAGGGAACACCGGGGAAGACCAAGCGACAGGGGAAGAGCGCGTGTTGAGCCACACCGCCCACGCCACCAACGGACGCCACGCCGACCTGCTGGACGCCCAACCCCTGAATCACTCCCGCGTCCACGGCGCTGATGCTCGCGCCCGTGTCGATCAGCGCGAGACCAGCGACGGGCGCCGGGATCCGAGCGTTGCCGTGTTGGAGTTGAGCGGCGAGCGCCGTTGGGATTTCGACTTGCACGGGCACCACCGGCCCGGCCGTCTGTAGGCTACCGGGGGACGGCTGGGGTGGCCCCTGGCCACCAGGGGGAAGCGCGGTGTAGGCGGCGTTATAGACGGGCACCGAGGAGCCCGAGGGCGAGCGCGGGCGCGCTCTGCATGGGCTCCTGGCGCACGACCTGCTTGATGAGCATGGGGCGGTTGCCGACCCTCGCGAGCCCGGCCTTGTAGGCGTCCTCGTGGGTGTCGAACACCCCTAGCAACTGCTGGCCCACCACGAGCGCGAACTTCCCCTCGTGGTACTTTAGCAACTCCGGTTTCTGCTGGGCGAAAAACTGTAACTCGGTTTCCAGGGCCATCCCACCTCCTTCTCCAACAGTGTCGCGCGCCCGCCAGGCACCGCAAGGGGGGCGCTCAACAACCTGTCAACATCGCCAACGATCTCGCCAATTTAGCCCGAACCTTCTGGTCCCAAATGACGTCTGCGCCAGCCGGCTCGTTATTCTGCCCGCATGACCTGGCCGGGATCGATGCGTGTGGCTCGCTGCGCGGGTATGAGGGCCGCAAGCGATGCGACCGCGATCAGCAGGGCGCAGGCGCCGAGCAGGGAGACGGGGTCCGACGGGCTCACCTCGAAGAGCAGCGAGGTGAGCAGGCGCGCCGCCGCGAAAGCAGCTGCAGGTATCCCTGAGCAGCCACTTGGCGAAACGGGCGGAAGATCGTTGGAGTTGGCGTCCGGAGCGCCTGGTAGTGGAGATCCGGCACGACACCAACGATGGTCACCAGTGAATTGGACAAGTGGTGGCGCGATCCTGCGGATTCGGAGGCGACCAGCACGGCCGTGACCTCGAATTCTCCCGACGGGTCACGTTCCCGTGAGACCTCAGCGTTGGTGGTTGATCGGCTGCGCGGGCTTGCTCGGTCCGGGAAGAGCGTCCCAGGTGCCCGCTCGCTCCGGTCACGCGAGCGTCCGGGCAGCTCCGGGGGTCGGCCCCAGGCGTGACACCGTCCTGGCGCTGCTGCTCGCCAACCAGGGCATCGTCCTCGGCTCCCCGGCAGGCGTGGCCGAGAGTACGGCCTCGCTCCCGTATTACCGGTTGTTTCGGCCGGGCGCAGCGCTTTTCAATTCGGTGGAGCTGCACGCCGACGGCACGGTGTACGCCAGCGACATCCCGCCGCTCACGCCGGAGTGGTACGCCACCGGGCGCGCCGACGACGCGGAGGACACGCGCGACCGGCTGATCCGCACCGCTCGTCGGATGCGACGCTTCTCGGATGTGCAGGCAATGAATGCGGCCGACACCACCTGGGTGCCACCCGAACGGGCATTCCCACCGGGCCGGGCGCCGGCGCCGCGGTGGGTAACGATGCGCCTCCAGACGGACGTCCTCACTCCCGCCCCGCGCGCTACCACTCCGCTCGGCAACTCGGGCGACTACTGCTCTCGCGACATCGTGTCGAAGCTCGATCCCCTGCTGGGGATCTTCGACCCCAACGTCGGGCCGCCCGAGTGGACGACCATCCTGCCCAGGAACTGGGCGCTCCCCGCGCAGGGGGACGGGGGCCGGGAGCGCGACAACGGGCAGCGGAAGTACCATCCGACGCTGCCGCTCGGGTGGCCCGGCAACCACTACGTCACGTGGGATGAGGTCGTCCATCTGGCGCAGACCGACACGGCCCGGCTCCGGACGGTGTTGCGGTGGCGAGAGCGGCCGACTCATCGCGACGTCCGCGACCGGCCGATCCCCTGGATCGCCGCGACGGTCACGGGCGTGGTCACCAACAGCTTCCTCTCCGGGGCGGACTACGCCGGCGACCACACCGAGCCCCCGGCCGACTATTGGCTCGGCCGCTCGCCGCCGCCCGACTCGGAGCCGTGCGGCCTCTTCAACGCCGAGCACTCGCTGTGCGACGACTGGATCGTCCGCGTGCGGCCTGACCCCGAATACCGGTTCCTGCTCGCTCAGGATCGCGAACGGGAGGCCGGGACGGACAAGGGGCTGGGCAACTTCACGGCCGAACTGGGCGGCAGCCTCGAGGCGGAGATCGAGCAGTGGCTCATTCCCGTAGGGTTTCGACCCGAGCCGGCGGACCGCATCTCCATGACGGGGCGCTGGGTGGTCGACTGCGGGCACGACGACTGGCATAGCGAGCTGCATCCGATCGAATCACTGGTCGCGACCCACGCCGAGGGCAGCGCCGTCGTCGCGTCGGTGGTGATCACCGGGGATTGGCCGGGCGGCGAGCTCGAGCTCGACGTATGGCCGCCAGCTCGCCCCTCGGCCGCGGCAATGCTGCGCTGGCGCCGCCACGGCCGCACGGCGCTCGCGGGGTTGACGGTGGACGAGCGCGCCGAGCCCGCGGACAACCCCAATCACTTGCACCTCACCGTCGTTTCGACCGCGCCGTGGCAGCCGCTGGTGACGGAAGACTGGAACCAGGTGCTGCCACATCCCACCCGTCGGCTGGCGACGCAGTATCAGGTGTGGTGGAGCGCGCGGTAGCGCACGCGCTTGCTGCGAACCGGACCTTGCGCGCTCGGCTGCGCCGAGCGTAAGCTCGGCCCATGGAGAGGAACCGGCCGGCCGGACGCGTGATGACGATGGACGAGTATCTCGCGTTCGAGGAGCGGAGCCCGATCAAGCACGAGTACGTGGCGGGCGAAGTGTTCGCGATGAGCGGCGTCACGACCCGTCACAACCTCATCACGCTGAACCTGACGAGGCATCTCCACCACGCGGCGCGGGCTCGCGGGTGCAGAGTGTTTGCCACGGACGTAAAGGTGCGAGCGGCAGCCGACCGGATTTATTACCCCGACGTGATCATCGCCTGCGGCCAAGCGGCGGCGGTGGAACTGGCGCCTGCGGTGATCGTCGAGGTGACCTCACCGAGCACCCGCGCCACGGACCGCCGTGAGAAGCTCGACGCCTACCGGCGAATGGCTTCGCTCCGCCTGTACCTGGTGGTGGACCAGCGCCGGCGGCACGTGCTGGTGTATCGGCGTGACGCAGATGTGTGGCTGCGGGAGGAAGTCCGCGGCGTTGGTGAGATTCTCGTTCCTCCGCTCGGCACGAGCATCACCATGGACGACATCTACGAGGATATCGAGCTGCCGCCGCTCGCGGTGGGCGAGGGCGAGGACTGGGAGGGGGAGGAGTGGGACGAGTATGAGGAGTAGCTGCCGCGCCTTGGTGTT
>CBFHAJ010000202.1:0-5651 GCA_965653495.1 uncultured bacterium | reverse complement strand
GACACCTTCACCGCGGGGGCCGTTTCGGGCATCACCACGACGGCGCGCGCCCCCAGTAATTGCGCGGCGTAGGCCACGGCCTGGCCATGGTTTCCGCTGGAGTACGTGATGACTCCGTTGCGCCTGGCGGCTTGCGGCAGCCGACTGACGGCCGTGTAGGCGCCGCGAATCTTGAAGGCGCCCATCGGCTGCATACTCTCGAGCTTCAAGTACGCGTTCAGCGGCTCGACAAAGCGCAGTGGTGTCCGTATCGCCACGCCGGCAAGCCCGGCCGCCGCTTCCCGCACGTCCTGGGCGGTGACCACGCTACCGTTTCTTCTTCGGCTTGGGCTTGGGCGCGGCCTTCTTGGCCGGTTTCGAGGCCTTGGCCGCGCGCGGCGCGTCGTCGTCGTCCCCTTCGCCCTCGCCATTCTCCCCTTCGTCTTCCTTCACGACGCGCGCGACGTCCACCACCAGGTCGCCCGTGGTCAAGTTCATCACCTTGACGCCCTGCGTATTGCGGCCAGAGATCCGGATCCCTTCCACCGGCACGCGGATCATGATGCCCTTCTTGGTGATCATCATCAGCTCGTCGTCGGGGAGCACTTCCTTGAGCGCGACGATGTCGCCGGTCTTGTCGGTGCGCTTGAGCGTGATGATGCCACGTCCGCCGCGATGCTGCACGCGATACTCGTCCAGCTCGGAGCGCTTGCCCATGCCCTTTTCGGTCACGGTGAGCAGCGTCGATTTCCGCCGCACCACGACCATATCGATGACGTGATCTTTCTTGTCGAGCTCGATGCCTTTCACGCCGGTCGCCGTGCGCCCCATGTCGCGCACGTCCTTCTCGTGAAACCGGATGCTCATGCCGTGCCCGGTGGCGAGCACGATGTCGTTCCGGCCGTCGGTCACCTGCACGTCGATCAGCTCATCGCCCTTTTCGATGTTGATGGCGCGAATCCCCACCGAGCGCGGATTGCCGAACTCCGACAGGACGGTCTTCTTCACGACGCCCTGCTTGGTGGTGAAGAGCAGGAACTGATCTTCGGAGAATTCACGCACCGGCACGAGGGACGCGAGCCGCTCGTCCGGTTTCATGGCGATGCAGGACAGGATCGGCTTGCCGCGCGCCGCGCGCGCCGCTTGCGGAATCTCGTGCACTTTGAGCCAGTAGCACTGGCCCTGCTGGGTGAAGAACATCACGTAGTCATGCGTCGACGCGATGAACAGGTGCTCGACCCAGTCGTCTTCCTTGGTGTGGGCGGAGATCACGCCCTTGCCGCCGCGCCGCTGCCGCCGGTACGCCGAGACGGGGAGCCGCTTGATGTAGCCGGCGTGCGACACGGTGATGACCATGTCCTCCTCGGCGATCAGGTCCTCGATGGAGAACTCGCCCTGATCCGCCACGATCTCGGTGCGGCGCTCGTCCCCGAAGCCGTGCGCCAGCTCGGATAGCTCCTCCTTGAGGATCTTGAGCCGGCGCGGCTTGGAGCCGAGGATCTCCTTGCACTCCTTGATGAATTTGCGGACTTCTTTGAGCTCCTCCTCGAGCTTGGTGATCTCGAGGGCGGTGAGCCGGGCGAGCCGCATGTTGAGGATTTCGGCCGATTGCTTCTCGGACAGCTTGAACCGCTTGCGCAGCGCCGCGTCCGCCGTGGGCACGTCCTTCGCCTTGCGAATGATCCGCACGACCTCGTCGATGTGGTCGACGGCGATCTTCAGGCCCTCGAGGATGTGCTCGCGGTCCTGCGCGCGCTTGAGCTCGAACTCGGTGCGCCGGGTGATGACGGTGTGGCGATGCTCGACGAAGTGCTGCAGCAGCTCCTTGAGCGTCATCTCCTTCGGCGCGCCGTCGACCAGCGCCAGCATGATGGCGCCGAAGGTGGTCTGCATCTGGGTGTGCTTGTACAGCTGGTTCAACACGACGGCGGGCACGGCGTCGCGCTTCAGATCGATGACGATCCGCATCCCCTCGCGGTCCGAGTAGTCCTGGATGTCGCTGATGCCGTCGAGCTTCTTCTCGTTGGTGAGCGCGGCGATCTGCGCGATCAGGTTCGCCTTGTTCACCTGGTAGGGGATTTCGGTGACGACGATCTGCTGCTTCCCGCTCGACTCCTTCTCTTCCACCACGGCGCGCGCCCGCAGCACGATGCGCCCGCGACCCTTCTCGTAGCACTCCTTGATGCCCTCGCGCCCGTACACGATCGCGCCGGTCGGGAAATCGGGACCCTTGATGAACTTCCGCAGATCCTTGACGGTCGCGTCCGGGTGGTCGACGAGGTGGTTGATCGCCTCCACCGTCTCGGCCAGGTTGTGCGGCGGGATGTTTGTGGCCATCCCGACCGCGATCCCCGCGGTGCCGTTCACGATCAGGTTGGGGAGCCGGGCGGGGAGCACCGTGGGCTCTTGCAGCCGGTCGTCGAAATTGGGGACGAAATCGACGGTGTTCTTGTCGATGTCCTCGAGCATCGTCATCGCGATGCGTGTCAGGCGGGCTTCGGTGTAGCGATATGCTGCCGGCGGATCGCCATCCACGGAGCCGAAATTCCCCTGGCCGTCCACCAGCGGGTAGCGCAGCGAGAAGTCCTGCACCATGCGCACCAGCGAGTCGTACACGGCCACGTCGCCGTGGGGGTGATACTTGCCGAGCACGTCGCCGACGACGGTGGCGCTCTTCTTGTAGGGGCGGCCGGGCACCAGACCCAGCTCGTTCATCGCATACAGGATGCGACGATGGACCGGCTTGAGCCCGTCGCGCACGTCGGGGAGTGCCCGCTGCACGATCACGCTCATCGAGTAGTCGAGGAACGACTCCCTCATTTCGTCTTCGATGAGGCGCGGGAGGATGCGTTCGCGGGAGTTGGGTGCGGTCATTGAGGCGGGGGCTCGGGTTTCGGTATTTGCGGCTCGAAAGGCGGCCTAAGTTGCCAAACAATAATCACTTAGCACGGGAAAGGCAACGCGGGACCGGTGTCTAACCGAGGGCGGGAAGGGCACTTACCAGAGGCGGTTGACGGGGCGTTGACGCCCCCGGGTGAACTTAGCTTGGGCGGCGGAGCCGGCCCCGTTCGGGGGCCGCGAGCGAAGCGGGCAGAACGAGAGCGAAGGTGCCCCGATCACGGCCGGCCGCGCTCCCCGCCCGGCCCGCCTAAGGGGCGATCGAGACCGCGATTTTCCCCAGCTGCTCGCCCCGCTCGAGTCGCGCGAACGCCGCCGGAACCTCGCTGAACGGAAACACGCGATCCACCGTCGGGCGCAGCTCCCCCGCTCCCAGCAAGCGCACGATCTCGGCGTACTCCGCGGCGTTGCCCATTGTGGAGCCCAGGATGCTCCATTGATACCAGAACACGCGGCGCAGATCGAGCCCGACCTGGGGACCAGCCGTGGCCCCGCAGGTGGCGAGGCGGCCGCCCCGGCCGAGGCAGCGGAGCGACTCTTCCCACGTCGCCTCCCCCACGTTGTCGATGATCACGTTCGCTCCGCGCTTGGCCGTGAGAGCCCGCACTTCTTGCGACACCTTCAGCGTCCGGTGATTGAGGGTGACGTCGGCCCCAAGGCGTCGGGCTGCCGCGAGCTTGGCGTCGCTCGAGGAGGTCACGATCACGCGCGCCCCCTTGAGCTTGGCGATCCGCAGCGCCGCTACCGCTACCCCGCCCCCGATCCCCCAGATCAGCACAGTTTCCCCAGCCGCGAGCTGCGCCCGGCTGACCACCATTCGCCAGGCCGTGAGCGTGACGAGCGAGAACGCCGCGGCTTCGTCCCACGACAGCGGTGTCGCTAGTGTCGGAATGATGGCGATATTCTGCTCAGGCACGACGACGTACTCGGCCAACGTTCCGGGCCGGTGCTCGCCGAGGATCCCGTAGTTGGGGCACAGCGACTGCTCGCCGGCGCGGCAATAGTCGCAAGTGTAGTCCGGGACACCCGGGTTGATCATCACGCGGTCGCCCGGTCGCACCGCGCGGACGCCGGGGCCCACCGCGTCCACGATCCCGGCGCCGTCGGCGCCGAGGACATGAGGGAAGCGGTACTGCAGGGGCAGGCCGCTGACCACGAACAGGTCGAGGTGGTTCAGCGCCGCGGCGCGCAGCGCCACGCGCACGTGCCCGGGCGCCGGATCTTCGGCTGGAACGTCGCTGAGCTGGAGCTGGTCGAGGCCGCCGGTGGCGCGGATCACCCAGGCGCGCATGGCCGCGCGCCCTACGGCATGAAGGTCGGAGACACCATTTGCTCGGCGCCGGTGGTCGGCATGGCGACCGGCGCCCCGCCCGCCCCGACCGGCTGCACGTACACCCTGAAGGTGTTCTTCTGCACGGCCACGACCAGACCCACCAGGTCTCCCGCGCCCGAGACCGCGAAGTCGGTGACGACGAGATCGGTTCCCGTGAGGGGCGTCACCTTTCCGGTTGTCACGTCCGCCTTCACCACCTGGGTCGTGTTACGACCTCCCTCTTTCTGCTCCACCAGGTAGGCAAGCGTGCCGTCCCGTAAAAAGTGCGGCGCGCTCTCTTTCGACTGGGTGCCGCGCGTGAACGCACGCTGGCTGGTACCGTCCTTGGCCATCAGCCAGATGTGATTGTTCCCTTCGCGGTTCGACACGAAGGCGATGACCTCGCCATCGGGCGACATACTGGGCCGCGAGTTGTCCGTCGGCTCTTGGGTAAGCTGCACCGCGTCGGAGCTGGTGATCGACTGCATGAAAATCTGGCGGTGCCCGGTGCGCTGCGACTGAAACAGCACCCCCTGACCGTCCGCCGTGAACGACGGGTCGGCGTCGACCGACGGCGAGTTGGTGAGGCGTGAGACGTTGGTCCCGTCGGCATCCATGATGTAGATCTCGGCTTGGCCGTCGCGCGTGGTCGTGAAGGCGATCCGCGAGCCGTCGGGCGAGAAGGCCGGCTCGGTCGCGAGCGCCGTGTCTTCGCCGATCTTGCGCAGCTGCGCCAGGTTCGCGCGCTCGGCCGAGTACAGCTGGAATTTCCCGGAACGCGAGCTCGCGACCACGATCTCGCCCTGGGCGAACACCTCGGTCGTGGCCCGCCGGCCGCCGGGCGCGGTGGCGGTGATGCGGGCGTGCCCGTAGGCCACCGTCGCGACGGTCCCGTCTTCTGTGACGGTCGCGACCTGCGGGTTGTCTGAGGCCCACGTGACTCCGGTCGCCGGCCCGATGACCGTGCCGCTTTCGTCCGCGAAGCTGGCCTTCAGCTGCAGCCGGCGCGCCAGCGGCATGCCCAGCCGACTGGCCGACAGCTTCAAGCCCGCCGCGATCACACGGACCTGCCAGACGACCGTCAGCCCCGGCCCCGGGCCCTTCACGGTGACCGTCGTTTTGCCGGCTTTCTTCCCCGTCAGGGTACCCGTCGCCGCGTCGAAGGAGGCGAGCGTCGTGTCGCCGACGCTCCAGTGGAGCTGGGCCTCAGGCACGGGGCTCTTATCGCCGGCGAGGGCCTGTACCTGGAATTTCGCGCTCCCCTGAATCGGCAGCGCGAGCTCGGTCTTCGAGCTGGGCAACTCGGTGAGCGCTTCGACCGTCTTGTGGACCACGATCTGGACTGCGTTGTTCTGCTGCACTCCCCCGACGGTGAGGGGCCTGCGCCCCGGTGCCACCGATGTCACCAGCGCGGGCTGGCGCCAAGCTGGACCCCGGGGGCGGTTCGAGTGGCGCCCACCAG
>CBFHAJ010000201.1:0-5747 GCA_965653495.1 uncultured bacterium | reverse complement strand
TTGCCGTAGCAAAATGGGCAGAACAGCGTTGTGGGCGGCGCGACCGGCTGGCGCCGCGTGTCGCGGCGCGATCCCAGGCCGGCGTCGTGCTCCGCTCGTCGACGACGCCCGGCGGCACCGCCTCCACGAAGCGGGACGGCTCCGAGAGCTCGAGCCGGCCGTTGCGGTACCGCGTCCGCGCCCATGAGAGATACAATTTTTCGCGCGCGCGCGTGAGTCCCACGTAACACAGTCGCCGCTCCTCCTCGAGCCCTCCCGGCTCACCCACCGCTCGCGCCAGGGGGAACAGTCCGTCCTCGAGACCCGCGAGCGTGACAACGGGCCACTCGAGACCCTTCGCCATGTGCACGGTCATGAGCGTAACGCCTGTCGGATCGCCGCTGCCCTGGTCCGCGGACGTGACGAGCGCCGCCTGCGTGAGGTATCGCTCGATGAGGCTGGCCTCAGGTCCCTTTGCCGCTTCCCCGGCCTCTTCCCCGTCTGCGTCGGCCGTCTCCGCCCACTCGGCCGCCCCGGCGATCAGCTCCTGCACGTTCTCGAGCCGCTCGATGCCCTCCGCGCCTTCGTCCGCCAGGTACTGAGGGTACCCGACCGCCGCGATGACCTGCTCCAGCGCGGTGGCGGGATCGGATCGGCCCCAGCGGTCCCGCAGCTCCCCCAGCAGCCGGGCCACCTCCGCGAAGGCGTCGCGCACGTTAGGCCGGAGGTCGGGGATGCGGTCCGCTGCCGCCGCCGCTTCGAGCAGCGGCTTCCCCCACTGCGTGGCCGTGCGCACCAGCTGCGCCAGCGAGGTGTCTCCGATGCCGCGGCGTGGCACGTTCACCACCCGCAGGAACGCCTGGTCGTCCGCGGGATTGGCAAGCAGCCGCAGATAGGCGAGCACATCCTTCACCTCGCGCCGCTCGTAGAAGCTCACCGCCCCCACCAGCCGGTAGGGGATGCCCCGGAACCGCAGCGCCTCTTCGAGGGGCCGGGACTGGGCGTTGGTGCGATACAGCAGGGCCATTCCCTCGTAGGCGACGTCCCCCTCGGCGGCGCGCCTTGCCAGCTCCGTGGCGAGCCATTCCGCCTCGTCGCGCTCGTCGGCGGCTGTGAGCAGAGTGACCGGCTCGCCCCCCTGCTTGGCGGTGAACAGCGTCTTGCCGAGCCGGTGCGCGTTTTCGGCGATCACGGCGTTCGCCGTGTCCAGGATGACCTGGGTGGAGCGGTAGTTCTGCTCCAGCTTGAGGAGGGTTGCTCCGGGGAAGTCCTTCTGGAACGAGAGCATGTGGCGCACATCCGCCCCGCGCCAGCCGTAAATCGCCTGGTCGTCGTCGCCCACCACGCACAGGTTCTCATGGCCCGCCGCGAGCTGACGCACCAGACGGTACTGCGCGGCGTTGGTGTCCTGAAACTCGTCCACGAGCACGTGGTCGAAACGGTGCTGCCAGTACGCCAACCGCTCCGGGTGCTCGGTGAAGAGCGTTAGGGGAAACAGCAGCAGGTCATCGAAGTCCATGGCGTTGGCCTGCTTCAGCGCGGGGCCGAGCAGCGCGTAAATGTCCGCCGCCGTGCGCTCGAGCGGGCTGTCGGCGCTGGCGCCCAGCTCCTCGGGAAGCAGCATGCGGTTCTTCGCGCCCGAAATGATGGCATGAATCACCCGCGGCGGATTGGCCTTGGGTGAGAGGTTGCGCTGCTCGAGCAGCCGTTTGACGAGCGCCTCGGAATCGTCCTGGTCGTAGATCGTGAAGTTGGGTCCGAACCCGAGCAGCGCCGCCTCGCGGCGCAGCAAGCGGGCCGAGAGGGAGTGGAACGTACCGATCCACAGGCCGCGCGGGTCGGCGCCGAGCAGCGCTGCCACCCGCGACCGCATTTCGCCGGCCGCCTTGTTGGTGAAGGTGACGGCGAACAGACGGGATGGCGCCACGCCGCGATCCTGAATCAGGTGAGCGATCCGCGCCGTGAGCACCCGGGTCTTGCCGGACCCGGCTCCGGCGAGCACCAGCAGCGGGCCACCGGGGTGGCGTACCGCGGCTTCCTGAGACGGATTAAGTGGGAGCATTACCCGTCCATCCTCCCCCGCGCCCCGTCCCGTTCCTGCACGAGCGGAAACTCGAGCACAAACTCGGCGCCCGCCCCGACGCCCCCCCCTCCCCCACCGGACCCGCTGCCCCTCCCGCCTTCTGCACTGGACAGTATGGGACGGTAAACGAGCCGGCCACCGTGCTGCTGCTCGACGATGCGGCGCGCGAGGGCCAGGCCGATGCCCCACCCGCCTGGTTTGGTCGAAACACCCGGCTCGAACAGCTTGGCGCGTACCTCTGGCGGCACGCCTGGGCCGTCGTCGGCCACGCTGATGCGCGCCGTGCGGGCCACGGCTTCCACCGTCACGTCGATCTTCCCCCCCCGCCCCGACAGCGCGTCGATGGCGTTTTTGATCACGGCCTCGAGCGCCCACTCCACCAGGACCGGGTCACCCAGCGCCGTGGGCCCCGGCCCGGTGGCGCGGAGCGCCAGGGCCACCGGGCTCGCGAGCGTGGGGAGCCGCGGCCGGAAATAACTCACGACCCGCTCCGCGACCGCGCCCAGGCCCAAGGGCTCGCGCCGGGCTGGCCGGCCGATGCGCTCGAAGCGCTTGGCGACGCGCTCCAGCCGCTCCGCATCGGCCTGAAGATGGTCGGCCAGCTCGGCGCCCGTGGTACCCGGATTTTCCCGCAGGTATGCAATCCATCCCGTGAGACTCATGAGCGGTGTGCCGAGCTGGTGCGCGGACTCTCGTGCCATGGCCACCCACAGGCGGTCGCGCGCCGCCGCCACCTGGGAGCGGTAGGCCCACGCCGCGAGCACTGCGAGGCATACGAGCACGGTGCCCTCGAGCACGGCGAGACCGGTGAGCGGCCGGGCGGCGGGACCGGCGCCGTAATGGATGGTGCCCACACCCCGTTGCGCGACGGGCGCGTTCTCGGCGTCGAGCTGGGCGATCCAGGCGCGGAGCCGGGCGGTGTCCGCGCCTACGCTCGCCGGCGCGTTGTCGAGGGCGGTGATCCGGCCCGCGGTGTCGGTCACGACGATGGGGATGCCCTCGGAGCGTACCTGGCGCGCGAGGTCGAGCAACGCGTCGGTGGCGGCGTCGGAGCCGGGGTCGTTCAGCCCCGCGAACACCCGCCCCAGCAGCGCGCTCGTCTGGCGGGCATCGTCGCGCAGGTGGCGCGCCACGATCCAGCCGTACCCGATGGTGATCCCCCCCAAGAGGAGCGCCAGCCCCACGACAATGGGGGGACCAGCCCGGCGCCACGCGCCGTTACGCGCCACCGGACGGCACGAGCCGCTCGGTCCCCAGATACGGAACGAGCGCCCGCGGGACAGTCACGGAGCCGTCGGGCTGCTGATGGGTCTCGAGCAGGGCCGCGATGGTACGCGGCAGCGCGACCCCCGAGGCGTTGAGCGTATGCGGGAACTCCGGTTTGGCACCCGCGGCCGGCCGGTAGCGGATGTTGGCGCGGCGTGCCTGGAAATCGGTGAACGTGCTCGAGCTCGATACCTCGAGCCACTGCCCCACCCCCGGCGCCCACACCTCGAGATCGTACTTCTTGGCGGCGGCGAACCCGAGGTCGCCGATCGCCATGAGCACCACGCGGTACGGCAGCTCCAGCCGGCGCAGCACTTCCTCCGCGTGTCCGGTCAGCGTCTCGTGCTGAGCGGGCGAGTCTTCCGAGCGGCAGAAGCGCACCAGCTCGACCTTGTCGAACTGATGCACTCGCAGCAGGCCACGAGTGTCCTTGCCGGCGGCGCCTGCCTCCCGGCGAAAGCAGGGCGTGTACGCGGTGTACGCGAGCGGCAGCTTCGCCCCGTCGAGGATTTCGTCGCGGTGCAGGTTGGTCACGGGTACTTCGGCGGTGGGCACGAGAAACAAATCGTCGGGCGCCGTCTTGTACGCGTCCTCTTCGAATTTCGGCAGCTGGCCCGTGCCGATCATGCTGTCGCGCCGCACCACGAACGGCGGATCGACCTCGAGGTAGCCGTGCTCGCGGGTGTGCAGGTCGAGCATGAAGTTGATGAGGCCCCGGACGAGCTTCGAGCCGCCGCCTACGAACACGGGAAACCCCGAGCCGGAGACCTTCGCGCCGCGTGCGAGATCGAGGATCCCGAGCGCTTCGCCCAGCTCCCAGTGCGGCCGGCCGCCGCGCGGCGCCGGCTCGCCCCACGTCCGGATGACCCGGTTGGCCGACTCATCGCCGTCGGGCACGTCGGGGAGCGGAAGGTTGGGCACGAACAGAAGCTTTGCATCGATCACGGCCTCGAGGTTGCGCAGCTCGGCCTCGAGCGCGTCGATGCGCGCGGCGTGCTTGCGGCGCTGCTCGCGCACGTCGGCCGGCAGCTCGCCCTGCGTTTTCATCAGGCGGGCATCCGCCTTCGCGGCTTCGTTCCGCTCCGCCTTGAGCTGGTCGAGCTGCCCGGTGAGGGCGCGGCGCCGCATGTCGAGCGCCTCGAGCTCGTCGAGCAGGCGCGTGATGGTGGGATCGCCGCGCCGCGCGAGCGCGGCGCGCACCTGCTGGGGCGAGGCGCGCAGCAACTTGAGATCGATCACAGCGTGGCCACAGGCCTACTGCGTGGGCAGTCCCGGCGCGAGGCTGCGGTATCCGCAATTCTGGTTGACGAGAATCTCGAAGTCCAGGCGCCGGGCGGTCGAATCTACCGCCAGCACCCGCAGTTTGGCGTATATCGGGACGGTCGAGCCGAAGGTGCACGTCATCGGGCGCGACGCCACGTACAAAACGGTCCCGGTGTCGAGCTCGGCGGGCTTGTCGTACACGTAGCCCCCCGTCGGCGCCAGCGTGATGGTGCCGAAGTTCGTCGTCGTCTTTTCCAGTCCCGATCCGGTCCCGAGGTTCAAGGCGCCGGTGGGATACAGCGCAGGCGCGCCGGTGCTGTCGAAGTCGAAGGCGAAGTCCAGTGCAATCGACTGATCGGTGCGCACGAGCGTCGTGTCGAACAAAGCGTAGGCGGACGGCAGCTGCAGCGCCGTTCCCTTCAGCGCGTACAGCGAGACCGTATCGAGAACGTTGGTGAACACTGCGCCGGGGAGCCCGTTGCTGTTGCCGCACCCGACGGCGAGCAGGCCGAGCCCCATGAGGGCGACGGTCGCGGCGACGAGTCGGTTGCGGGAAGTCATGCGGTGCCGGAGAAGATACCGAGCGGCGTCGGAGTGGGTCAACCCACGGTGGCTGCTTGACTTCGCTAGGCTGCATGGTAGCTTGGCCGCCGTATGGCGACGATCCGTGAAGTCGTCGATGCGCTGAGTCGCCGCTCCGGAGTTGACGCGGTGGTCGTGGTGGGCCGGGACGGTCTGCCGATCGACTCGCGCACCGCCGACGGCGTCGACGCCGAGAACGTCGCCGCCCTGCTGCCCTCGGTCATCAACGCGATGTCCCAGCTGGGCCAGGCGGGCGGGCGCGGCGAGTTCGGCAGCGGCGTGCTGGAGTTCGGCGCCGGCCTCGCGGTCGTCTCGGTGCTCAACGCCGACGCGCTACTCGTGGTGCTGGTGCGACCGTCCACCAACGTGGGCGCCCTGCTCTACGACCTGCGCCGCCATCGCAGCGCGATCGCCGGCCTCCTCTGAGCGGGAGGCGGCCGCCGTGTCCCCCTCCTCTCCGCGCCCACGCCACCTGCTCGTGGTCGACGACGAGCCGCACATCGGGCTGCTGTTGCGCCCCCACCTCGAGCGGCTCGGCTCCGGGGTGCGGCTCGCCCGCACGCTCACGGCCGCG
>CBFHAJ010000200.1:0-5782 GCA_965653495.1 uncultured bacterium | reverse complement strand
CCGCGATCCCGCCGTCAATCAGGCCTACGCCGAGGACGCCGGCGTGCATCACGTGATGACGCCGGGGGCGTGGCGCGAGATCCAGTGGGCCCAGCGCGCGGTCGCGGCGGACGGCTACCGCATCGAGTCGCCACTCCTGTTCCTGCTGGCGGGCGAAGACCGCGTGGTGGATCCCCACCAGGCGCGCGCGTTCGCCGACGGGCTGAAGGGGAGCGTGCGGGTGCGCTGGTATCCGGAGATGTACCACGACGTGCTGCACGACCCGCAGCGCGACCAGGTCTTTGCGGACATCGTAGCTTTTCTCAGCGGGCGACCGTAGGGACGCCGGGCTTGCCCCCGGCGTTAGCTTGCCAAAACGGCGCATCCAAACGGCACATCGATTGCTTATGAAGCGCAAAACCATGGACGATAAAGAAAAGCAGCCAGCTGAGCCGGACACGGCTGAGCCGCCCCCGCCGCTCGTCGAGCCGGCCGAGGAGGCCGTGGTGCGGGGGGAGGCGGAGCTCGCCGAGCTGAAGGACAAGTACCTGCGGCTGGCGGCGGAGTATGACAACTTCAAGAAGCGCAGCGCCAAGGAACGCACGGACCTGTGGGCGCGGGCGCAGGCCGACCTGGTGCAGCGGCTGGTGGACGCCCTCGACGACCTGGCGCGGTTCGCGCACGTCGACCCGGCACAGACCGATGCCAAGACGATCCATGACGGCGTCGACATGGTGGAGCGCAAACTCTGGAAGGGGTTGGACGCCGCGGGCGTGACGCGGGTGGATCAGGTGGGCGTCCCGTTCGATCCCAACCTGCATGAGGCGGTCACCACCCGCCCCGCCGATCATCCAACCAAGGATCACACGGTCGGCGCGGTGCTGCAGCCGGGTTACCAGATGGGCGGAGCGCTGATCCGGCCGGCGCGCGTGGTGGTCCTGCAGTGGCAAGGGGACGAGGGAAGGGGGAAGCGAGAAGCGTAGATGGCCTCGCAGCGGGACTACTATCAGATCCTGGGCGTCTCAGAGACCGCCACGACGGATGAGATCAAGAAGGCGTTCCGCCGGCTCGCAAAGCAGTACCATCCCGACCGCAATCCCAACAAGCCGCAGGCCGCCGAGCGCTTCAAGGAGATCAATGAAGCGCACGACGTGCTGAGCGATCCTGCGAAGCGGAAGAAATACGACCAGCTGCGCCGCTACGGCGCCTTCGCGGGCGGCGGCGCGCGCGGGCCGGCACCCGAGGGCGGCGGGGCGGGGGGGGGCGGCACCGACTTCGACTTCTCCGATCTCGGCTCGTTCGGCGGGCTGGGGGATATCTTCTCGTCGATTTTCGGTCGCCGCGGCGGCGACGCGCGCCCGGAAGAAGAAGACGAGATCGAGACCGCCGTGTCGGTGCCGTTCCGCGTGGCGGCGCTGGGCGGCAAGGTGCCGGTCACGCTCACGCTCCCGGAGGTGTGCCCGACGTGCAGCGGCTCAGGCGGCGCCCCGGGCACGACCTTCTCCACGTGCCCCGAATGCAAGGGCCGCGGGACCATTTCATTCGGCCAGGGGGGATTCGCGGTGACGCGTCCGTGCCCGGTGTGTCGGGGACGCGGGCGGGTGCCGGCGCAGCGCTGCCCCACCTGCCACGGCTCCGGCGAGGTGCGGCAGGAGAAGCACCTCGCGATCACGATTCCCCCCGCGACGGAAGACGGCACCCGGCTCCGTCTGAAGGGCCAGGGTGCCAAGGGCCGGGGCGATGTGGTGGTGGCGATTCAGGTCGAGCCCGATCGCTTCTTCCGGCGCGAGGGGCTGGACGTGGTCTGCGTCGTACCGATCAACCTCGCGCAAGCCTCACTCGGCTCCAGAATCAAGGTGAAAACGCTCGACGGGAAGAGCGTGGTGCTGCGCGTGCCCTCCGGC
The DNA here is from genome assembly GCA_965653495.1 of uncultured bacterium. Lineage (GTDB taxonomy): Bacteria > Gemmatimonadota > Gemmatimonadetes > Gemmatimonadales > GWC2-71-9 > AG41. The sequence continues at coordinate 3,899 of CBFHAJ010000200.1, read as the reverse complement.
ACGCAGCACGGCCAGCGATTCCGGATTGCGGGGCAGGGGATCGAGAAGAACGGCCGGCGCGGCGATCAGTACGTCGAGATCCGCGTCGACATCCCGGACAAGCTCACGCCCGAGCAGGAGGCGGCGCTGCGGGAGTTCGCCACCAAGTCGGGGATGAAGTACTAGCCTTCCCTGATGTGCGCCGCGGTCATCGCGGTGCGTTGCCAGAAATGCCAGAAGGCGCGATAGATCCGGGCCGCGAGGGCGCGGTTCACGCCCAATCTGATGCGGCGCCGGGCCAGGCCCCAGGCCAGACTCACGCTGCCCGTGATGGCGGCGACGGTGTCTTCCGCCCGTGCGGGGCCGCGGACCCAATCGACCCAGCGCGCGGCGCGACCTACCCATGGCGCGGCGCGAGCCTGGGCGGCGGTCACGAGGTCCTCTGCATCGGCGACAAGGGTCACATCCACTCGCCCATTCGAGCCCGGCTCGACCCGGCAGCGGCCCTGATCGATCGTGAGGGTCCATTCGCCGCCCGCGGGGCCGCGCAGCTTGTAACGCATGGCGGCGGTCAATCCGTCGGCGCGGGCGGGACGGAACAGCGCGGGCCGCAGCTCGCGCAGGAACCAATCGACCAACGGCGCGGCGTAGGCGGGATCGAGGCCGCTCCAGCGTCCGTTCGCGGTCAGCAGGTCGCGCTCGTGGAACACGTTGTCGGCGAACTGGACCAGAAACAGCGTGCGCACGCGCACGCGTCCCACGAAGAACCACGCGGGCCGCTCCCAATCGGCATCGCTCATGCCGCGGTAGATCTCGAGAATCGCGTCGAGCTCGCGGTGAAACTCGCGCAACAGGTCCGCGACCGGCGTGCCGCGGCGGGCGGCGACCTCACGGGCGTTACGCGCGAACGTATTGAACTCCGGCGGGGCGCTCGGGTCGCCGGCGAGGGCGCGGCCGAGCACCTGGCGGAAGTTCACGGGCATGGCGCTCGTCATGTGGGCGAGCACGTCGCGGCAGCGCCAGCCGAGGTACGCCGTGGGACGCTGCCAGTCGGCGGGGGTGAGGCTCGTGAGGGTGCGGTCGAGGCGAGTGTAGAAGCGATCCGCCAGCGCGAGCCACTCCCGGCGCGACAGTCTGGTGAAGTCGCTCACGCAGCCCCTTGCTCGACGGGGAGTGGGATAGTACTGTGGACCCATGGCGACGTTCGCGCTTCCGCTGTCGAACCGCAATAGGACCTCAAATTCGGCGCGCCTGCGGGGCTAGCGCGCGTCGGCGGATGTAGTGAGCGCGCCCCCGGCACCGAGCGGTTCCGGGGGCGCGACGCTCTTGGGGTGTAGGTCAACTGGCAGACCGCCCGGCTGTTAACCGGGAAGTTGGAGGTTCGAGTCCTCCCGCCCCAGTTCGATAAGGTCTCTATGGCTTACCTCTCCCGGTCGTCCCGCGCCATCGCCTTCGGTGTAGGGGCGCTCGTCGTGATCGCCTGCGGCCCAGGGGCGCCCCCGCCCTTCACTCCCCCCGCCCCTGGCCCCTCGGCGTCCGAGGCGCTCACCGGCTTCGACAACAAGAGCAACGGGATCGTCAACGATTCGACCCATGACGCGGATCGGGATGCGTTCGACGAGGTCGAAGACATCGAAGACGGGCTCGGGCCGTTGTACAACGCGCAGTCGTGCCGCGAGTGCCATCAGAACCCGACGTCGGGCGGACCGAGTCAAGTCAGCGAGCTGCGCGTTGGTCACCTGGGCCCCGACGGCCGGTTCCGCAACCCCGACATCCCGATCGCGCGCGGCACGGTGGTCATCGCTGGCCGCACCCTCGTCAACGACCGCGCCATCTGCCCGAACGCCCAGTTCCCTGATTCGGAAATTCAAGAGCGCGTGCCCGACAGCGAGACCGTCCGCACGACACGCATGGCCCTCAATCTGCTCGGGGACGGCCTGGTGGAGGCGGTGCCGGACTCGACGCTGCTCGGGATCGCCCGCGAGCAACGCCGCGCGACGCGGGGACGGCTTCATGGCCAGGCGGCACGCGTGCCGATCGTCGAAGCGCCGGGCCACACGGGCATCGGGCGGTTCGGCTGGAAGGATCAGCACGCCAGCCTGCTGTCGTTCTCGGGCGACGCCTACTTGAACGAGATGGGAATCACCAGCCGGCTCTTCCCCGACGAAGTGACCGACCTGTGCAACACCGTGAGCGAGCCCAACAATACCCCGGACTCGACCGGGCTCGAGGACATCGACCGGTTCACCCGCTTCATGCGGGCGACCAAGGCGCCGGCCCGCGACCGGGTGCTCGCGGCGACCGCGCCGGCGCAGCGCGGCTCGGCGCTGTTCGACAGCATCGGCTGCGCCATGTGCCACGTCCGGACCCTCGCGACCGCCCCCGCCGGAACGCCGATCAACGGCGGCGCCGACACGATTCCCGTGGCGCTCGGCGACAAGGTGTTCCATCCGTTCGGTGACTTTCTGCTGCACGACGTGGGAACGGGCGACGGGATCGCGGTGGCGATGGTGGAGCACTACGGGCGAAACATGTATCGCATCCAATGGCAGGACTTCGCCCCAGATACCATTCTGCGCGCCCGGAACAAGGTGCGGACCGCCCCGCTGTGGGGGGTGCGCCTGCGCCCGCGGTTGATGCACGACGGGGCGTCGCTCACCTTCCGCGACGCGATCCTGCGCCACCGGGAGGAAGCGGGCGACGTCACCCGACGGTTTCGGCGGCTATCGGCGAGCGATCAGCAGGCGATCATCGAGTTCTTGAGCTCGCTGTGAGGGCGCGCGCCGCGCTCTCACTGCGGTTAGGCGGCGTTCACATTCGCGACCCGGTCGTTGACAGCCTCCCCAAAGCACGTTACTTCATCTCCCGCTCCGGACCGCCTCTGGCCGGAGCGTTTGTATCCCCACCGCTTGAGGGAGCAATTGTATGAGACGAATCGGGTACGTCATGAGTGCGCTTGCGGCCGTCCTGTGGATGTCACCTCTCGCTGCACAACAGACGACGGGTACGATACGGGGACGAATCAGCGACGCCGCCACTCAGCAGCCCCTGGGCGGAGTCACCGTCTCGGTCGGGAGGCGCGGTGCGGTCACGCGGGCGAATGGCAGCTATCTGCTGAGCGATGTCCCCGCAGGGTCGGACACCCTGCGCGCCAGGCTCATCGGGTACGCCCCGGCAGTGCGACCGGTCACGTTGGCGGGCGGCGATACCCTCACCGTGGACATCGCCCTGACGGCCCGGGCGGTCAACCTGGCGTCGGTCGTGGTCGTCGGCTACGGGACCAAACGGGCTGGCGACGTCACCGGATCTCAGAGCCAGCTAGGGGCGGAGGACTTCAACCCCGGCAACCTTCCGAGCCCCCAGTTGTTGATCGAAAACAAGATTCCCGGCGTGCAGGTAGTGGACAACAACGAGCCCGGCGGCGGACTCTCGATCCGTGTGCGTGGGACCGCGTCAGTGACCGCGTCGAGCGAGCCCCTGTACGTGGTGGACGGTGTACCCCTGGGCTCGGGCTCGGGCGGAGGACTGTCGGCAGGCCGCGATCCGTTGAACTTCATGAACCCGAACGACATCGCGAGCATCACGGTGCTCAAGGACGCCGCCTCCGCGGCGATCTACGGCACCAATGCCTCGAACGGCGTGGTGCTGATTACGACCAAGTCGGGGCAGGGGCGGGCGCGGGTAGAGTACGGCAGCGCGTTCTCGGCGGCTTCGGTGAGCCGCCGCCCCTCCATGCTGAACGCGGCGCAATTCCGGGCGGCGGTCGCGCAGTACGACACCGCAGGACTCGCGCAGCTCGGCACGGCCAACACCGATTGGTTCGGGCTGGTGGACCAGACAGGGATGGGCCAACAGCACAACGTCGCGCTGGCGGGAGCCGGAGCGACCAACAACTATCGTCTGTCCGTCGGGTATTTCGA
>CBFHAJ010000199.1:0-5805 GCA_965653495.1 uncultured bacterium | reverse complement strand
CCTTACCCGAGAGGCCAAACCACGGGCCCCCAAGCGTCCCCCCACACCGCACCGGACTGGGGCCCAGGGGGTTAGCCCAGCGCCGGGCTGAACTGGATGGTCAGCACGGCGAATGAGATCAACAGATTGGTGGCGCCGGGTGCGGCGATGGATTGCAGCTGAGCGGCGGTGGCCGACGAGTCGGCGAGGTTGGGGACCTTGGGCGCGGTCGAGTCTGAGCCGCAGGCGGTGAGCGCGAGGGCGGTGAGGCTTGCCAACCCTGGTCCGACGGTGCCCCGGCGCATGGTGCGGCGAGTGAGCCGCTAGCGTGAGGCCGAGGGGTTTCGAGAGGAGACGGATGTGCGGGTGCGGCGGGGACGCTACGCGGGGACTCGGGGGTCCCTAACGCCGAGCCCGGGCGCGGAGCGCCGCCCGGACGTCCTCCCAGAGGCTGGGGTTCTTCTCGAGGTCGATCAGCACGGTCGTCCGTGCGCCGTGCTCATCGAACAGGTACCGTACGCCTGGGATAGAGTCCAGATGTGGCTCGTGGACAGCCCGGGCACGGCGCTCGACGCGGATGCGCCAGTCGAGAATCAGCGCCGCGATCATGAGGACGAACCCCGCGGCGAACGTGGGAATCCAGTGAATGAGAACGTTCATCGTGGTGGCCGTTCACTCCTTCGATTCAATGATTATCCCGGTCCCTGTGAAAAGCAATCCGACGACCACGATGAGTACGAGTGGGAGCGGCGCGACCGGCTCACGCTGAAAGAAGGCATCCAGTGGGCCGAACACGTCAAGGAGAATTCCCATGTCGCGAAGGGTCTCTCCGAACAACCCGTAGGCCTTCTGTCGGTTGACCACGTGTGGCGACGCGCCGGTCAGAGTCGCGGAACATTGATGCTCCACGACGGACCCGATGTAACCAATTGTTCGCCTGCAGTACCGAAATGCCGCCGTTGAGGAGGTTGGTGTTGCATCGGAGAAAAGCGCGCACGGCGCACCGCATACGTCCCGTTTGCGCCGAATCCCGACCCCCGAGCCCCGAGTCCCAAGCTGTAACTCCTAGCAACTGTTGCAGTTCTGCCACACCTCCTGTTGCGTGACCGCGATCACAATTGCTCTGGTTAGGCGCACTAGCGGGTCTTCCGGGGGGGCGTATATTCAGCCCCCGTCTCGCGGTACGCTACCGCGCGCCCTTGAGCGGCAAGCGTCCGGCTGGTCGGTTTGCGGTACGTTGCACGGTGGTCAGGGCCGTTCCGCAGGGGAAGTCCGACAGCAGGCGCCCTCACTCGGAGCAAGGGTGGGTGGGGGGCAACGACGTGGTGCTCCGCCAGACACGGCAGGTCGCAGGTGGAAACTTCCGGCGCGCGAATTGCCCGGGAGCACGCCCGTGCGGTTTGTGCACTTTCGGAGGAGGATGCGGTTGGAATCCTGGCCTCGCGAAGTGAAGGCACAAATGTCGGCCCCCGCAATCAGCGCCGCGCCCGCGGCGCATTCGGCGTTCGCCCCTAGCTACATCCCGGTTGCCACTCCCGAGCTGGATCGCGACGCGCCGCTCCAGCTGCGGCTGGGACTGCAGCAGCGCGCCGCCTCGAACCTGCGCAATCATGTGGTGCGGGCGGTGCGCCGTTTCACGGTGCTACTCGTGGCCGACATGGCGTCGTTCTTCGTGATGCGCGAGCTGGTGCGCGCGCTGCGCGACCGGGCCTGGCTGGGCCACACGATCGCGGACCCGCTGCAGTCCACGTTGCCGCCCGGCATCCTGAACGGCTGGCAATACGCAGTGGCGTTGTTCGTGGCGCTGTTCGTGACCCGGAACTACGGGCGGGGAGACCAGCGGCGCGATGCGCGGCGGTTGTTCACGGCGTGTGCGCTGGCGACGGCGCTGCCCTTGTGGATGACGTTGTGGACCCGCGGGCTCGAGCCAGTGATCCTGCAGTACGCGATCACGACGCTGCTGGTGTGGGCCGGGCTCGTGGCCGAGCGCAGCGTGATCGACCAGGTGGTGGCGCGGTTCCTCCCGATGTATCGCAGCGCGGCGCCGACGCTGTTCGTGGGTCCGGCCGAGGCGTGCCGCGACGCGATCCGGAGCCCCACCTTCGCGCTGGGCGGCGAGTGCCGGCCCGTCGGATTCGTCGACGTGCATTTCCCGCCGGCAGCGGACGCGCTCGGCCATGCGGCGGACTTCCGGGTACATCTGCAGCGCACCGGCGCCGAGGTCGTGGTGGTGGCGGGGTATCTGCCGGACAACCGGTTCCGCGAGGTGGTGGATGCGTCACTCGAGGCCGAGTCGCAGCTGCTGTCGGTACCGCGGTCGATCGATATCGCGGGCGTGCAGCCGAATCTGGTGTGGCGGGCGGGACGCCCCTTGATCGCCCTCACGACGCCGGGGCTGAAGGGGTGGCAGCTGGTCCTGAAGCGTCTCGTCGATATCGCCGGCTCCGCCGTGGGCCTGCTGCTCACCGCTCCGCTGATCGCCGTGGCCGCCGCATGGATCAAGTGGGATTCTGCGGGCCCGGTGGTCTTCCGTCAGGAGCGCATCGGCACGGGCGGGCGGCGCTTCCGTGTCTGGAAGTTCCGCACGATGCGCAACGGCGCGTCCGACGCGGCGCATCGGGATCTCGTCATGAAGATGCTGGTCGGTAAGGAGTCGGACGCCGGTCACAGCGCGGCCGACGGCCGACCGGTGTACAAGCTCGCGAACGACGATCGCATCACGCGCGTGGGGCGCTGGCTGCGGCTCACCTCGTTCGATGAGATCCCGCAGCTCATCAACGTGCTGCGCGGCGAGATGAGCCTCGTGGGGCCGCGGCCGCCGCTTCCCTACGAGTTCGCGGCGTACGATCACTGGCAGTTCGACCGCCTCAAGGTGGCGCCCGGGATCACGGGGCTGTGGCAGGTGTCGGGTCGCAATCTCCTGACGTATCGCCAGATGTGCGAGCTGGACGTGGAGTACGTGCGGCGCTGGTCGCTCTGGCTCGACTTCAAGATTCTCGTGAAGACCATTCCGGTCGTTTTCCTCAACTCAGGTCGGGCCGCGTAGCCCAGTCCAACGCGAGGTGCGTATGGCGTCGATTCGTGTCGGTATCATCGGATGCGGCTACTGGGGTCCCAACCTGGTGCGCAATTTCGCGCGGCACCCCCAGACGCAGGTGCAAGCGGTGTCCGACATGCGCTACGAGCGCGCCGTGAGGCTGGGCGCCGAGTATCGAGTTCCCGTGGTGACCGACCGCGCCAGCGAGCTCATCACCAACCCTGACGTGGACCTGGTGGTGGTGGCCACGCCGTCGTTCACGCATTATCCGCTGGCGAAGGCCGCGTTGGAAGCGGGGAAGCATGTCCTGGTGATGAAGCCGCTGACCACCCAGAGCGATCAGGCCGAAGAGCTGTGCGAGCTGGCGGAGCGCCAGGGCGTGCTGCTCGCGGTCGATCACACCTTCGTGTTCACGTCCCCGGTCAGGAAGATGCGCGCGTTGATTCAGTCGGGGGAGATCGGCGATCTCTACTACTTCGACTCGGTGCGGATCAATCTCGGCTTGATCCAGACCGACATCAACGTCGTGTGGGATCTCGCGCCGCACGACGTGTCGATCATGGATTATCTGATTGGTCAGGAGCCGGTCAGCGTGTCCGCCACCGGGGCGGCGCATGGCGGCAGCCCGACCGAGAACATCGCGTATCTGACGGTGCGATATGAGGGATCGCTGATCGGCCACGTCCATGTGAACTGGCTGGCCCCGGCCAAGGTACGGCGTACCATTGTGGGCGGCTCCAAGCGGATGATGATCTACGACGATATGGAAGCGAGTGAGAAGCTGAAGGTCTATGACAAGGGCTTCTCGATCTCCACCGACCCGAGCGTAGAGAAGGAATACCAGCTGATGATTTCCTACCGGTCCGGGGACATGCACGCGCCCAACCTGGAGACGCGCGAAGGGCTCGCGGTCGAGGTGGAGAACATCGTTCGGGCCGTGAACGGCCTCGAGCCGCTGGCGTCGGACGGAGCCGCGGGTCTGCGCGTGGTGCGCATCCTCGAGGCCGCGCAGCAGTCGATCCGCCAGGGCGGCTCGGCGGTGGCGCTGGCGGCTGCGCCGGCCGTATAGCCTCATCGATGGCACAGTGGACATCCGGAGAGCGTGACGAGCTGCTCCGGCGTATCGCTCCGGACGTGAAGCTGGGCCGGAACGTTCGCATGTATGCGTTCGTCAATTTGTACGGCTGTGAGATCGGCGATGAGACGTCGATCGGAACGTTCGTCGAGATCCAAAAGGGCGCGAAGATCGGGGCGCGCTGCAAGATTCAGAGTCATACATTCATTTGTGAGGGCGTCACGATCGAGGACGAGGTGTTCGTTGGTCATAACGTCAGCTTTATCAATGATCTCTATCCTCGCGCCACCGTCGCGGACGGACGCATGCAGGGTGATAAGGATTGGACGGTAATCCCCACTCTGGTGAAGCGAGGTGCGGCAATCGGCACCGGAACCGTACTGCTCGGCGGCATCACGGTCGGCGAACGAGCGGTCGTCGGAGCCGGATCGGTGGTAACCCGGGATGTGCCCGATGGCGCTGTCGTCGCCGGCAACCCAGCCCGAGTGTTAAGGATGGTCGACGCCGTGCAGCAGGAACTCAAATAAGGAAGGCGGCATGGAAGTACCGTTTCTGGATCTGAAAGCCCAGCACGCAGCTTTGGAGCACGAGCTCACAGACGCGTTCAGGGTCATTTTGCGCGGCGCAGCGTTTGTGGGTGGCCCCGAAGTGGAGGCGTTCGAGCGCGAGTTCGCTGCGTTTTGCCACACGAAGGGGGCCGTAGGCGTCGCTTCCGGCACCGACGCGCTCCGCTTTGCCTACCTGGCGATGGGCATCGAGCCCGGGGACGAGGTCATCACGGTCCCCAACACGTTCATTGCCACTACTGAGGCGCTCACGCAGGCCGGTGCGTCGGTGCGGTTTGTCGACGTCCTCCCGGACACGCTCTTGATGGATCCGGCGCAGCTGGCGGCCGCGATCACACCGCGCACAGTCGGGATAGTGCCCGTTCACCTCTACGGGACGCCGGCGGACATGGACCCGATCTTGGCAATTGCCCACGCGCATGGTCTCTGGGTGATCGAAGACGCGGCGCAGGCGCAGGGCGCTATGTACAAGGGGCGTCGTGCAGGGACGATGGGTGCCATGGCGGGGTTTTCGTTCTATCCGGGCAAGAATCTCGGCGCGTGCGGAGAAGCAGGGGCAATCACCTCGGACGATTTGGGGCGTCTGGAGTTCGTTAGGAAGCTGCGAGAGCATGGCCAGTCGCAGAAGTACTATCATGACATCGAGGGCTACAACGGACGACTAGACGCTCTGCAGGCGGCGTTCCTAAGAATCAAGCTGCGTCGCTTGGATTCTTGGAACGACGCGCGTAGAGCCCTTGCCGCGCAATACCGAGAGGGATTGTCGACGGTCCCCGACGTACAGTTAATTGGTGATACACCTGAAACCATACCCGTTCACCACCTCTTCGTGGTGCGGGTTCCCCAGCGGAACCGTGTGCGGGCGTTTCTTCAAGAGCGGGGTATCGGCACCGGGTTACACTACCCGCTCCCTCTTCACCTGCAGATCGCCTACCGTCACCTACAGTTGGCCCAGGGCGCGTTTCCCGTTTGCGAAGGAGCGGCGGCAGAGATTCTCAGTTTACCAATCTTTCCGGAGCTGACCCCAAGCGCGCTGGCATATGTGATCGATACGCTGAGTGAGTTCTTTGTTCATGGAAAGTCCCTGTCCCATACCGCTCTGGTAGCAAGCTAGGTAAGTCGACGCCGCAATCTATGATCCTTCGCGG
>CBFHAJ010000198.1:0-5834 GCA_965653495.1 uncultured bacterium | reverse complement strand
GCGGGCGCATACCAGGCGGGCGACCTTGACGCTGGTGCGGCTCACCCTCCCGATCAACGGCGCGTGGCGCTCGAGCCGGGCGGCGAACCCCCACGCCGAGGGGCTGGTGGGCCGCTGCCACGCCACCTGCCACTCCAGCCGCCGGTCGGTGCGCCCGCCGAGCTGCGCGAACACGGCGTTCGCGAACGCGCCGCTCCAGAACCGCCAGTGGAAGAACCCCAGTGGCCCCCGCAAGACGTAGTTGGCCGACGCCTCGCGCTGGAACCGGTCGCGCACGCCGCGTCCCAACCCTACCTCCTGCGCCATGTGCAGCAGATGTGCGAGTGGCCGCTTGAGCGGGTGGCTCGAGACGCGATCCACCACCGCGCCCAGCTCCGCGGCCGTGCAGTCGCGCAGTGCGTCCGCCGTGAGCAGCACGTCCCGCAGGGCCCCGCGCCGGTGCGGATGGGTCACGACCGAGTGGACGAGCAGGTGCCACAGGTGATCCGCGCCGCCGAGGCGCGACAGCCCGAGCGCGCCGGCCGCGCCGGCGCCGGGCTGGAGATCGCGCGCGCGCCGCCAGGTGGCCTCCGTGACCCCGAGCTCGGCGCTGGCGATGTGGAGCTCGATCTGCACCGCGTTGGGAGTGACCCGCGGCTGCAGGTGCGCCGTTCCCCCGAGCCCCGCGCCGGTGAACCCTCTCTCCTCTAATAGCGCGGTGAGGCGCTCGCCGTGCGCCGGGTGAACCAGCACGTCCACGTCGGCCACATCCACGGGCGCAGGACTCGTGAGCACCGCCACGCCGCCCTTGAGCACGATCACCGGGATCGCGTGCGCCGTCGCGAGCTGGCCGATCAGTTTGAGGTGCCCGCGCGCCGAGAGGATGCGCTGCAGCTCGCGCGTGGCAGCGGCTTCGACCGCATCGGGTACGGGGAGTCCCGCCGCCGCGAGCCGGCACTTGAGCGCCAGGGCGCAGCGCTCGGTGCGGAGAAACATTTCCCACGTGGCTGGCGGGGCGGCGGCCAACTCGCCCCAGTCGGGTCGAGCACCACCCAACAGCGCGAGCGCCGTGGCGCGGAGCCGCAACGCCGCACGAACGCTGGGACGACCATGGAGCCACATCACGCTAAACCAATCCCAATCTCGTGGGGCTGCAAGTCGTGCCTACAGATTGCACGGGTGCAATGTTCCTGTCTGGCGTGCGGTCACCGCCCGGCTTCTATTATCCACACCCCGGGTCCCCCTCTCGGGGTCCTCACCCCCTGTCCCCCTCTCCCTTCGGGAGAGGGGGGACGAAAGGTGGCGTTTCGTTTCCCCTCTCCCGCAGGGAGAGGGGATCAAAGGGGTGAGGACCACAACGGGAGTGTGCGCTCATGGACCGAAAGCACCCTGCCAGCGGCGAACCGCCGCGGCCCGACGCCCCCCCTAAAGCGCCGGGCGCCAAGCGCAAGAAAACGTGGGTGAGTCCCGAGCTGGCCGAATTGCCCCGCCTCACCGACCTGACATTGCAAACCGGCGTGCCGATCCCCGGGTTCGGAGATCCGGGCAGCGGCAGCACGGTGTTCTAGAACGCGGCAGCCATGCTGCTCGGTTTCGCCCTGACGGAGCACTGCAACCTGCGGTGCCCCCACTGCATTCGTGACGACGTCACGACCGTGCGGTCGCTCGACGCCGGGCTGATCACGTCCGTGCTGGATCAGGCGCGCGCGCTGTACCCGGCAGTGACGGCGAGCTTCACGGGCGGCGAGCCGCTGCTGCATCCCGACTTCGCGCGTATCGTCGCGACGTGCGCCGAGCGCGGCATTCCCTATCGGTTCGTCTCCAACGGCTGGCACGTGCGGCGGCTGATGCCGCTGTTCGATCGCCATGCGCCTCAGGCCGTGCGGCTGAGTCTCTCGGGCGCCACGCGCGCGGTGCATGACGCCGAGCGGGGGCGCGACAGCTTCCGCCGGGTGCTGCTCGCGGTGGCGCTGTTCACCAGCCGCCGCATTGCGACGGCGCTGTCGATCGTGATCGACCGGCGCGACCGTCACGAGCTGCGGACCGCCGCCGATCTCGCCGAAGGGCTGGGCTGCGTGCGGCTGCACGTGATCCTGCCGCAGCCGGTGCCGGGAAGCGTGGCGCGCGACAGCGATCTGCCGCCGGAGGAATGGCTGGCGGTGCGCCACGAGGTCGCGGCGATCGCGTCCGAGCCGGGGCGCCGCACGGTGGTCGCACTCGATTACGGGGCGCCGTTCGACGGCCCGGAGACGGCGTGCGAGACGTTCGCGCTGCAGCGCATCTACGTGGACACGCGCGGCCGGGTGTGCACCTGCTGCCAGCTGTCGCAGTACGGCGCCACTGAGACCGAGGTCGTGGCGGATCTCAATCGTGAGTCCCTGGCCGACGCGCACCGCAAGTATGTGGCGCGCCTCGCGGAGCTGCGGGCGGCGCAGCTGCCCCGGCCCGGCAGCACTGATGTCTTCGATCGGCTTCCCTGCATCCGCTGCGCGCGGGCGTCGGGCAAGCTCGAGTGGCTCAAGGCTCATCCGTCGAGTGTCTGGGCGGGAGCCGCCGCGTGAAACTCTTTCACCGTTCGAGGTGGCCGATGCTGCGCGCATCCCTCCCCCCGCTCCTCCTGCTGTGGCTCGTGGCTGCGTGTTCCGAGACCGGGCCCACCGCGCCACGCACCCCGGAGTTCACGGCGGCGATCACCTGTCAGGCCTCGGTCACCGCGGGGACCGTGACGTGCGGCTCGCCGCGCGCGGCGCTGCCCCGCGGCTTGGGACGCGGCGTGACGCTGGGAGGGCAGGGCACCTACGTGAAGCTGACGTCGAGCGGGACCGCGTACGACGGCTCGGCGATTTTCTCGACCAACGTCACGGTCCAGAATCTCATCGTGCAGCCGATGAACTCGGCCGACGGCCTCACCGCCGACGTGGGCGGCATCAAGGTGTTCTTCAATACCGGCCCGACGGTGACCGGGGGCACAGGGACGGTCGATGTGAACAACGCGGACGGCACCGGCGCGTTCACGGGAACGAACCAGCCGTTCTTCCTGTACAGCAGCGGCTCGCTGCTGCCGTCCGGTGGCACCACCGCGTCGAAGCTGTGGAAGTTCGATTGCCCGAACACGGTGACCACGTTCGATTTCACCGTATTCGTCACCACCAAGCTGCCCGCCGATCAGAGCGTGCTGCTGTGGACGGCCCTCACGAGCCCCACCACCCACAACCTGCATAGCGTGAGCGTGCAAAGCTTCTCGAGCGGGTTCCCGCCCATCCCGACCTTGAGCGGCTGGGCGGTGGGCGATGGCGGCACGGTGCTCCACTATGACGGCTCGACGTGGAGCACGGCCAATACCGGGAACAAGTTCGGTTCCAACAACCTGTACGGCGTGGACGAGACGGGGGCGGGCACCATTTACGTGGTGGGGGAGTTTGGCACCATCGGGTATTCGGCGGACACCGGGAAGACGTGGACGACGTTGACGAGCACTGCGGGCCTCAGCACGCTGTTCGCGGTGAGTCATGTCAGCGGGTCGGGGGGCACGCACGTGTTCATCGTGGGTGAGCAGGGCCTCATTTTCCACTCGACGGACGGCACCACGTTCACCCAGCTGACGAGTGGCACGGCGGATTCGCTCCTGGTTACCGGCGGGTTTGCGGACACGAATTTCTTCGCGGGCGGCCAGTCCGGCACCGGGCTCAGGTGGAATAACACGAGCTGGAGCGCCGTGAACACCGGCACGTCGGCAACGTTGCACGCCGGCAGCGGCGCGACCGACAACACCGGCCTGGTCACCGACATCTGGCTCGTGGGCACGGGTGGCACGATCATCCATTCGACGTCGCCCGTGGGCGCCTCCGGCTCGTGGAGCGCGCAGATCAGCGGCACCACCGCGGATCTGTTCGGCATGACCAGCGGAGGCCAGTCGGATTTGTTCGCGGTGGGCGGCGGCGGCACGATCCAGCATTACAACGGGCTCGCCTGGAGTCCGATGGCGGACGACAGCACGAAGACGCTGAACGCCATCACGCTCGACGTCAACATCCTGTTGCCGAGTCCGATCGAGTATTGGGCGGTGGGGAACGCGGGGATAATCCTGCACGGGACGCGGTAATGCGTCTCGGTCGCGGGGGGCGGGTTGCGGCCGCCCTGAGCGCGGCGGCGCTCGTCGGGTGCCACTCCGTCGGCGGCCCGCCCATGTCCGGGGGCCCGCCGTCGATCGTGTTCGACTGGGTGCTGAACGGCGGGGCCCAGCGCAATATTTTCCGCGCGTTTCTCGACGGCACCGACACGCTGCGGCTCAGCTCGGCCGCCGACGATGAGCATCCCTCCGCGCGCGCCGGCACTGTGGTGTTCACGAGCTACCGCGACGGCAACGGTGAGCTGTATGCCATGCATTTCGGCGGCGGCAGTGCGGTGCGGGTCACCAATACCGCGGCGAACGAGACCCAGCCGGCGCTCTCCCCCGACGCCACCAAGATCGCCTACGTGAGCGACGTGAGCGGCGTGACCAAGCTGTGGATGAGCGCGACCAACGGCTTCGGGGCGCAGCCCCTCACCGCCGGGTTCGGCTTCGCGGGCGCCGTGGAGGCCAGCCCCAGCTGGGCGCCCGACGGCAAGCGCATCGTGTTCGTCTCGACCGTGAACGGCAGCGCGGATCTCTTCGTGCTGTCGCTCTCGGGAGGCGCACCGATGCCACTGGTCGTCGCGCCCTCGGCCGACGTCGAGCCGGCGTGGAGTCCCGATGGCAGCCAGGTGGCGTTCGCGTCGGATCGCTCGTCCGGTGGCGCGACCAACATCTACGTCGTCAACGTCGCGACCGGGATCGTCACCCAGGCCACGACGGGAGGGGGGCCCGACGGTCAGCCCGGGTGGCTGCCGGACGGTCGGCTCATCTACACCACCTGGGTCGCCAACACGCCGCGCCTCAAGTGGCTCGACCTCGCCGACGCATCGACGGGAGACGTGCCCCTGGCGGGGGGAGGCGACGTCCAGCGCGCCGTGGGAGTGTTCTGATGATGATCATGCGCGACGACGTCCTCACCGCTCACCTCGAGGACGAGGCGGTGCTGCTCGACCTCGCGACCAAGCGGTATTACCGCTTGAACGCCACGGGCGCGCGCATCTGGAAGGGGCTCGAGCAGGGACTCGCGCCGCCGCAAATCGTGGACGCATTGATCGCCGAGTTCGACGTGGACCCGACGACGGCGGCAACCGAGCTCGACCGCACGCTCGCGGATCTGCGCGCCCGCGGACTGGTGATGTGATGACCGGGCGGGGGAGGGGGGGGGGCGGGGACGCAGGCACGTGCGGTGGCGGTCGGGGTGAGCGCGGCGCTGTCGGTGCCGCTGTGGCTGGGCGGCTCGCGCCTGGCCGAGCTGCTGCGCGACATCGGGCCTGTGGCCCGGTACCATGGCGATCCCGCGGACGCGCTCGCGAACGGGCAACGCGCGCTGCGGGTGTTGGCCCGCACGCATCTCCCCCTGTGGCGGAACACCTGCCTGTATCGCGCGCTGGTCGAGTGCCTGGTGTTGCGTCGCTACGGCGTGCCGTGCCGGGTGGAGGTAGGCGTGCGGCGGGAGGCGAGCACGATCACGGCGCATGCTTGGGTGGTGCGGGCCGAGGGTCCTCACCCCCTGACCCCCTCTCCACTGCCCCAGGGTCCTCACCCCCTGACCCCCTCTCCACTACGTGGAGAGGGGGAACGATTGATGTGATCAGGCTCGTCCTGGTAGACGAAGCGCTCGAGCTCGCGCTCGAGCCCGAGCTGTATCCCCTGGCGCAGCGCTGGATTCCCCACGGGCTGTCCTCACCCCCTGAACCCCTCTACACGACGTGGGGTGGGGGAACGATAACGCGGGGGGCGG
>CBFHAJ010000197.1:0-5891 GCA_965653495.1 uncultured bacterium | reverse complement strand
CGGCCCACGAGGCGCCGCACTTCGTACTTCGCGCCGAGGGCCCGCGCCAGTCGCGGCGCGGGAGGGACGGCGGCGAGCCCGGGGGCCGGCCCCGCCGTGCCCGTCACCGCGCGCCCGTCGGTGATGACGGTGGGCGAGGGCGCGCCGCACGCGGAACAGAACGCCGAGCCGGGAGGGATTGGTGCGCGGCAGGAGGGACAGTTCGCCGGAATGGTCACGCTTCCAAAGATTTGTATTCGGGACGCGCCGTGCAAGTTAGACTTCACGCCATGCTCGCACTGCGCATCGGGATCGGCCTGGTGGTGGCGTACGCGCTCGTCGTGCTGCTCGCGTGGCTGCTGCAGGATCGCCTCGCCTTCCCCGCCCCGCGTGGCGTCGTACCGGAACCCAAGCGCGTCGGCGTGGAGAATGGCGAGCGGGTGGAGTTGGTGTCGGACGATGGAACGCGGCTGGTGGGCTGGCACCTGAAGCCCAAGACCTCCACCGACGTCCACCGCCCTCCACCGTCTTCCCCCGCCCTCCTCTGGTTCTACGGCAATGGTGAAAACGTCGCGACGATCTGGCCCGTGGTGCGGGACTTTCAGCCGCCCGGCACGGCCGTGCTGGTGGTCGACTACCCGGGCTACGGCGACAGCGGCGGCCGTGCCAGCGAAGCCGGGATGTACGCGGCGGCGGAGGCCGCCTACGCCGCTCTCGCGACGCGCACCGGCGTCGATGCCCGTCGTATCTACGCGTACGGCCGCTCCCTCGGCACCGCGGCGGCGACTTACATCGCAGCCCATCACGCGCTCGCCGGCTTGATCCTCGAATCGCCGTTCACGAACGCGGCCGACATGGCGCGGCACGCCTACCGCATGCTGCCGCCGTTCATCGTGCGTCTGTCACTCGACAATCTCGGCCGCATCACGCAGGTGCACTGCCCGCTCTTGCTGTTCCACGGCACGGCGGACCATTTGGTGCCCACGGAGATGGGGATGCGCGTGGCCGCCGCGGCCGTCGGTCCCGTCGAGGTCGTCCTGATCGAGGGGGCCGGCCACAACGAGACGTACAACCGCGGCGGCCGCGTCTACCGCGACAAGCTGTGGGAGTTCGTCGGCAAAGTGGGAGCTAAATGACGACGACGGGCACGATGCGATCGCGCGTGGCCTCGAAGCGGCGCTCGGCGTCGTCGAGGGTGCGCTCGAGCGACGCCTCGTCACCCTCGCCGAACTTGGAGCTCGGCGCCACACGGCCGGTGAGCCGACGCACCGCCACCAGCGCCCGCGTCACCTCGCACCGATCCACGTCGGGATCGGTGTGGCCCGTCACCAGCAGCTCCTGGAACAGCGGCAGCGTGCGCTGCTCCGCCAGGACGTAAAGCGACTCGAGAATCTTGGGCCCCAGGAAGCGGCGCAGCAGCTGATCGCCGCGGATCCGCTGGAACAAGCGCTCCAGCACCTCGGCGTGGCCCACGTAGAAGCGCGCCGCTTCGACGGCCGCGGCGACGAACGCGTGGTGCGCGCCCGGGGTGACGAGATAGCGCTCGAACAGCGGCCACGCGCCCTCGGGATGACGCTCGGCGAGGGCGAGGAACGCGAAATAGCGACGCGCCAGCGGAGCGGCGGTGTCGGCGATGACCGTGCGCAAGCCCGCCACTCCCCAGCGTACGCCGACGAGCGCGGCAGCGGCGGCATGCTGGCAGCGCTCGAGCTCCGGAACACGGAACGTGACCAGGTGGAGGTCGAGGAACGACCGGCAGCGCTCGAGCACGGCGAGCAACCGGCGATCCACCACAGAGAGCGCCGGCTCGAGCGCCTGGCTGCTCTCGCGGCGCGCCAGCGCCAGCGCTTCCCACGCGAGCCGGTCCAGGTGCGCTGCCTCCCACGCGCGCTCGAAGGTCGCGGCATCGGGCGCGGCGAGCAGGGACTCGAGGGCACCGGCAAACCGGTATAGGGCGCGCAGCGCTTCCATTCTGCATCAACCTATCCCTAGAAGGCACACTGGCAAACGACGGTTGTCCACATCGGAGGAAAACTCCGTGGAAGACCTGTGGAACGGGTGGGGAACGTTGCGTATCCCCCCGCTCTCCCTTAACCTTGCCGCCCATGCCGACCGTAGTCATCCCATTTACCCGAAGGAACTTGGAGCACTGGCTGCCGCGGGCTGCGCTGGCCGGCGCCGCCCTCGCCGTGGCCGGGTGCGCGCGCTCGAGCGGTCCGGTCGTGATCGGCTTGGCGGGACCATTTTCGCAACCGCGTGGGGCCTCGATGCTGCGCGGGGCGCAGCTGGCGGTGAACCAGATCAACGCGCGGGGCGGGGTCCGGGGGCGGCCCGTGGAGCTGCGCGTCGCGGACGATTCGGGAAACGAAGACACCGCGGTGCGCGTGGCCGAGGCGCTCTATGAGGACCCGGCGGTCGTCGCGGTGGTCGGGCACCTCACCTCAGGCACGTCCATCGCCGCTGCCCGGGTGTACGGCGGCGGCAGTGATCCCGTCGCGATGATCTCGCCCTCCGCCTCGAGCCCCGGACTATCGGGGATCAATCCCTGGGTATTCCGCGTCTGCCCCAGCGATCTGCAGCACGGGCCCGAGCTGGCCCGCTTTGCCTGGCAGTCGTTGCGCGCGCGCCGGGCGGGAATCATCTACGAGAACAATGACTATGGGCGGGGAGTGCGGAGCACGTTCGCGACGGAGTTCACGCAGTTGGGGGGAACCGTGGTGGAAGCGGATCCCTACGTCGCGACGACAGCCTCGCTCGAGCCGTACCTATCGCGCATGCGGCGGGGCGAGGTGGACGTGCTGCTGCTGGCGGCCGAGCGACCGGGAGCGGAGCTGGCCCTGCGGGAGATGCGCTCGCAGGGCGTGCGGTGGCCGGTGCTCGGCGGCGATGCGCTGACCGGGATCGAGGCGGACGGCCCGCTCGCCGAGGGGGTGCGGGTGTCGTCGGCATACTTGCCCGACCGGCGGGATGAGCGGAACACGGCGTTCATCGCCGATTACGCGCGTGCTTTCCCGGGGCAGCGGCCCGATCACCGCGGCGCGGGCGCGTACGACGCCGTGCGTCTCGTGGCGCGCGCGCTGGAGGTCGCCGGCGCGCGCCGCCGGGCGGTGCGCGATTACCTCGCGCAGGTCGGGCACCGGCGGGCGGCGTTCCAGGGGGTCACGGGTACGATCGCGTTCGATGCCAACGGCGACGTGGCGGGGAAAACAGTCGTGATCGGCGTGGTCCGGGACGGTGCGCTCGTGACGCCGGGGGGGGGCCAGTAATGGCCGGACCATTCGACACTATCCGCACGCGCATCCTGGTGGGGCTGGTGCTGCTCATGGCCGGTCTGGCGGCGACGGCGATCGCCGGCGCGGCCACGTTGCGCCGGCTGCGTTCCGCCGTGGCGGGCGAGCTCGTCGGCCTGCGCGCCTCGAGCGAGGCGGGAAGCGGTCTGGTGATGAGCGTGCTCGAGGAGATCCGGGCGGCGCAGCAGTATCTCGCCGCCCCCAGCACCGGGGCGCGCCAGCAGTTCCAGACGAGCGCCGAGGAGGCGTTTCAGGACGAGGGGCGGCTGGACGCGCTCAGCGGCCTCACCGCGGAAGACCGGCTCACCATCAATCGACTCAAGGCGCTGCATGCGACCATCCAGACCGAGTACTCGATCGCGCACGCGCTCAAGGATCTCGGGCGCGATCAGGAGGCGGTGGCCCGCGGGGCCGCGGTGCAGTCGCAGGCGACGGAGCTGACGCGCCTGGTGCACGAGCTGTCGCGGCGCCAGGCCCAGCGCGCGGGGAAAGCAGCCGACCGGCTCGCCGCCGACGCGACCGACCGGGAGCGGAAGCTGTGGGCGCTCGTGGCGGCGCTGCTGGTAGCGGGCATCGTGCTGTCGCGCTTCACGCTGCAGTCGGTGCAGGGCCCGCTCGGCCGGCTCGTGACCGCGGCGGAGCGGCTGGGCGTGGGAGACCTGCGGCCGGTGACGACCGGCACCATGCCGCGCGAGTTCCGGGTGCTGGCGGAGGCGATGCGGCACATGGCCGATCGGCTGCGCGAGATCGTCCGCGAAGTGATCACCGAGGCGGACCGGATCGCCGGGTCGGCGGCGGACCTGTCGGCGGTGAGCGAGCAGCTGGCCGCGTCGTCCAGCCAGGTGTCCACGGCGATGGTGGAGATCTCGAGCGGGGCCGATCAGCAGCGCGCGGCCCTGACCACCATGGGGTCGGGGCTCGAGGACCTGGGCAAGGCGACGGGCGACATGGCGGACGCGGCCGACCGGGCCGCGCGGCTCGGCGAGGAGATCCGCACGGTCGCGGAGCGGCATCGGGGGGACGTGGCCGGCGCCGGGGGCGTGCTGCTGGACGTGCGCGAAGTGGTCCAGACCAGCTCCAAGCAGATCGCGCAGCTGACGGATCTCAGTGCCTCGATCGACGACTTCGTGGACCTGATCAAGCGCATCTCGTCGCAGACCAACCTGCTGGCGTTGAACGCGGCCATCGAGGCGGCACGGGCGGGAGAGCACGGCCGGGGATTCGCGGTGGTGGCCGAAGAGGTGCGCCAGCTGGCGGACGAGTCGGCCCGCGCCGCCGAAGAAGTCACGCGCACGACGGGCCTGATCCGCGAGCAGATGGAAGACGTGTCGGCCACGATGGCCGCCGGCCAGGCGAAGGTGCGGGGGATCGAGTCGGTGGCGGAAGGGGCGGCGCACGGCCTCGCGGAGATCGCGACCGCCGGCGATCAGGTGGAGCAAGCCGCCGCCCGGGTCCGCTTGTCCGCGCAGGCCAACCGCGAGACGACCGCGCGGCTGCGAGGACAGGCCGATCAGGTGGCGGGCCGCGCCACGGCGCACGCGTCGAGCGCGGAGCAGGTGACGGCCGCCGCCCAGCAGCAGGGGGCATCCACGCAGCAGATGGCGGCCGCGGCGAGCAGCCTGCTGCAGGCGGCCGAAAAACTGCACCAGCTCGTACAGGGGTTCCGCGTGTAGACTATCAGCGGTGCGACTTTTTTTTCCCCGACTTCTTGGCTGCTGGTTTGGGTTTCGCGCCGCGCGCCGCCTTGCGCTTCGTTCCAGCTCCCCCCCCCCCACCGCCGCCGCGACTCCCCAGCACCGCCTGCACGTCCGACATGACGCGGTCTCCCTCCTCCGGGCCGATCAAGCCCCGGCGGACCGCATAGCGGACCAGCTCTTCGGCATCCTCGGCCGAGAACTCTCCCAGGCCAGCGGCACCGCGGATCGCCCTGACGAGCGCGTCCGCCACTGGACTCCGGAGCACACTGGCGATACCGGGGAGGGCCTCGAGCAGCGAGGAGATCTGCGACCCGCCGAGCTCAGCTGGAGGGGGGGGGGCCATCGAACGCGCTGCTCCGGCGCTGAAGGTCGCGCCAAGCTACATCGACCCCCTGGGAGCGTCAAGGATTTTCTGCGGGGTCTGCGCGGCGAACTATCGCTGGGGCGCGGGATTACGGCGCCGGCGCAACGCCTGCGTGAGCAGGCCGGGTGCGCGGCGTGAAATGGTCAGGTCGGCGTGCGACAGCAGCTCACCCAACACCGTCCGTGTCTTCGCGTCGAGCGGCATTTCGAAACGCAGGTCGAGCTGATACTCGAGATGGTCGGGGGGCGGGCCCTGGCCCGT
Organism: uncultured bacterium; assembly: GCA_965653495.1. GTDB lineage: Bacteria > Gemmatimonadota > Gemmatimonadetes > Gemmatimonadales > GWC2-71-9 > AG41. Next base: position 300 of record CBFHAJ010000197.1, on the reverse strand, counting down.
GAGGGTGAACCCCTGCGCGTCGGGACGCGCCGCGTCGACCTCGATCTTGGCGACCGGCTCGTATGACGGGCGGTCCATCACGCAACCTCCAGGGCAACCTCAGGATAGAGTTAGAGATACGCCACCGGGGGGGACTGTCAAGCGGGCCCAGAACGAGGCCTTCTCTTTGGGCTTCGGGGGGTGGCTAGATTCTCTCGTTGGAGGTCAACGCAGCCGTGGGTCGACGGGGAGTCAAGGAATACCGGGCGCCGGAAGCACTGGCGCTGATCGCAGCGGACCGCGAGCATGTGCCTCTCGTCT
>CBFHAJ010000196.1:0-5895 GCA_965653495.1 uncultured bacterium | reverse complement strand
CCGAGCCGTCAAGGTGTTGGCAGCGCCCCCTCCCAGCCGAGTCGGTAGCTCAGCCCTACCGACCCGATGAACCGCGTGCGCGTGTCGCCCACCACATGCTCAAAGTCCGTGATGTGATGCAGCCCCGCGCTGGCGCTGACACTGAATCGCTCGCTCGGCGCATAGCTGCCCGACAGCGCGAGCCGGAAGGTGTGCTCGACCACCCCCTGAAAGATGGTCGGCGTGGTCGGGTACGCGGCCACGAGGGGATGCGGCAACCGGGGATCGCCCTGGCCCTGGCGCAGCAGCGTGATCTCCGGCTCCAACAGCAGGCCAGGGAAGGGAAGGACGCTGAGCTGCAGCGTCGCCTGATCGTAGTCGGCGAAGTTGCGGCCGGTGCCGTCGCGGTGGTACAGCGCGGTTTCGATATTGTCTTCGTTGCGGTACGTCAGGTTCGTCACCCGGGTGTAGTAAGCCATCCACGCCACCTCAGGTCCCGCCACGCCGCCTTTCGCCCCGATGGTGAGCCCGTAGCTCGACGGCTTCAGATCGAGCGCCGTCTTGCGGTCCACCTGGATGTCGTCGAGCATGAACTGGCCAAACACGCTCACTCGGGCGTGGCGCTCGAAGTCGAGACCGAGAAAACTGTTCGCGTTGGTCTTGGTGTTGAGCTGCTCCAAGTATCCCAGGTTCAGCGCGTTCAGATACCAGGGCTCGAACGTCCGGTTCGCCCCGCCGATCACCGATCCCTCCCACACGGCCACCGTCCAGCGGGCGCCCGGCCGGATCCATATGCGGTGCTGCTCCATGTAGCGGTGCGCCACGGCGCCCGCCGAGTCGGTGGTGTCGTTGAGCTGGGTGGCGATCGCCTGCAGCTGAAAGCTCCGCGTCCCGAGCGCGAATCCGAAGTGATCGAGCCCGTACGGGTTGTCGGAGAGGAGCAGTCCCTGAATGCCGCTCGGACCCCAGTTGCGGTCCAGGCGACCGAAGCAGACCTCGCCCGCGGACCATTGGGCGGCGAGATACGACTCCGCGGTCCGGCCGGCGATCACGCGACTCTTACGACCCCACCAGTCCGGATCGTACTTGAGCCGGGTGTCCAGGTAGGGGTGGGTGACGGCGACGACATGCCCCAGCTGCAGGGCGATATCGAGCCCGGCGTTGACCGTACCGCGCTCGGGCCCCGCGCGGCGCGGCCCGGTGTCGTCGACGGCCGCCAGCGGATCGCGGCGCGCAAAAGTCGCCGCGGCGATCCCGCCCTCCCCCACGATCCGATAGCGCGGTCCTCGTCCGCCGGGAAACGCGTCGAGCGCGGCGAGCAGCCGACGCAGCGTGTGTTTCACGCTCGCGCTCACGGCCAGCGTGTCGACCGCGTGCAGCGCCCGCACCAGGTCGGCGCGCCGCAGCGGCCGCGTGAGCGGCGACGGATCGGACACGATGCCGCGCGCGATGAGATGCTCCACGTACGGCATCGTCCAGTGCTGCAGCGGGACGTACGGCGAGGCTTCCTGCGCGGCGAGCCTGGCAGCGGATGCGATCAGGAACAGCAACAGAAGGGCGCGCATGCGGTGCGTAATGTGCACGACCGCGCCACCCCGCGCCACGCGGCCACACAAATCGATCAATGGCCAGCGGCGCGAAACGTCGGCAGGTCTGCGCGGTCGGGCGTCAGGGGAGCGAACGCCCGGTCTTTCTCCGAGAGGATGGGGTTCGTGACCGGCCAGGTGATTCCGATGCGCGGGTCGTTCCAGGCGATGCCGCGCTCGTCGCCGGCCGCGTAGAACCCGGTGACCATGAGCTCGAGCTCGGCGAGCTCGGTGGGGACACAGAACCCGTGCGCGAACCCGGGGGGCACGTACAGCTGGCGTTTGTTGTCTGCCGACAGCTCGACGCCCACCCAGCGGCCAAACGTGGGCGAGCCGGTGCGGACGTCGACGGCGACGTCGAAGATCGCGCCGCGCAGCACGCGGACGAGCTTGCCGTGCGGGTGGCGCCACTGATAGTGCAGCCCGCGCAGCGTTCCGGGGGCGGAGCTGAAGTGATTGTGCTGCACGAAGCGCGCGGGCAGTCCCGCGGCGGCGTAGCGATCGGCGTGGTAGGCCTCGAAGAAAAAGCCCCGGGCGTCCGACACGACCCGGGGCTCGATGATGAGGACGCCGTCGAGGGGGGTCGGGAGCACGTTCATCAGCGGTGCGACTTAACGACGCAGCAGCAGACTCACGACGCCGAGCATACGCTCGGCGGGCACGCCGAGTCAACTGGGGATCGGGGCTCGGGAGCGCGGTCAGGCGGGTCGGGTCCCCGGCCTCAGCCCTCCCCTCTCCACGTCGTCCTCACCCCTTTGATCCCCTCTCCCTTCGTCTGCCGGTCGTTCCCCCTCTCGTGAAAGGAGAGGGGGACAGGGGGTGAGGCCGTTCGGGAGACCTACCGACGCAATGTCAAGGTCACGAACGCGAGAATGGTGGTGGCCCAGAAGCCGAACATCCACTTGAGGAGGCTCGTCTTCAGGCCTCCGAGCCCCTGGGCGATTTCGATGCGCAGAGCGGCGCCGAGTTCAGTGATCCGCTGGTCAACCTGCGCCAGGCGCTGCTCGAGTTTCGCGTCCGCTTGCGCGAATCGTTGCTCCACTTTCGCGTCGAAACGGGCGAAGTTGAGCTCGTTCGTCTCCCGCAAGTCGCTACGGTACGTGGCATCGACGGCGTTGAACCAGTTGACGAGCTCCGTAGCGACCTCCTCGCCCAGTTTCTCATACAGTCGCAGCGACAATTTCGCGGTGACCACGCGTTCTCCTGAGGTTTCGTGGTCGCCAACCTTGTCGACGATCGCGCACGGGTTGTCATCGAAACATTGCGAACTGGCGCGCCGTCACGCCGAGCATACGCTCGGCGGGCACGCCGAGTCAACTGGGGGCTCGGGGCTCGGGAGCGCGCTGGGCACGTTCGTGTTTACGGCCCTGGTGGACGCCGCGACGCCGGGACCGCTCGGCGATGCCGTACCTCAACAGCCTGGCGCAGCAGTACGGCCTGGCCACACACTATTACGCCGACGCGCATCCGTCCATCGGCAACTACTTCGATCTCTCGACCGGCCAGACCGTCACGAACCTGGACAGCTACTCGATGAACGATTCCGTGCAAGTCAAGAACCTGGTACCGTTCACGCAATTCACCACCGATCTGGCGAATGGCACCCTGCCCGCTTTTCCAACATCGTGCCCAATCTGTGCGACGACGCGCACTCCTGCCCGCTGGCCACGGCCGATGCGTGGCTGCAAACGCGCATCGATCCGCTCATCAGGAGCGCCACGTTCCCGCGGGACGGCCTGCTGATCGTGGCGTTCGACGAAGCGAGCCTCAGCGATACCACGTATGGCGGCGGGCGGGTAGCGTGGGTAGCCGTGAGCCCTAAGAGCAAGCCGTCGTATCAGTCGACGTGAGGGTGGTCGCCCTCGCCCCGATCGGTGCCCGGCAGGCGCTGGCGCTCACGCTGGCGCTCGGCTGTGCGCGACGATCTCCCCCCCCTCCCCCCGGGCACCTGCCCGCGGTCGACGCGGGACCGGACGCCCGTACCGGTGTGCACCAGGCGGTGGTCCTTAACGCGCGGATCCTCGGCGCTCGCGCCGAGCGCGGGCCCTGGCGCTGGAGCCTCACGTGGGGGGAGCGGAATCGCGCGGCCGACAGTGGGGCGCTCGACGGGGCTGGGCGGGTGACGCGCACGCATCGCTACCGCGCCGTGGGGCGTTACGTCGCGCGGCTGGCCATTCGCGGTCGCGACGCGAGCGACACCGCGTCCGACACGCTCACCGTGCAGGTCGAGCCCCGCGGCACGCCGGAAGTGTTCGTCGGAGCGGGAGACATCGGGGAGTGCGGCCGGCCCGACGCCAGTGCGACGGCCCGCATCCTCGACACGCTGCCGGGCACCGTGTTCACCGCGGGCGACAACGCCTATCCCGACGGCACGGCGGCTGACTACGCGGCCTGTTACGCGCCCACCTGGGGCCGCCATCGCAAGCGCACCCACCCCGTGCCCGGCAATCACGACTACGTGAACGGCGACTCGGCGGGCTACTTCGGCTATTTCGGTGTGGCGGCGGGCGACCCCGGCACCGGCTATTACAGCTTTGAGCTGGGCGCGTGGCACGTGGTGGCCGTGAACAGCAACATCGCGATGCGCGCGGGGTCGGCTCAAGAGCAATGGCTCCGCGCCGATCTCGCGGCCCATCACGCTCGCTGCACGCTCGCCTACTGGCATCATCCCCGCTTCAGCTCCGGGACCACCCACGGCAGCGATGCGGAGACGCAACCGTTATGGCAGGCGCTGTACGACGCGGGGGCCGACGTGGTCATCGCCGGGCACGAGCATAATTACGAGCGCTTCGCGCCCCAGGCTCCGGAAGGGACGCCTGACCCCGCGCGTGGTGTGCGGGAGTTTGTCGCGGGCACCGGCGGGGGCGCTCCCTATCCGTTCGGGCGTCCCCTCGCGAACAGTGAAGTGCGCATCAGGGCGCACGGCGTGCTCAAGCTGACGCTCTCGGACTCGAGCTATCGCTGGGAATTCATTCCGGTCGGCGGGGCGGGCGGGGCAGCCGCTACCGCGGCGGACTCCGGGAGTGCCTCGTGTCACGGGGGGCTCGGGATGCGGGGCTCGGGGCGGTGAGGCTCGCCAACCGCTTGCGAATCGCGTCAAGCACCTGTCGGCCCCGTTGGTCCAGCCAACGGGCGCAGTCAGAGACGGGGGAGCCATGAGGCCGACAATGCTGCCGCGCAGCTTGGGGGAGAGGGCTGGCCGCGACGACGATGCGGCCCAGTGACGGCGTGCGTGGTGCGTGGTTGCTTCCGAGGCCTGATTGATCTCTTCCGCTAAGACCCCAACCCCTACCCCCAAGTCCCTAGACCCCCAGAAACAGCCCCGGCCCCGACAACAGCAACACGGTGGCGAACAGCTCCGACGAGGCGGCGTACAGCTCGTGCAGCGCGCCGTCGTCGCCCGGCGTGAGCTGGACCCCGCTGGCGGCCGTAAAGTTGAGGCCCGTGTTGCTCACGACGATATCGGCGAAGGGCTGCTGGTTCACGGTCACGGCGAGATCGCCGCTGAGGCTGTGCGCGGCGGTGTCGTACGTGATCGCCCCGTTCTCACGCACCGACTCGGCCGCGTGCGTGAGGGTGAAGTCGATCGCGATGGTGGCGTGGCTGCCGGCCCCGGTGACGGTCACCGTTTCATCGACTGACACGTTCTGCGCCGCGACGCCGACCGTGGTGTGGGCGCTGATGCCCGCCAGGCCCAACGTCAGGGCGGAGCTCAGGTCCAGCCGGGTGGTGCCGTCGGTCACGTACCCATCGACCATGGTGGTGGACGCGACGCCGCCCGCCGGCGCGGAGATCGTGTACTGCGCGTACGTGACGGGCGCCGCGACGGTGCTGACGATCGTCACGCCCAGCGTGGTGCTGGTCGCGGCGCTCTGGTCGGTGAGATCGACGTAGCCGAGCGGTTCGAGCGGGCTCAGCACCGCGCCGCCCGGGAGCGTCACCTGGTACAACATGAAGCGCACACCGGTGGCGGGAGCGCCGGGGAGCGTGGAGGCCACGTACTTCGCGGTCGCCAGGTCCCAGGTGAAGGTTTTGCCGAGCAGCGTGTCGGGGAAGAGCGCGGCGGCCCTGAGCCCCGATGCTCGACTTTCGTTCCCCAGTGCGGTCCTCACCCCTTTGATCCCCTCTCCTTTCAGGAGAGGGGAAACGAAGGGCCGCCAAGCGTTCCCCCTCTCCGGAACGGAGAGGGGGACAGGGGGTGAGGACAGCGCCGGGCTGAACTGGATGGTCAGCACGGCGAATGAGATCAACCGATTGGTGGCGCCGGGTGCGGCGATGGATTGCAGCTGAGCGGCGGTGGCCGACGCGTCGGAGAGCGTGGGGACCGTGG
>CBFHAJ010000195.1:0-5928 GCA_965653495.1 uncultured bacterium | reverse complement strand
CTGGCGCTCGCGCTGCTCGGGGGCCGGGCGTGGTGGAATCACGTCGATGCCGAGTACCGCACCGGCCTGTACCAGCCGCTGCACGCCACCGCGAGCGTGCGTGCCGCGCGGGGCGCCACCGTGCTCCGACTCGCGATCGACGACTCGTCGTGGACCAACCCCAAGCGACAATGGACGCCGCTGGTCCCGGACCACGGGCACCTGATGCACCTGTTTCTCGTACGCGACTCCGCGCTGGCGGCGTTCGCGCATCTGCACCCGCTGCCGCTCGACTCCGCCACGTTCGAGTCGGCGCTGCCGCCCCTCGAGCCGGGGGTCTACCGCGTCTACGCCGACATCGTGCACGAGAGCGGGTTCGCGGAGACGTTGGTCAGCACCGCCGACATCGGGACCGGTCCGGCCCGGTGGCGGCCCTCTGATCCAGACGACGCCTGGCTTTCGAGCCACGTGCAACGTGGAACTGGCAACGTGGTCTCGCTCCCCGACGGCTCGACGATGACGTGGGAGCGGGGGGCGGCGCCGATCGCAGTCGACCAGGAAGCGCCGCTGCGTTTCAGCGTCGTCGATTCCCACGGGAAGCCGGCTGCGCTGGAGCCGTACATGGGCATGGCGGGCCACTTGATGCTCACGCGCGACGACGGCGCGGTGTTCGTACACCTGCACCCCGCCGGCACGGTGCCGCTCGCTTCGCTCGAGACGTTCGCGCTGCGTGAGCCGGGGGACACGATTCGCGGGCGTCTTGGGGCGAGACTCACCGCCCTGGAAAACGGGAGCGGGGAGCGGGGAGCGGTACCTCCCGAGGCGCATCGAGCATTCGTTTCTCATCGGGGGGTACCGCTCCCCGCTCCCCGCTCCTTGGCGTTCCCCTACGCGTTCCCCAAACCGGGCCATTACCGCCTCTGGGTGCAGGTGAAACGGAACGGGCAGATCCTCACGGGCGTGTTCGACACCGACGTGCGATAAGAGGGAGAGACCGGGATGACGGCTCCTCAGCTGTCCGCCAGGGAGCTTCGGCGCGTGGTCCTCGCCGCGGCAGTCGGCAACATCATCGAGTGGTACGACTTCTACATCTTCGGAAGCCTCGCGTCGCTCCTGGCGAGCAAGTTCTTCGCGGAGAGCGCGTCCGGGGTGGCACTCATCAAGACGGTCGGGACCTTCACGGCCGGCTTTCTGATCCGGCCCTTCGGCGCGTTCGTGTTCGGCCGGGTGGGCGACGTGGTGGGCCGGAAGTACACGTTTCTCATCACACTGAGTGGCATGGGGCTCTCCACGGCGCTGATTGGCTTGGTGCCGGGATACGCCAGGATCGGCGCGCTGGCGGGCGTCCTGCTGCTGTTGCTCCGCCTGGTGCAGGGTTTGTGCCTGGGTGGTGAGTACGGCGGGGCCATCACCTACGTCGCGGAACACGCCCCCGACGAAAAGCGCGGCTACTACACCGGCTGGCTGCAGACGTCGCCCACCCTCGGCATCGTGGTGTCGCTCGCGGTGGTCGTCGCCACGCGCGAGCTGCTCGGCACCGACGCTTTCACCGCCTGGGGATGGCGGATTCCGTTCCTCCTGTCACTCCTGATGGTGACGATCGCGATCTACATCCGCTGGAAGCTTCAGGAGACGCCGATTTTCCAGGCGATCAAGGCCAAAGGGCAGACATCGGCCAGTCCATGGCGCGAGGCGTTCCTGGGCCAGAACCTCAAGTACGTCGGGATCGCCAGCATCGTTGCCATCGGTGAAGGCGTCGTATGGTACAGTGGACAGTTCTGGGCGTACTACTTCCTGCTGCAGATGTTGCGGCCCGATGTCCTGAAGCCGGCGCTCATCACGGGTGCCGCGCTGCTCATCGCAACGCCGTCGATCATCTTCTTTGGCTGGCTCTCGGACCGCATCGGACGCAAGCCGATCATCCTCGCCGGCTTCCTGCTCGCGGCCCTGACCTACTACCCGCTGTTCAGCGCACTCGGCAGCGCCGCGAATCCGGCGCACATCGACTACGTGCTCGCGATCCTGATCGTCGCGGTCATGGTCTGCTACGTGGGCATGGTGTACGGACCGATCGGCGCGTTTCTGGCTGAGTTCTTCCCGGCGCGCATCCGCTACACGTCGGTGTCGGTGCCGTACCACATCGGCAACGGCTGGGGGGGCGGGCTGGTGCCGACCCTCACCGTGGCGGTGTACCTGTCGACCCACAACCTGAGCTCGGCGCTGATCTACCCGATTGCGGTTCCGCTGGTCGCGCTGCTGCTGTCGTTCTTCCTGATGCCGGAGACGCGCCAGCTCAGCGTGTGGGCGACCGAGGAGGCCCGCCTGTGACGCGCTAGGGAACGGCCAGCGGCGCCGGGTGGCGCACGCTGCCGTCCGCGGCCTTCATCGCCACGTCGAGCGAATCGCGATCCCACATCACGATCGCCACCAGGTCGCGCGACGCGGCGAAGGTGCGCAGATCGAGGCTGGAGAGCCCGCGCTCTTTGAGCGCGTGGCCGCTCGGATCGGCATGGTAGGGGTGGGTGTGAAAAGTCCCCACGACCTGCGCGACGCTGTCACAGTCCCCCGTCACAGCGAATTGCATTTGCTTCAGGTTGCTCGCCGGCGCCAGCTCACGGACGAACAGCGTGTCTCCGGTGACGTCGCCGACGAGGCAACCCAGGTACTCGCGCTGCGTCGGCTTGCCGGTTCCCATCAGCTGGGTGAGCGTGTTCTGGTCGGCGACTTCATCCCAATGACGGTTGTTCGTAGTCCAGAGGTCGGACATGACGCCGCGGACAGAAGCGGGGAGAGCGACAACGTGAAATGAAGGCGAGACGATCGAGATAGCGATGAGCGCTCCGATGAGGGCCCTCATCTCTTCTTCCTCTCATACTTCCCCACCAGCTGTGTCGTGCCGAGCGTGTGTCCCTGCATGGCCGCTTCGAGATCCTTTTTCTGAGCCGCCGAGCGCAGCTTGAGGACCGTGTCGAGGGCGTACAGCGTAAAGACATAGCGGTGCGCCGCTCCCGGTGGCGGGCACGGCCCGCCGTAGCCCGGGCGGTGAAAGTCGTTGCGCCCCTGGCGCGCGCCGCCCAGATCGAGCGACTCCACTTTGGCGACGTTCTCAGGCAGCTCCGCGATCGCGGCGGGCAGGTTGTACAGGACCCAGTGCGTCCACGTCCCCGCCGGCGCGTCCGGGTCGTCGACGATGAGCGCGAACGTGACGGCGCCGGCGGGTGGATCGCGCCAGGCCAGCGGGGGAGACACATCGGCCCCGTCACACGTGTGCTTGGCCGGGATCGGCGCCCCGGGGGAGAAGGCGTTACTCGTGAGGGAGAATGCCATGGGACAATGGCGGTGCGAGTTGCTGCAAGATAAAACGTCGAACCCGGGGCCAGAAATGCACCCCGGGTCGAGCGGTCGGGCGAAGTGGGCCGTCGACACTTCGGCCACGACCTGAACTGCGCAGGGAAAGTAGGGTGTTGCGGCGGCGCACGGGTGGAGGCCCCGTGCGAGGCCTGTCAGGGAACGGTCAACCGCCCCGTCCCACGCCGGACGCCAGTTAGCTTGAAAGTCCGCTGAATCCGGTGCATTTCTGTCGGCCATACATGAAGCCGAACGGTCGTCCTCCCCGCCCCCGGGCCCTGTTCATTGCGGCCCTGCTCCTCTTGACCCTCGGTTTGGCGGGGGCGATCGCGCTGCAGGCATACCGCAACTTCCTCGGTCATAAGGCCACCGCCGAGCGCGTGCTGCACGACTATGCCCGCCTCGCGGCCGCGCGGTTCGCGAACCGGACCGAGATGGGGTTCTACTACCAGAACTTCTCACCGGCGAAGGACGCCCTCCTGCGCGCGAAGGCCGGGGCGCCGGACCTACCCCTCCCCACGCCGAGCCGCTTGCCCGCGACGACGGCGCCGCACGCACAGGACTTCCGTAAGCTTGCCCGCTACACGTTCCGGTACGACCTGAAGACCGGGCACCTCGAGACGGCGGGCGCCGCTCCGTCGTCTGCGGTCAGTACGTGGCTCCGCGACACCCTGCCTTCGCACAGCCGCACCGTCTACGATCCCAAGGAGCGACTGAGCGCCATTGTCCACACGGTGGACGGCGACTCGCGCGCCGTGATCTATACCGTGTTCAACGACAAGGCGGGCAAGCCCCGCACCATTGTGGGCATCGTGGAGGACACGCGCGGCTTAGAGCCGCTTTACTCCTATGACGCGGACAGGTATCCCCTGTTGCCAATCCCCTTGACGGGGGGTGTGGCGTACGACTCGCTCGGCTCCGTGATCGTCATGGAGGCGGACGGCCGTGAGCTGTACCGCTCGCCGGTCCAGTACGCGCCCACGTTCGCGGCCCGCGACTCGTTCGAGGAGCCGGTGATGGGCGGGATTCGGGTCCAAGTGGCCCTGCGTCCCGACCTCGCGCCCAAGCTCGTGATCGGCGGGTTGCCACGCTCCAACGTGCCGATGCTGCTCTCGTTGCTGGCGCTCACGGCGGGACTCGTGGTCGCCGCGCTGCTGCAGCTGCGCCGTGAATACGAGCTGTCGCGGCTGCGCGCCGACTTCGTGTCGGGCGTGTCGCACGAGCTGCGCACGCCGCTCGCGCAGATCCGCATGTTCTCGGAGACGCTGCTGCTCGGCCGCGTCCGCTCCGAGCTGGAGCGAGTGCGCTCGCTCGAGATCGTGGACCAGGAAGCGCGCCGGCTCACGCACCTCGTGGATAACCTGCTGCACTTCTCTCGCTCGGAGCGTCAGGCCACTCGGCTGTCGCCCGCGCCGGCGCCGCTGGCGCCACTCGTTCGTGAGGCGGTCGAGGCGTTCGCGCCGCTCGCCGCCGCGCGCGGCATGTCGTTCCACGCCGAGCTCACCGACGGGCTGGTCGCGCCGGTCGACGCCGACGCGCTGCGGCAGATGCTCGTCAACCTGCTCGACAACGCCGCCAAGTACGGTCCCGTCGATCAGACGATCACCGTCGTACTCGAGGCCGTCGACCGGAAAGCCCGCATCCGGGTGGAAGACGAAGGACCGGGAATTCCCGCCGCCGACCGCGAGCGCATCTGGGACCGGTTCTGGCGGCTGGAGCGCGACCGCGGCTCCGCCGTCGCCGGCACCGGCATCGGCCTGTCGGTGGTGCGTGAGCTGGTGGCGCTGCACGGCGGCCGGGCGTGGGTGGAGGACGGGCGCGCCGGGCACGGCGCCTGCTTCGTGCTCGAGCTGCCGCTGGCGCAACAACCGGAAACAGTGCCCGGCAGAGCCCGGATGCACGCGGACTTTGGAGCGACGGCATGACCCGGATTCTCGTCGTCGAGGACAATCCCGATCTCGCGTACGGCTTGCGCAACAACCTCGAGATCGAAGGCTACGACGTGGACGTGGTGCAGGACGGGACCAACGGCCTCGCCCAGGCACGCACAGGTGGCCCCGACCTGATCATTCTCGACCTCATGCTGCCGGGCCTCGACGGCTACCGGGTGTTGCGGGCGCTGCGCGACGAAGGCCGCCGCATGCCGGTCCTGATCCTCACCGCGCGCGGCGAAGAGGCCGACAAGGTGCGCGGGCTGCGACTCGGCGCGGACGACTACGTCACCAAGCCGTTTGGCGTGCTCGAGCTGCTGGCGCGGGTGGAGGCGCTGCTGCGGCGAACCGCGCCGAGCGCCGACACCGCCGGGCCGCCGGAGCGGTTCGGCGCCGTCGAGGTGATTCCCGCGTCCCGCACGGTGCTACGCGACGGCCAGACGGTCGGGCTCACGCCCAAGGAGTTCGATCTGTTGCTCGCGCTGCTGCAACGCCGGGGGGCGGTGGCTACCCGCATGGAGCTGCTCACCGAGGTGTGGGGGTACAGTGCGGCCGTGTTGAGCCGCACGGTCGATACGCACGTCGCCGAGCTGCGCCGCAAGCTGGAGTCAGACCCGGCGGCGCCGCGACACATCCTCACCGTCCGCAAGGCCGGCTACCGGCTGGAGAA
>CBFHAJ010000194.1:0-5996 GCA_965653495.1 uncultured bacterium | reverse complement strand
CGAACTGGGCTTTCCGGAGGCTCTCCAGGACGTGCACGTCCTTCGCCAGGGTCATGGCATCCAGGCCCTCCCAGAGCAGTTTCAAGGATGTGAGCATGGCGTCGGCCTCGGACAGACCGGCGTAGGAGTCCTGGAGGGAACGCCATTCCTTGTCGAGCCGCTGGAGCAATCGGGCTTTTGTCACGGGTGAAAGTTCACCCATCTCCCAAGGGAGGGGGATGGGGAGCTTTTTGACGCCGCCCCGCCCACACCATACCGTTGTCGTTCACGCATGACGGAGCGCTGACATGAGCGGCACCCGAGCGGCCCGCTGGTTTCGCTGGAACGACCTGGAGCGTGAGCAATTGCACGAGCGCCTGTCGCGTCGGCTGATCACCGGCGACCGCGTCATGCTCGCGCATGTCTATCTAAAGAAAGGGTGCGTCGTCCCCAAGCACTCGCACGAGAACGAGCAGTTCACCTACATCTTGGAGGGCGCGCTGCGCTTCTTTATCGGGGACGACGGCGCCCAGGAGGTCGTGGTGCGCGCGGGGGAGGTGCTGCTTCTGCCCTCGCACCTGCCGCACGAGGCCCAGGCGCTCGAGGACACGCTCGATGTGGACGTGTTCGCGCCGCCAAGGGAGGACTGGCTCAAGAAGACGGATGACTACCTGCGGCGGTAGTCCTCACCCCTTTGATTCCCTCTCCCTGCGGGAGAGCGGAAACGAACGTTTGAGTGTCGTACCCCCTCTCCCGAAGGAGAGGGGGACGGGGGGCGAGGGACTAGCGGCTCTCTCCCAACGCTCGCAAAAACTCCCGATCCCACGCGGCCGCGATCCCCTCGCGCGGCGAGTACGGCCCCGGCTCGTATGCCCGTGACGACACGCCCAGCTGGGATCGCTCGCTGATGTTCCAATCCTGGCGATTGGTCTCGTCCCAAAACCGCACTGCGTCCTGCGGGTCGAAGCCCCCCCCCGGCTGGCCGAACGCGTCCGGGTGGAACAGCCACTCGCACGTGATGCGCGTATGGTCGGGCGACTCGGGCCAGAGGGTGTGGAACATGACGTAGTCGGGATGCAGCGAGAGCAGCAGGTTCGGCAAGATGGTATAGAAGTACACGCGGTTCAGGTCTTCTGGCGGCAATTCGCCCACCGCCGGGCCACACGCCCGGCCGCTCATCGTCAGGCTGCCGCCGGGCGCGGTGATCACCATGTACCCGCCCAGGAACGGACCCTCGAACAGATCGTTCTCGCCGCTCGTGTACGGGGTCAGCTTCGCGAGTCCCGGATGGATCACGGGACAGTGCAGGCATTCGGAATAATTCTGAAACACCAGCTTCCAGTTGGCGCGGACCTCGTAGTCGATACGCTGCGCCGAGCGGAGCCGGCCGAGCCCGAAGCGGCTGAAGCGGCCCATGAGCGGTGCGCACGCTCGGGCGAACGGCTCGGGCGCGCGCGCCAGGTTGATGAACAGGAACCCTTCCCACTCCGCCAGCGCCACCGCGTGCAGCGGGTAGTCGCGCTTGTCGAACCCCGAGACCTCGCTCATATGCGGCGCGCCGACGAGCGATCCGTCGAGCGTGTAGGTCCAGGCGTGGTAGGGGCACTGGATCGTTTCGGACAACCGGCCCCGGCCCGCGGCCGGGGCCTCGCACAGGCGGGTGCCGCGGTGGCGGCACACATTATAGAAGGCGCGCACCACGCCATCCTGGCCGCGCACCACGATGACGCTCTCTCCGGCGACCGTCCGCAGCACGTAGTCGCCCGCCGCGGCCAGCTCCGCGGCGCGCCCGACGCACACCCAGCGCTGCGCGAAGATGCGCTCCTGCTCCTCGGCGAACACCGCGGGGTCGACATAGTAGCGCCGCGGCAGCGTGCGCTGGCCCTGCTGGTACGCCTGGGTCGCCTTGACGAAGGTCGTCATGCGGTAACGCTATGGAGCGCCGCGTCCGAACGCCACTCCCCGGCGCTCCGGGCCCAGCTGTGCCACCAGGGCGCCCAGCAGAAATACCGTCGCCGCGGTCAGCGCCATGGCCCAGGCGTAATCCAGGTGCTCGGCGAACCGGGCTTCCGCCCAGCCGATCGCGCCCGCGAAAGCCACCCCGCACTGGTAGGCGAACCCCGGCAGGAACCCGCGCACCGAATCGGGCGACAGCTCGGTGATGTGGGCCGGAATCACGCCCCAGGCGCCTTGCACCAGGAACTGCATCGCGAACGCACCCACTACCAGCAGCCACACGGTGGGCGCGAACGCCCACAGCGGAATCGCCAGCACGGCGGCGCACAGCGCGATCCCGAGCGTGCGGCGCCGCCCCCAGCGGTCGGAGTAGAACCCGAACGTGATCCCGCCGACTAGGGCCCCCAGCATCGAGACGATCGTGATGTCGCCGCGCTGTTGGGCGGTGAAGCCCCAGTGCCGCTGCAGGAACGTCGGGTACATGTCCTGCGTCCCGTGCGACACCATGTTCATCATCCACATGAGAACGGTGATGTAGCCGAACAGCGGCAGGTTCTGCGCGATCGCCCGGCCCAGGCCCGTCCAGGTGTCGTGGCGGGTCTCGCGCCACACTTCCGACTCGCGCACGCGCGCCCGCACGAACAGCGCGAGCAGGGCCGGCAGGCCGCCGATGAAGAACAACGGACGCCAGCCGACGTGGGGGAACAACAGGCGGTAACACAGCGCGGCGAGCAGGTAGCCAAGCGCATATCCCTGCTGCAACAGGCCGGACACCACCCCGCGGTCGCGCGGCGCGACCTTCTCCATCACCAGCGACGCGCCCACCCCCCACTCGGCGCCCATCCCGATGCCGAACAGCGCCCGCAGCACCAGGAACGTCGCGTAGTTGGGAGCGAGCCCCGAGAGCACCTCGATGATGGAATAGAATACCAGGTCGAGCATCAGCGGCAGCTTGCGGCCATAGCGGTCGGCGAGCAGGCCGAAGATGAAGGCGCCCACCGGCCGGAACGCGAGGGTGAGCGTGAGCGACAGCGCGATGGCGGCGTCCGACTTGCCGAAGTCCTTGGCGATCGCCGTGAGCGTCATGACGACGAGGAAGAAATCGAACGCATCGAGCGTCCAGCCGAGGAAGCCGGCCGTGACGGCGGCGCGGCGATCGCCCGCGGTCGTGCTCGCACTGAATGGTGAGTCGGGCATGCGGACTCTAGATTACACCGCCATGCGCGTGATGCCACTCGTCGGGTTGCTGTGCGGCGCCGTCGCGCTGCAAGGACAGGCCGGGGGTCCGCGTCCGGCCATCGCGGTGATCAACCTGCGCTTCGACGGTGAGCACGCCAATGTGCTCGGCCCGGGCGACACGGCGGTCGTCGTGGCCGCGACCAGCACGCTGCTCGAGACGCTGCGCGGCTCGCAGGTGGTAGCCCTCATCGATTCGGCGACCGTGGCGGCGGCGGTCGCCACGGCCGAGGCCGACGGCAACCCGTGCGACAACCCGTGCGCCCTGGCGGTGGGGCGCCGGCTGGGCGCGCGCTGGCTCGCCAAAGGCAGCATCTCGAACCTCTCGGGCCTGGTGTGGCGGCTGGGGGCGGAGCTGTTCGACCTCACCACCGGCCAGCCGGTGCTCGTCGACAGTTACGAGATCAAGGGCGACCCCGCCCGGATGGCGCCCATCAGCGCGCACATGTTCGCCCAGCGGGTGGAACGGAAGGTCGGCGAGCTGTTGCACTGACGCGACATGCGCTGCTTGTGCAGTTTCCACCGGCGCGTTCTCTTTGAACCCGCATCCTCATTGCCCATCCCCACCGCTGGAGGTTGTATGCCGCGCCCGTGTCGTCTCGGACTCGCTGTACTGTTTGCCAGCGCCGTAGTCGCGGCGCCCCGACCTGCCTCCGCACAAGAGACTGCCTCCGACACGCTGCTCACCGTCAACCACTATCTCGATTGGGAGCAGGTGGCCGACCCGCAGATCTCGCCCGACGGCGCGCGCGTGATCTACACGCGCCGCTGGGTGAACAAGCTCGAGGACAAGTGGGAGTCGGCGCTGTGGATGATGAACGCCGACGGGTCGCACGGGCACTTTCTCGTCAAGGGATCGGATGCCCGCTGGTCCCCGGACGGCACACGCATCCTCTATATCGCCGACGGGGAACCCAAGGGGATGCAGCTGTTCGTGCGGTGGATGGACGCCGAGGGCGCGTCGTCGCAGGTGACGCGGGTGCTCGAAAAGCCGGCTGACCCCAAGTGGTCGCCAGACGGCAAGTCGATCTCGTTCGTGATGCAGGTGCCCGACTCCACCGTCTGGAGCATCTCCATGCCGAAGGCGCCCGAAGGAGCGAAGTGGACACCCGCGCCGCGGGTGGTGGAGAATCTGCATTACCGCCAGGACCGGGTCGGGTACATGGAGCAGGGCTACACCCATCTTTTCCTGGTGTCGGCCGCAGGCGGCACGCCGCGGGCGCTCACGAGCGGGCACTGGAACGTGGGAGCACGGTTCGACGGCCTGGTGTTCGACGCCGGCTACGACTGGACGCCGGACGGGCGCACCATCGTGTTCGACGGGCTGCGCGACTCGACGTGGGACCGGCAGTATCAGGCGTCGCGCCTGTACGCGGTCGACGTCGCGAGCGGCGCGATCCGCGCGGTGATGTCGCGGCCGGGCAACTGGTCCAATCCCGCCGTGTCGCCTGACGGGCGCACCGTCGCGTTCACCGGCTACGATTCGACCCAGCAGACCCACCGCACCTCCGATCTGTGGCTGGTTGGGGTCGATGGCTCGGGGCCGCGGAATGTGTCCAAGAGCTTCGACCGCGATCCCGGGCAGCCGCGCTGGGCGGCCGACGGCAAGGGCGTCTTTTTCCAGGCGGGCGACCGCGGGTCGATCAACGTGCACTACGCCGATCTGACCGGCGCGGTGCGTGACGTGACGCAGGGCGCGCAGGTGGTCTCGATCGTGTCGCTGGCAAAGACGCTGGTCGGCGTCGGGGTGGCCGGAGACGCCGAGCATCCGGGGGACATCGTGCGCATCGATCTCCGCCGCCCCGCTCCCGTGACGCGGCTGACGACCGTGAACGACGACCTGCTCGCCAACAAGCGGCTCGCGAAGGTCGAGGAGATCTGGTACGGCTCGACCGGCGGCGCGCGCATCCAGGGGTGGATCGTCAAGCCGCCGTCATTCGAGGCGAGCAAGAAATATCCATTGATCCTCGAGATTCACGGCGGGCCGTTCGCGATGTACAACGTCGGGTTCACCTACATGTTCCAGAACTTCGCGGCCAACGGCTACGTGGTGCTGTACGTGAATCCGCGCGGCTCGACCGGCTATGGTGACGCATTCTCGAACGCCATCGACCACAACTATCCCGGCCCCGACTACGACGACCTGATGGCCGGTGTGGACGCGGTCATCGGCAAGGGCTACGTCGACACGACCCGCATGTACGTGTCGGGCTGCTCGGGGGGCGGCGTGCTCTCGAGCTGGGTGATCGGCCACACCAACCGGTTCGCGGCGGCGGCCGTGCGCTGTCCGGTGATCGACTGGATCAGTATGGCGGGCGAGACGGACATCCCGCTGTTCACGTACAGCTTCTTCCACCAGCCGTTCTGGGACAAGCCGGACGAGTGGCTCGCGCACTCGTCACTCATGCAGGTGGGGCATGTCACCACACCGACGCTGCTGATGACCGGTGAGCTGGACCGCCGCACGCCGATCCCGCAGACGGAGGAGTTCTACTCCGCCCTGAGGGTGCGGGGTGTGCCGACGATCATGCTGCGGTTCGCGGACGAGTATCACGGCACCGGGTCGAAGCCGTCCAACTTCATGCGCACGCAGCTCTACATGATGAGCTGGTTCCAGAAGTACCGGCGGCCCACACCCGAGGCGGCGACGGGCGCGGCCAACCGGTAGCGGTACCGGCTGCGCGACAGGGCCCGGCGGGGACACCGCCGGGCCCTGTCGCACATCGGGACTCGTGACAGTGTCTCTGCCGCCGGCCATATCCGCTCGGTCACCGACAACTGATGGCGCTGGTCGCCCGCGCGCAATCGTGGGCGTGGGTGCTGCT
>CBFHAJ010000193.1:0-6035 GCA_965653495.1 uncultured bacterium | reverse complement strand
TGGTGTGTTCGGCGACTTCGGCGGCAGCTACTTCCTGACCTCCCAGTTGAGCCTGGGCGCGACGATCACCGGCACGATCCGGTATTCGGAGGTTTATGAACAGCCTTCAGGCGGCGGGAAGCGGCGTCGGTGGGAGATCGACGGCGGCGCGCCCGGCCTCGCGTTTGTCGCCGGACTGTACTTCTAAGACTCACGAGAAGCGACCGGCGCAGTGTGACTACTGCTTGACGAGGAGGAGCGTTTCTGTACAGGAGGAGGGATGGGGAGCCGATCCGAGGCGCGTAAAGAGGGAGACGGCGCGGCCACATCCCATTGCGTTCGGGTCGGTCGTCGCAGGGTCGACCCGTAACTCCTGGAGCGAGATCTGGGTCGCGGAGATCGTCGCTGGCGGAGCAACGATCGGATCTGGAGTGAGTCCGAAGAGCGAGTCTTCGCGCGCAGCGACGGTGTCTTGTACAAGGCCGGCGCTGTTAGAGTCGTACATCGTGAGCCGCGCCGTGGAGTCGATGAGCGTGAAGTGTAGTCCGAACGACTCGGTCACGGTGTACCTGTCCGTCTCGAGCGTGTTGAGGACGACCGTGCCGCGGGCCACCACTGTGGCATAAACAACGTCGGTGTCCGTTTGGACCGCCGTCGCGGAATCAACCAGCGTCCACCTCCCACTCAGGTTGAGCGCACCCAGGTCGAGCGCGGTCGGCGAGTTGGAGCAGGCAGCCAGCGCGGCGATAACAAGGAGTGCAGGTCGCTTCTTCACCATGGTCAAAAACAAGAGCAAAATCTGGGCCTACCAGCGCCGCGTCCCGGCCATCAGGATGCCCACCCCCACCAGGTTCAACACCACGATCACTACCGAAATCTTGAGCGCGAAACTGGACGCGCTCGTCACCTGGATGATTGGGAACAGCGACAGCACGGTGTACAGCACCGTGATTAACAAACCCGACAGCGACGCGGCCTTGATCCACCACGGCGGCCGGGGGTTCACGCCGCGCAGGCCGACCAGGGGTATCGCGAACATGACGAGGTACGTGAGCCCGTAGAAGATGCCGTTCGCATTGAACATCAGCTGGAACGCTTCGGCCTGCCCCACGCCGGCCAGGCTGAGCACCGAGATCGCGAACGAGAATACGGCCACCACCAGGATCGAGTTGACGGGCGTCCGGTGCGTCGGGTGCAGGCGGCTGAACCACGCGGGCAGCAGGCGGTCCCAGCCCGCGACCATCGGGAGCCGGGTCACCGCCGTGAAGGCGACGCTGATCTGGGACACGCGCATCACCAGCGTCATCACGATCGCGATCGTGACCAGTGTCCCGGCTCGCCCAAACGGTCCGAACCCGGCGCGCAGCACCTGCGGTAGCGGGCCGATCAAGTCGATGTCGTCTCGCGGGATGTAAGCCACCACCGTCGCGGTGCCGAGCATGAAGAACAGCGTGATGACCGGCGCGGCGTAGTACACGGACCGCCTCACCGCCCTGGCGGGCGAATGCGTTTCGCCTGCCAGGATGGCCAGGTACTCGAACCCGCCAAACGCGCCGACGCACATCTTGCCGAGCACGTTGAGATTGAACAGCGAGAGCGCCGGCATCTCGGTGCGGAACGGGTGGTACGACTGCAGCTGACCGGTCGCGAGGCCAAGGAGCGGCAGCAGGATCAGGACCGCGAAGATCACGATCATGAACAGGCCGCCGGCGTTGTGGACCCATTTCCCGAGTGACAAGCCGAGAAACGCCAGCGTGCCCAGCAGCGCAATGGCCAGCGCGGAAGCCAGCGACACGAACCAGGCGCTCGTCGTCATCCAGGCCGCGCCCGGCCCCAGCGCGTACGACAGGTACGTCGCGACCGTGAGGCCCAGCTCGGAAGCGAACAGGATCACGTACAGCCACAGGTTCCAGGCGACCATGAAGCCGATCGTCTGGTTGAAGCCGAGCTTCGCCCACTGGTACAGCCCGCCCTCGAGCGGCATCAGCTGGTTCAGCCAGATGACCACGGCGGTCAGCGGCAGGTAGAACAGCACCGCGGCGGTGAGCCACAGCACCACGTGCGAGGGCCCGAGCTTGCCGGCCACGCCGATCCACGTCAGCCCGATGATGAACAGGATCTGCGTCAGGGCCAGGTCGCGGACGCCCAGCACCTTCTTCAGCTCGGCGCTGCGCGCTGCGACCTGCGCTTCGGCTCTCGCCAGCTCGTCGCTCATCGCACTAGGGCGAGAACATATCGCTGTGGCGTGCGGGCTGGGAGACTTCACGGCATACTTCAGGCGATGGGCATCGATATCGCCAGGTTGCGGCCCAGGCTCGCGGCGGCGCTCGGGGAGCGGCTCCAGCTCGGCGACCTGCTGGGACAGGGAGCGTTCGCCGCCGTATTCCGCGCCCACGATCCGTTCCTCGAGCGCGACGTCGCCATCAAGGTGCTGGATCCGTCGCTCGCGGTCGACGCCACCCGCGAGCAGCAATTCCTGCACGAGGCGCGGACGATCGCCGCGGTCGAGCATCCGCACATCGTGCCGCTGTACTCCGCGGATTCGACGGGCGGACTGTTGTATCTCGTCATGCGACTCCTCCCCGGCCAGTCTCTGCAGCACCGGATCGCCGCGGGCAAGCTTCCGGCTGCGGAAGCGGCCCGGATCGCGCTCGAGTGCGCGCAGGCACTGGCGGCGGCGCACGCCGTTGGCGTGGTGCACCGTGACATCAAGCCCGCGAACATCCTGCTCGACGCCAACGGCAATGCGGCCGTCACCGACTTCGGGATCGCGCTCGTCACTTCGCGACCGGGGGGGACGCGCGACGCGCCCGGATCGGTCTCCGGTACACCGTTGTACATGAGCCCCGAGCAGTCGCTCGGCGAGCAACTCGATGGGCGCTCCGATGTCTATGCGTTGGGCGTCGTGCTCTACGAGATGCTCACGGGCACCTGTCCCTTCCCGGGACGCAACGCAACGGAAGTGATCGCCAAACACATCTCGGCGCCCATCCCGCAGGTCTCAGAGCGTGAGCGTGAGACGCCGGTGGCGCTCGTTCGGCTGGTAGACCGGATGTTGGCCAAGGACCCGGCGAGCCGACCAACGGCGGCCGAGGCTGTGAGGGAATTGACGGCGGCGAGCACGCCGGACGGGCTGCTGACACCGGCGCAGGTCCGACGCCGTCGCTGGAAGCGCCGCGGGATCTATGCGTTGATCGCCGGGGCGGGCGCGGTGCCCGTGATCGTGATCGCGGTCCGCCTGGCAATAGGGGTGCTGCGATTCCTGGTGGGCGGTGGCGAGGGTGCCGATCCCGCCTTGATCGAGTCAGGTAGTAGGGTGCCGGATTCGATCGTGCGCTTGGCGCGCCAGACGGGGAGCGTGGGCGCGAATGAGCGCGTGAGGTTCGTTTTCATCCAGGCCAATCACACGTTCGCGGATGCCTTGCTACTGACCGACTCGGCGATCATTCGCCGCGGCCCTAGAGGCACCATCCGGCACTCGCTTGCGGAAAGCGACATCGACCTCCAACCCCTGCCACGCGGTCGCTCGGCGGGGGGACTCCTCATCGTAAAGCGGAATGGGGCAGCTCCCGACACGCTTTATCGAGACTTGAGCGGCCGGGAGGGGTTCCGGTTGCTGAGTGAGTTCGCGACGTGGCAGCGCGCGCAGAAGGCGCGCGATTCCACCGCCAGGTCACCGTAGGATCACTACTCAGTGCCTCCGGAAGGACGGGGGCGCGGAAGCGCGGTCGGCGGGAGAATGTTGTTCAGCCGCATGTAATTCGCGAGCTGGCTGTAGTGGTCCGCCATATCGATGATGTGCCCCATAACAGGACCAGCCCGCGTCACGGTGCGCGTTTGCCCGTTACCGAGCGTTCGCGTGATCTGGTCACCAAGCTTCGCGTCGTCGAGTTGCGCGAGCGCGTCCTCACAGAACTTGAACGACGTCTTCAGTTGACCGACCAATTTGTCCTTCGGCCACTTCGCCTTGATCGTGTCCGGCGTGGTCGTGTCCTCGGCAGCGCGCACGCCCTTCATCGCACCGAACTGGTCACAGTAGAAATAATTGTCGTCTGCCACGTGTTGCGCGATGTCTCCGATACTCATCTGCGCCGGTGTCGGCTTGTATCCGAAGATTCTCTCGGGAATCGAATCGAACGCCTGGGCCAGACGTTGCTGAAACGTCAGCGTGCGCTGCTTCATGACGGCTGTGATCGGGTTCGGCGGCGCCTGCTGGGCGGAGCCTGCACTGAGTGGAGCGAACGTGACGGCGATGGGCATGACAACGAAGGCGAGCGCTACGCGCAAGACTCTCATGCGGTCCCCCTATAATGAGAAATGGTACAACAATGGCATCACACCGCCCGCGCGAAATGACCGCGTGTATACTCCCGACCCGTCACCGTCCGCACTTCGGCCGGGTCCGGCGTACGACCTTCGGCCAGTGCAGCGAGCGATACGCGATACGCGGCCGTCACCCGCGCGACGGGATCGCCCGGGACGTTGAACACCAGCCGATAGGTATGAAATCCGGCGCGCCATAGCTCCGGCAGGTACGCGGAGCCGTCCACCGGACGGGAATGCAGCAGGCGGTTGCGGCAGGCGTAATCGGTGGCCACTGGGAAGACGTACCCCGCAGGATCGGTGAGCGCGACAGCGGGATGTTTCTGAACGCAGAGGTCACGGCACGTGGCGACCTCGCGGTCGAACGCGGCCGATAGCACGCAGTGCTCGAGCGTCATGCCCTCGGGGCGACCGTACGCAAACACCTCGAAGCCCCTGCCCTCCCAGGGCGCGGCGACTTGCGCCATCTCAGCGCCGGTCAGTTCGACCGACAGCACGATGCGACGCGCGCCCAGCCCGAACACCTCGGCAGCGCTGTGCTGGTTGAAGACGTTGACGGCGTAATCTGCGACCACGTCGCGTCCTTCGGCCCCCGCCAACTCGGCGACCATGCCCAGGTGCCCACTGACCAGCGGTGTACCGAGCGCCAACCACTTCTCGACGTGCTTGCGGTCGGCGGGCCTGACGATCGTAGGCAGCCGCAGTCGCAGGGTGACTCCGCGCTGCGACAGCTCGGTGGCGAGCTGCTTGACGCGCGCGACCGGAGGCATCGGATGACGCAAGAATACGTCGAGCGAGATCTCGTCGGCCCCTGCTGCTGCCGCGAGTAGCGCATCCTCGAGACGCCAGACTTCGGCGACGAGGAGCGGCGTGCGGTCGTCGTGACGGCCTGTTTGCGCCACGCTCGCGATCGCTGCGGCGATCGCTCGATCGCGCGCCTCGTGGCGGACGCGAACGAGGATCCCTGTTGCCTCCCGTCGTAGATCATTGAGGACGCTCACCGGAATAAACAGGTCCTCCCCGAGGCCACACACATCCATGTCGCCCAGTGTGAAAGGAGTCTCGCCGAGGCGGCCGAGCTGTTCACGCAGGCGTGCTGCGTCGAGGCCGTGGCGAGTCGCGGGGGCGAGTCGAGTCGTGCTCTGCACTGTTACTTCGTCGGCGCCGGCACGGCAGATCAGCGTCAGCGGCCCGCCTGCGGCACCCAGTACTTTCACATCCATCCTGATACCTTTTGGCGTCCCCGTAGAGGGAACGGCGGCAAAGCTCTCACGTGCACGGGCGAGCAGCGCGGCTTCGGCGGAGCGCACCACGGTCCACCCGGCCGGAATATCCTCCGCCGGCTGGATCGCCTGGCGGACCTTCGCCTGCTCTCGGCCCCCCCCGCCCCCCATCGTCCGGACGCTGCGAACTCCGAACCCGCGGTTGCCTTTGGCGGCTCCCGCGGGATGCTCGAAGCCGAGCCCGTCGCCGGGCTGGATCGGCTGCGAGACCGAAACGATGAGCTCGTCGTTTTCGCGGCCGATGACGACGCCAAGGATCGCGCCACGGTTGTCGGGCTGGGTGCGGGTCACGTAGTCCCGCCCCGCGCGGCCGCCGTACATCCCGCCCGTGAAGCCGCGCGAGAAGATTTGCACCAGGGGCTGGATTTCGGCGGGGGTGGGCGGACGCCGGTCGCCGGCGGCCAGCCGGTCGAGAAATTCGCGGTAGCCGTGCGTCACGGTCGCGACGTA
>CBFHAJ010000192.1:0-6133 GCA_965653495.1 uncultured bacterium | reverse complement strand
CCCGAGCCGCCGAACAGGCGGCGCCAGAAACCCATGGGCCGAAAATAGCTTGCGGCTCCTTCACTTTGCAATGTAGCTTCCCCCCCCATGCCCGCCGCGCCGCGCACGCCGCCCCCGCCGCCCCCGCCCCCAACCCCGCCGCCGCCCCCGCGCTCGCCACGGAACATGGGCGTCCCGCGCAAGCCGCCGCATGGCGTGCTCGAGGTCGACTGGCCGTTCTTCGGCGAGATGTGCCGGGCGCTGGCGCTCAAGATCTTCCGGGAGTACGACCCCGACGTCGTGATCGGGATCGCGCGGGCGGGCGTGATTCCCGGGGCGGTGGTCGCGAGCATCCTGCAGCGCGATTTCGCGTCGATGGCCATCACGCGAACCGAGACCGGGGGGCGTCCGGTGGTGATCGCCGGCCCGCCGCGCATCGTGACCGGCCGCAACGTCCTGATTGTGGACGAGACCTGTGACACGGGCGCGACCATGAAACTGGGACTCGCGGCGGTGCGAGAGCTCAAGCCCGCGGCCGTCAAGACGGCCGTCTCGTTCCGCACCGGCGAATACCGGCCCGACTACTACGCCCTCCAGACCGACACCTTCATTATCCTGCCCTGGGACCGCGAAGTGATCATCGATGGGGAAATCGTGATGCGACCCGACTACGCCGCGAAGCTCAAGGAACTCGGGGGTTGATCGACCGACTCACCGCGGCGTTGGCGCGCTCGCCCGCCGAGTACACCGAAATCCGCGTCGAACGCACCTGGAGTACCGCTGTGACCTTCCGCGGCCGGCGCCTCGAGTCCGCCACGGCGAGCGAGGACCAGGGCGGCTTCGTGCGCGCGCTGCACGCGGGCGGCGGCTGGGGGGTGGCGTCCTTCACGTCGCTCGATCGGCTGGAGGCCATGGTGGCGCGCGCCGCGGAGCTGTCGCGCGCCGTGCGGGTCTCGCCGCCGATCCGGCTGGCCGCCGTGGCACCCCACGAGGCCGACGCCATCCTCGATCTCGACGGCGATGTGCGAGGCATCCCCCTCGCCGAGAAGAAACGGCTGCTCGAGGCCTACAACGGCGAGCTGCTGGGCGTGAGCGATCGCATCGTAGACACCGTCGCCATCTACCGGGACGAGGTCAGTGAATACTGGTATGTGAACTCCGAGGGCACCCGGCTCCACGAGTTGCGCCCCGAGGTCACGTTGTCGGGAACGGCGGTGGCGCGGCGAGACGGCACCATCGAAAAGGGGCTCGAGTCGATCGGCTTGCGGCGCGGGTGGAATTCCGTCCAGGACTGCGCCGCGGGATTCCGCGATGCGGCCACGCGGGCGGTCGCGTTGCTCGAGGCTCCCATGGTGCGGGGCGGGGCGTATCCCGTCATCCTCGATCCCGAGCTCGCGGGCGTGTTCATTCACGAAGCCTTCGGTCACCTGTCCGAGGCCGACTTCGTGTACGAGAACCCGCAGGCCCGCGAGATGATGACGCTGGGTCGCCGCTTCGGAAAGCCGGTGCTCAACGCGGGCGACAACGGGGCGACGCCGGGCCTGCGCGGCACATTGCCCTTCGACGACGAGGGGACGCCCACGCAGGACACCGTCCTCATCCGCGAAGGAATCCTCGTGGGCCGGCTGCACTCGCGCGAGACGGCGGCCACGATGGGCGAGCAGGCCACCGGCAACGCGCGTGCCATCTCGTTCCGGCATCCGCCGATCGTTCGCATGACCAACACGTACATCGGGAACGGCAAAGGGAGCTTCGAAGATCTCATCGGCGACGTGAAGCTCGGCGTGTACGCCTGCGGCGCGTTCGGCGGCCAGACGTTGCTCGAGAACTTTTCGTTCACGGCGGCCTACGGGCACATGATCCGTGACGGCCACGTGGCGGAGCTGGTCAAGGACGTCGTGCTCGCGGGCAACCTGTTCCAGACGCTGGACCGGATCGACCACATCGCCGGGGACTTCCGCTGGAATCAGATGGGCGGCGGCTGTGGCAAGGGCGGTCAGTCTCCCCTCCCGGTCACCGAGGGGGCGCCGCACGTGCGCATCGAGGAGGCGCTCGTCGGCGGCGACGTCGGCGCCGCATGATCGAGCAATTGCTCGAGCTGGCGGGGCGGCGCGCGGATGGCGGCGCCGACGCCCTGTGGCGCCGGGTCGAGCGGACGTCCGTCGCGTTCGAGTGGGGCCGCCTCAAGGCGGCGGGTATTTCGGAGGAGGCGGGTGCGAATCTCCGCATGCGCCATCGCGGCCGCGTGGGCATCGCGGGGAGCACGGCGATCGACGCCGCCCCCGGCGAGCTGGTCGCACGGGCGCTCGCCTCCGCCGGGCTCGGTGAGGCCGTCGAGCTCGTCTTCCCTCGTGCCGTTCCGGTTCCCAGCGTCACCACCTTCGTCGCCGCCGCGGCCGACGCCGCGCTCGACCACTTCGTCTCCCTGGGCCGCTCGCTGCTGGAGCGGCTCGCGCGCGACGGGTGTCGGGTCAACGTCACGATCGAGCGCGAGGCAGCGGAGACGAAGGTCGCCAATTCCGCGGGTGCCGCGGGAGCGTACCGCTCCACCGGCGTCGCCGTGAGCGCCGAGGTGTGGCGCATCGCGGGCGACGACGTGCTCGCGATCGGCGATTCCTGGGATGGCGCGGGCCTGCCCCCCGAGGCGGCCCTCGCCGCGCTGGTCGAAGGGATCATCCAGCGCCTGGAGCACGGCCTGAAGATCGTGGCGCCGCCGGAGGGCGCGCTGCCGGTCGTGTTCACTCCCTCGGGCCTCTCCGCGCTGATGCTCCCCGTAACGCAGGCGCTCTCGGGTAAGGCGGTGCTCCAGGGTGTCTCGCCGCTCGCCGGCAAGGTGGGCGAACGGATGTTCGACGCGCAGTTCTCGCTCAGCGACGACCCGCTGCGGCCCGGCCGCGTGGCGTCACGCCCGCTCGACGACGAGTGCGTGCCGTCGCGCACGACGGCGCTCGTGGAGCGCGGTGTCGTACAGCAGTTCATTTACGACCTCGAGACCGCGGCGCGGGCGAAGACCGTGAGCACCGGCCATGGCCAGCGGTCGATCTTCGGGAAGCCCGCTCCCGGATACACAAATCTGGTACTCGGGGATGGGGGCTCGGGCCTCGGAGAAACGAGTGAATTGGGTGGCGGCTTGCTGCGGGATGTGCGGGACGGGCTGCTCGTCGACGAGCTGATCGGCGTGGGGCAGGGGAACGTGATCGGCGGGGCGTTCAGCCATCCGGTCGCGCTCGCCTACCGGGTGGAGCGCGGCGCGATCGCGGGTCGCGTGAAGGACGCCGCGATCGCCGGCAATGCCTACGAGCTGTGGAAGCGCGTGGGCGGCTACGGCCGGGACCGCCGTTGGGCGGGGTCCCGGTCCGCGCCGTCGGTGTTACTGGATGGTGTGAGCGTGGCGCGACGCTGACAGCTACGCGGCGCGTTGCGACACGAGCTGCGCGAGGACGTCTCGCAGCAGCGGGAGCTCCCGCTGCACCTGGATCTTCAGGTCACGCCGATTTGGATCCGCCGCGGCCTTCTTGAGCTCCGCCGCATACAGATCGACTATACGCGTCAGTACGGCAGTTTCTGCGTCGTTGAGTTGTAGGACGAGCATGGTACCCTCCTGGGTCGACTACCGTTTGTGCAACGGCTGTGCCGAGGTAGGGAGTTCCGCTCGTTACATGTTGAATGGGTGTCTTGGGCGCGACAGCTAGCTCCGCGCGCCGAGCACGACTTCGTAATCGTTCCCCTTCGCCATCTCCTCGTACACGGCGTTGAGCGTGTCAGGAGCCGCCGAGAGAAACCGGCAGCGCACGTCGCTCTTCGAACGGCATTCCACCTCCATCACCGCCACCGGCTCGCCCGACAACCGGCCGAAGAAATCCGCCAGCATCCCCGAGGAGAAAAAGCACATGGGCGTGTCGGCGCTGCCCGGTTCTGCTTCGGCCCAATCCGACGAATCCACCACCAGCGCGGAGTTGCCCAGTGGGGCGATGCGCACCGCCCCCCACCCGATCGCCTGGAAGAACTCGGACAGCGCGCCGTCGAGCTGGCCCGCGTCCAGCTCGGTGGGACTCGCCACGCCGCGACCGGCGCTGAGCCAGGCAGCGAACGCCTGGTAGATGCCTTCCCCGGCCGCGAAGCCAACCTCCTGGAGAATGGGGATGGCAGCGTCGCCGGCGTCGCGTAGCAGGCTGCGATGGAGCTGAAGCAGAGCGCCGCGTCCGATCGTGAGTCCGTCGGACGCGGCGCCGGAACTGCCCTGAGGGGTCATATCGCACGGCAACTTAGGGTTTGGCGCGGGCGCGGCGCAAGAGTTCGGCCTCGTCGATCACCGGAATGCCGAGCGCCTTCGCCTTGTCGAGCTTCGAGCCGGCATCCGCGCCCACCACCAGCGCTGTCGTCTTCTTCGAGACGCTGTCGGTCACGTGTCCACCAGCGGCCACGATCACCTCGGCCGCCTTGCCCCGCGAGAGAGACGGCAACGTCCCGGTGACGACATACGTCTGACCTGCGAGCGGGCCCTCCAGCTCGGTGACGGCCGGCTCCTTCATGTTGAGGCCCAGCTCCTCGAGATGCTTCAGCAGCTTCTCGTTCTGGGGCTCACGGAAGAACCCCGCGACGGCTTCGGCGATCGCCGGACCGATCCCCCGAATCTCGTTGATCTCGGCGACGCCGGCCTTGGCGAGGGCCTTCATGGTGCCGAAGTGCCGCGCCAGGAGCTTGGCACCCTGGACGCCGACGTGCCGGACACCCAGCGCGAACAGCAGGGTCGACAGCGGCTGCTGCTTGGAGGCGTCGATGGCGTCGAGCAGCTGCTGCGCGGATTTCTCCGCGAACCCCTCCAGGGCGAGCAGCGCCATCAGGCTCACCTTCTTGCGGTCGTACAGGTCGGCGACGTTTTGGATCAGCTTGGCGTCGAGCAGCGCCTTCACACGCTCGGGGCCGAGGCCGCGGATGTCCATCGCGCTGCGCGCCGCGAAGTGGACGATGCCCTCGAACACCCGTCCCGGGCACGACACGTTCGGGCAGTACACCATCACCTCGTCGAGGGGGTGTTCCACCTTCGACTTGCAGACCGGGCAGCGCTCCGGTGGCTGATAGGGCCGCGCCCGGCGCACACCCTTTTTGATCACGGGGCCGAGCACCTGGGGGATCACCTCGCCGGCGCGTGTAACCTCCACCCAGTCGCCTTCGCGGATGTCCTTGGCTTCGATCAGATCGAAGTTGTGGAGGGTGGCGGTCGAGACCGTGACGCCGCCGATTTCGACGGGCTCGAGCACGGCGTAGGGATTGAGCGCCCCCGTGCGCCCCACGTTGATGCGAATCTCTTTGAGCTTCGTGACCTGCACCTCCGGCGCGAACTTGCGGGCGATGGCCCAGCGGGGCTCGCGGTCGCCCACGGTGCCCAGCTCGGCGTGCAGCGCCAGCGGATTCACCTTGACCACGACGCCGTCGGCGCCGTAATCAAGCTTGGCCAACAGCGGCTCGAGTTTCGCGACCACCTGATGCGCCCCCGCGAGGTCGGCCACCAGCTCGTGGTGAGGCTCGACCGGAAACCCCCACGCCGCGAGCTGGCCCAGCAGCTCGTGCTGGCTGGCGGCAACGAGTTTCTGCCCTGCTGCGGCCTCGACGTGGAAGCAGAAGATGCGGAGCCCCCGGCTGCGCGTGATCTTGGGGTCGAGCTGGCGCAGCGCGCCGGCGGCCGCGTTGCGGGGGTTGGCGAACGTCGGCTCGCCGGCGCGCTCGCGCTCATGGTTCAGCTTGGCGAAGCGGGACTTGGACAGGTACACTTCGCCCCGCACCTCCATCTGTTGGGGCCAGCCTTTGCCGCGCAGCCGCAGCGGCACGTCGAGCACCGTCCGCAGGTTCGCCGTGACGTCTTCGCCTTCCACGCCGTTCCCGCGCGTGGCGCCGATCGTGAACACGCCGTCCACGTAGGTGAGACTCACCGCCGCGCCGTCGATCTTCACCTCGAGCGCGTAGCCCTCCGTCCGCACCTCCGGCACGAGCCGCGCGTTCCGGTCTTCCCATTCGGCGAGCGCCGTCTCGTTGAAGGCGTTGGCGAGTGACAGCATCGGGACGGCGTGGCGATGCTTGCGAAACTTCTCGGACGGCTCGGCACCGACGCGGTGGGTAGCGCTGTCGGGCGTGCGCAGCTCGGGCCGCTTGACCT
>CBFHAJ010000191.1:0-6194 GCA_965653495.1 uncultured bacterium | reverse complement strand
GAGCCCAAGCCGCAATGACCGTTCGTCAACTCCACCTGCTCGGCTCGCCGGTCCTCCGCCAACGGGCCGCGCCGGTCGCAACCGTGGACGACGAGGTGCGCCGGCTGGTGGACGACCTGTTCGAAACCATGCGCGCGGCCAAGGGCGTGGGTCTCGCCGCCAACCAGGTGGGCCTCGCGACGCGCGTGGCCGTGGTGGACGTGGGCGAGGACGCCCCCCCACCCCTGGTGCTGATCAACCCGCGCGTCGTGCCGGTGGGCGACGAGCACGAGAACGCCGAAGAGGGGTGCCTCTCGATCCCGGAGATCTACGGTGAGGTCGAGCGCCCCCTCACCATCACCGTCGAAGCGTTGGACCGCGACGGCCGTCCCTACAAGGCCGAGCTCTCGGGATTCAAGGCGCGCGCGGTGCAGCACGAGGTCGACCACCTGGACGGCGTGCTGTTCCTCGACCACTTGAGCGCCGTGAAGCGTGGCCTCCTGCTCAACAAGTGGAAACGGTCCCGCAAGGGACAGACCGGGTACCTGAAGGAGGTCACGCCCGAGCCGGCGGGCGAGCTGTAAGTGCGCGTCGTCTTCTTCGGCACTCCCGAGTTCGCCGTCCCATCGCTCGAGGCCCTGCTGGGTGAGGGGTTCGATGTCGTGGCCGCCGTCACGCGGCCCGACAAGCCGCAGGGCCGCTCCCGCTCCACCGCCGTGCCGCCGCCCGTGAAGATCGCCGCCGCGGACGAGGACCTCCCCGTGCTCCAGCCCGAGCGTCCCACCGATCCTGACTTCGTCGCGCGCCTGCGCGCGCTGGCGCCAGACGTGGGCGTGGTGGTGGCGTACGGCCACATCCTCAAGCCCGACCTGCTGGCGGTGCCCCGCCACGGCATGATCAACGTGCATCCCTCCCTGCTCCCCGACCTGCGGGGCGCTGCTCCGGTCGAGTGGGCGATCCTGAACGGGCTCGAGCAGACCGGGGTGACCATCATGCTGATGGACCCGGGCCTCGACTCAGGGCCGATTCTCCACCAGATCCCGCATCACGTCGATGCTGACGTCACGGGAGGCGAGCTGGCGGAGCACCTGGCCGAGATGGGAGCGCAAGCCCTGGTGGAAGCACTGGCGCTGCTCGAGACCGATGGCCTGAAGCCCAGGCCCCAGGACCACGCCCGCGCCACCTACGCCCCCAAGCTGACGCGTGAGGTGGCACGCATCCGCTGGACCGACCCCGCCGACCGGGTGGCGCGGGCGATCCGCGCGCTCGACCCCAAGCCCGGCGCCTGGACCGAGCTCGACGGCCGCGAGCTGAAGCTGTTCGGCGCCCGCGTCGCCGAGGGCGAAGGATCGCCCGGCGACTTACGGATGACGGACGACGGTTTACGGATAACGACGGGAGATGGAGCGCTCGTAGTCGACGAAATTCAGCCCTCCGGCAAAGACCGCATGGCCGCGGGTGACTGGATGCGCGGCGTTCGGAAGGAGCACGCCCGGTTCACGTGAAGGGCGGCGGGGGGAGACCGTTGCCGCGCCTGCACGCCGTCACCGACGAGCGCATCGCCCGCCGGCCCGACCTGGCGGAGGTCGCTCGGCGGCTGGCGTCGGCCGGCGGTGCCCACCTCGCGTTGCACGCCCGCGGCCACACGCTCGGGGGTTTAGAGCATTTTGCATTAGCTACCCGTCTATCGGTCTACCCGTCTACCCGTCTATTCGTGAACGACCGCCTCGATGTCGCGCTCGCGACCGGCGCCGCCGGTGTGCAGCTCACGCAGGCGAGCCTCGCGCCGGGAGACGCGCGCCGGCTCAACGCCGCCTGGTGGATCGGCAAGTCGGTCCACGACGTGGAAGAGGCGGCCGCCGCGCGGGCCGCGGGCGCCGACTATCTTCTAGTAGGACCAGTGTACCCGACCGTTACACATCAGGACGCAAAGCCGCTCGGTGTGGCGCGGCTCCGACCCATCGTGAGCCTCGGCGTACCGGTGATCGCGATCGGGGGAGTCACGCCGGAACGGGTCCTCGAGCTGCGCGAGGCCGGCGCGTATGGCGTGGCGGCGATCCGCGCCCTGTGGGACGCGGCCGATCCCGCCGACGCGGCACGACGCCTGTTGGAGCCATGGAAGCCATGAGCCAGTCGATCGACGTGATCGTGAACGGGGAGCACCGGGCCGTTGCCTCCGGCGTCACCCTGCTGGAGCTGCTGCGCTCGCTGGCGCTCGATCCGCGCACGGTGGTCGTGGAGCACAACCGCGCGATCGTGCGCCGCCCCCGGCTCGGCGACGTCACCATCTCCGCGGGCGACGCGATCGAGCTGGTGCACTTTGTGGGAGGGGGCTGACCGCATGACTGCCGCAGTAGACACCGTTCGCGACACGCCCTTCGAGATCGCGGGACGCACGTTTCACTCCCGCCTCATGGTGGGCACGGGCAAGTATCGCGACAACGAGACGATGGTGCGGGCCATCGAGGCCTCCGGCGCCGAGATCGTGACCGTCGCGGTGCGGCGCGTCGATCTCGATCGCAACAACGAGGCGGGGATCCTGCATCACCTCGACCCCCAGAGATACTTCCTGCTCGCCAACACGGCGGGGTGCTTCACCGCGGACGACGCCGTGCGCTACGCGCGCCTGGCACGGGAGGCCGGCTTCAACGACTTCGTCAAGCTCGAAGTGATCGGCGACCAGGAGACGCTGCTGCCGGATGTCGTCGGCCTGGTGGACGCGGCGCGCACGCTCGTGAAGGACGGCTTCAAGGTGCTCGCCTACACGAATGCCGATCTCATCACCGCGCTGCGGCTCGAAGACGTCGGCTGCGCGGCGGTGATGCCACTCGCCTCCCCCATCGGGAGCGGGCTCGGGCTGCTCGAGCCGTACGGCATTCGCACCATCAAACGGCGGCTCACGGTGCCCGTCGTGGTGGACGCGGGCGTGGGGACCGCGTCGGACGCGTGCCTGACGATGGAGCAGGGTGTGGACGGGATCCTGATGAGCACCGCGCTGGCCGCGGCCCGCGACCCCGTCGCCATGGCGCATGCCATGCGGCTCGCGGTCGAAGCCGGCCGGTCCGCCTTCCTCGCCGGTCGCATGCCCAAGCGCGAGGTCGCGATGCCCTCCTCGCCCGTCGAGGGGATGCTGGATTAGCGGCGCCCGGCGGGCAGCCCTGCAGATCCTCGACTCCGTGCGCTCCGGGGTCACGTTCCAATCCGCCCGCGATCGTGCGCTCCCGGGGCTCGCCGAGCGCGACCGCCGCCTCGCGTATCAGCTCGCCGCGGGCGTGCTGCGTCACCAGGCCGACCTCGACCGCCGGCTCGATCTCTCACGCACCGACCCCCGTCTCCACGACGTGCTGCGACTGGGCGCCTATCAGCTGCGCGCGCTGACGCGCGTGCCCGCGTATGCCGCCGTGTCGACGAGCGTGGAGCTGGCGCGCGAGCTGGGAGGCGAAGGTGGGGCGCGGTACGTGAACCAGGCGTTGCGGAAACTGCAGCGGGGCTCGGGGCTAGGGGCTCGGGACTCGGGCGAAACCCATCCACGCTGGCTCGTGACGCGGTGGCAGCGCCAGTTCGGGGACGAACAGGCCAAGCGGCTCAGCGAGTGGAATGACGGGAGACCTTCTCTCATCGTGCAGCCCGTGCGATGGGATCGAGACACGTTGCGCCGGCGGCTCATCGACGCGGGTGTCGGGGTAGAAGACGCGCCCTTTGGCACAGGTTTGAAGCTGCTCCCGAGCCCCGAGTCCCGAATCCCGAACCCCGCACACCTGCCCGGCTTCGCCGAGGGTGCGTTCATCGTCCAGGACCCCGCCGCCGCGCTGGTCTGCCGCTTCGCGGCGATCCCGGCTGGAACGGTAGTCTACGACGCGTGCGCGGCGCCTGGCGGGAAGGCGGTGATGCTGGAGCGGGCCGGGGCCCGAGTGATCGCGGGGGATGCGCGCCGCGATCGCCTGGGCCGGCTGGCGGACACCGCCCGGCGGGCGGGAGTGGCGATTCGCGTGACCGTCGCCGATCTTCTGGCGGCGCCGTTCGCGCGGGGGACGCTCGCGGCCGTGCTGGTGGACGCACCATGCTCCGCCACGGGCACCATGGCCCGTCATCCCGATGCGCGCTGGCGCGTCACGCCCCGCGTGATCGCGCGGGCGGCCACCCGGCAGCGGGGCCTGCTCGAGGCCGCTGCGACGCTGGTGGGTCCTGGAGGCATGCTCGTCTACGCCACGTGCTCGCTCGAGCCGGAGGAGAATCGCGATACCGTGAACGGATTCCTGGCTCGCCACCCCGAGTTCGCCCGCGCGCCCGCTGCTGGCGCGGTGGCCGGCACCTTCTACACGTCGGACGGAGACTTCCAGTCGCTGCCACACCGTCACAGGATCGACGGGGCGTACGCGGCTCGTCTGACGCGGACGCGGTGATGCGGCTCCGTCGCCACCTTCCGCCCATGGAAACCTGGACCCTCCCGAAGCTGCGCGGGACGGCCCTGGAGCGCTGGGGTCTGGGGCTCCTGGGGGCGCTCCTCGCCGGTTATCTCACGGCGTACCTCGTGCTGTTCCCTGCTCCGTTGCTCCATGGGCACGACGTGGTGCCACGCGTGTTGGGGCTTCCGGCCGACGAGGCCGGGACCATGCTGAAGAAAGCCGGACTGGAGGTCCAGGACGGGGGGACCGAGTCGCACCCCACGGCGCCGCAGGGCAGCGTCATCTGGCAGGACCCGCCACCGGGGGTGAGCGCGCCCGCCGGATTGCGGGTGACCCTGGTGTCGAGCGACGGTCCGGCCAAGATTCCTGTACCCAACGTGACGGGGCTGGACGGGCCCCTCGCGCAGCAGCTGGTCACGGCGGCCGGCCTCACGGTGGCGCAAGTGGAATCGGTGCAGGCCGCCGCGGCGCCCGGCGTCACCATGATCACGCGGCCGGCGGCCTCGACGCTGTTGAGCCCCGGGGCGGCGGTCACCATCGTCGTGAGCCGGGGAGCACCCACGATTCCCGTTCCCGGCCTGCTGGGCCTGTCGCAAGCGGACGCCCGCACGCGCCTCGAGCTCGACGGCCTGGCGCTGGGCACCGTGACGCGGCGGCGCTCGACGGACGGGACGCCCGGGACGGTGATCGCGCAGAAGCCGGCGGCCGGCACGCTCGCGGCGCCCGGCACCGTGGTGGACATCGTCGTGGCCCGGAGCCCCTAGTGATCATGACGACGAACGGCATTCGCATCGCGCCGAGCGTGCTCTCGGTCGACTTGAGCCGGCTCGCCGAGCAGGTGGGCCAGGCGCTCGAGGGCGGCGCCGACTGGCTGCACGTCGACGTCATGGACGGGCGCTTCGTCCCGAATCTCACGTTCGGGGCGAACATGATCGAGACCCTGCGCCGGCTCACCGACAAGCCGATCGACGTGCATCTCATGGTGGTCGAGCCCGAGCGGTATGTCGAGGAGTTCGCCGCGGCGGGGGCCTCGGTGTTCACCTTCCACCCCGAGGCGACGGTGCACGTACAGCGCCTCCTCACCGCCGCGCGCGGCCACGGCATGCTCGCCGGGTTGGCCCTCAACCCGGGGTCCCCGCTGTCGCTCGCCGAAGAAGTGCTGGCCGACGTGGACGTGCTGCTCATCATGACGGTGAACCCGGGGTTCGGTGGCCAGACCTATCTGCCGGGCTCGAACGACAAGATCCGCCGGGCACGCGAGCTCCTGACAGCGCATCGCTCCCGCGCCTTTCTCGAGGTGGACGGCGGCATCACGACGCACACGATCGCCGCGGCGCACGCGGCGGGCGGGGACACGTTTGTCGCCGGACACTCGGTGTTCGCGGGTGGCGACCCGGCCCGTGAAGTGCAGGAGCTGAAGCGCCGCTGTCTGGTGACCGTATGAGCGACGCGCGCCGCTGGAGCATCGTGCTTGGCGCGCTGATGGCCGTCGTGTTCGGCACGGCGCTCGCCGTGAAGATCCGCCCGCAGATCGATCTCATCGGCGTCGGGTCGCGCGCGCCGGATTTCCACGCCAAGAACCTGGCGACGGGACGGAGCGTCACGCTCGCCGACTACCGCGGTCAGGTCGTCGTGCTGAACGTCTGGGCGACCTGGTGCCAGCCGTGCCGCGTGGAAATGCCGGCCCTGGAGCGCCTCTCGCGACGCATGGGCGGAGGTGTGGGGGGCCGGGGGTTCTAGGTTGTAGCGGTCAGCATCGACGTGGACGCGGACTCGGTGGTCAGCAAGTTCGCCCGCGACCTGGGGCTC
>CBFHAJ010000190.1:0-6233 GCA_965653495.1 uncultured bacterium | reverse complement strand
AGGCGTCCCTATGTTTCGACACCGCCCGGCCGATCGCGGGGAGCACGCGCCGGAAATAGAACAGATACAGGGCGCGCAGCGCGGCGAAGCGCGGCGTCGTGAATTCGAGCACCACGAAACGGGCGCCGGGTCGCAGGACCCGGTGGGCTTCCCGCAAGCCGGCATCGAGATCCGCGAGGTTGCGCACACCGAACGCGCACATGGCCCCGTCGAACTGCCCGGCGGCGAAGGGCAGTGTCAGTGCGTCCGCGCCCATGGGCCGGGCGCGGGGTGTCTTGCCCTTGCACAGGGCGAGCATCTGCAGCACGAAGTCCGCGCCCACGACGCGCCCGGCGAACCCGGGCTCGCGGGCCAGGGCGGCCGCAAGCTCGAGCGTACCGGCGCAGAGGTCGAGATAGGTGCCACCCGGCCGTCGCTCCCAGCCGAGCCGCCGCACGGCTGCCCGGCGCCAGGAACGGTCCACGTTGAGACTGAGGAGATGATTCAGAAAGTCGTAGCGTGGCGCGATCGCGGCGAACATGTCACGCACGTAGGACCGCTTGCCCGCCGGCGCGGCAGGCGGGAGGTCCGTGGACCTTCCCAAGGGGTGCGCCATAGGCGCGAAAGATAGGCCGGGCCACCTGACAGGCGCCAGCGACCAGGAGGTCGTCGAGTGGGCCAAACAGGGTCACGAAGCGGCGTTTCGCGAGCTGGTGCGCCGCTACGAGCGGCCCGTGTTTTCGCTCATCTATCGCATGGTGCGCGATCGCGGGCTCGCGGAAGACCTCGCGCAGGAAACCTTCATCAAGGTCCTCAACGGACTCGGGTTGTACAATCCGCAGTTCCGCTTTTCGTCGTGGATTTTCAAGATCGCCAACAACGCCGCCATCGATCAGCTGCGGAAACGGGAGCTCGACACGCTCTCGCTGGACGGCTCGCCCAACGCCACGACCCCCGAGGCCATGCGCGCCACCTCCCTGCAGCTCGGCGACAAGGGAGAGTCGCCGCTCCAGGAGCTCGAGGCCCGCGAGCTGGGCGGAGCGATCGAGCGGGCGATCGCCAAGCTGCGCCCCGAGTACCGCTCCTGTATCCTGCTGCGCCACGTGGAGGGTCATTCCTACGAGGAGATCGCCCGCATGCTGGATCTCCCGCTGGGCACGGTGAAGACGTATATCCACCGCGCCCGCAACGAATTACGGACCTACCTGGAGGATCGGCGCGAGTGAAACTCAGTCCCCGAGACACCCGTAGGACGGACCAATGACGCAGCCCCTCTTGCAGCACCTGACCGAAGACGAACTCGAGCTGTGGGCGCAGGGTCTGCTGCCCGCGGCGCGCGAGGCGCACCTGGCGTCGTGTGGCGACTGCCGCGCCATCGCCGAGCGCGAGCGCAAGCTGCTGCGCGAGCTGGCGCAGCTGACGCGCTTCGCACCCGAGTTTGGGTTCGTCGAGCGGGTGATGGCGAAGGTGAAGATCCCGACGCCTTCAGGCCCGCACTTCAGCTCCCACTCCGACTCCTAGCAGTCGCGCCGCGCTGCCGTCGCGCACCGCGATCTCCACCGTGCCGCCGCTGCCGACGAACGCGAGCAGCACGCCCCGCGGCACATCGCCGAACGTGCGCGACAACGTGCCGATCTCGACACTTCCCACCTTGATGCGTACGCCCGGCTCGACCGCCTCGCCCGCAATGTTGGAGATCAGCGTGCCGAAGCGATCGACGTAAATCACCTCGCCGACCACGGCGGCGCCGTCGTGACGGGGAGCGGGGAGCGGGGCACGGTACACGTCGCTGACGGGATGCCCCAGATGCGACAACGATGCACCCAGCGCGAGCTGGCCCGCCGCCGGCGCAAACACATCGCGGGCGTGGAACGTGGGCGCGGCACCGGGCGGTATCGGGAGGGAGGCGAACGGTGCCCCCGCCGGTAGAAACGACAGGAGGCCGTTGTCGGGGGCGACGAAGAAGTGCCCGCCCGTTTGCGCCGCGAGCGCCCGCCGCTCCGTCCCCACGCCCGGATCCACC
The DNA here is from genome assembly GCA_965653495.1 of uncultured bacterium. Taxonomy (GTDB): domain Bacteria; phylum Gemmatimonadota; class Gemmatimonadetes; order Gemmatimonadales; family GWC2-71-9; genus AG41. The sequence continues at coordinate 4,231 of CBFHAJ010000190.1, read as the reverse complement.
ACGGCCAGATGGACGGTCCCTTGCGGGAACCGGCGCCACACCCTCGACAGCACGTACTGCGCGGCCCGCACGTCGCCGGGCGGCACCTGGTGTGTGATGTCTGCCAGCACCACGCCGTGCACCTGCGACAGCAACACCCCCTTCAGCTCGCCGACGTAGCTGTCGGCGCTGCCGAAATCGGTGAGCAGGGTGATGAGGGTGGCCATGCTAGACCGCCGAACGCGGAAGTTGGAACGCGGAACGCGTCCTCATACACGCGTTGCTCGCCACGCACCCCCCAGCCAGAAGAGCGTCATGGCTCCGCCCCGCGACACGGCCGTGACCGACAGCGCGAGCCAGATCCCGAGCACGCCGAGCGCGCCGGACCACCAGGCGGCGAGCGGCACGCGTAACAGCGTGAGGGCGGTGCTGGTAAGCTGCGGCCACAGCGTGTAGCCGGCGCCCGCGAGCGCGCCCTCCAGAATGATCTCGAACGTCTGGCCGATTTGCGCCGCGGCGATCACGCGCAGGTACATGCTCCCGTCGACGATCACGGCCGGATCAGTGGTGAACACCCCGACCAGGGTCCGCGGGATGGCCAGGAACGCCACCGCGGTGACCACCGTGACCGCGAGACAGTAGCCCACCGTGAGGCGCACGGCCTGGCGCGCCCGCGCCTCTTGCCGCGCGCCGAGATTCTGACCGACGAGCGCCGAAGCCGAGAGCGCGAATCCCGAGATGGCGATGAACCCGATTCCTTCGACCTTGTGACCGACACCCAGCGCGGCGAGCGCCGCCGTGCCGAAACGCGACGTGTACCGCGTCAGCCACATGTAGACGACTGAAAGCAGTACCCCTGCCAGCGACAGCGGGACGCCCACGCGCAGCACGGTGGGGAGGGCGCGCCAGTCGGGGGCGTCCAGCCGGAGCAGACCACGCCGCAAAGCGATGCCGATGCCCACCAGGAACCCACCCCCGCGCACCATGACCGACGCCATGGCTGCGCCCTCGACGCCGAGCCTGGGGAACGGCCCGACGCCGGCGATGAGCAGGGGGTCGAGCCCGATCGACAGCACGACCGAGAGCGCGAGCAGCACGAACGGCGTGCGCGTGTCGCCGGACGCGCGAAACGTCGCCTCGATCGCGAAGAACCCGAACACGAGCGGTCCTCCCAGCAGCCAGGTGTGCAGGTAGGCGTGGCCGAGCGCGGCCACGTCGGGGGGCACGGCCATCAGGTGGAACAAGGCGCGCGTGAGGGCAAAGCCCAGCAGCGAGACGCCGGTGCCGGCGGCGAGGGCGTACAGAACGGCGGCGCCCGCCGCGCGCGCGGCCAGATCGGGGTGACCTTCGCCGTGGCGCCGCGCCGCCACCGCGATCAGGCCGACTTCCACCATCTCGCCCAGCGACAAGAGCACCCACACGTAAAAGCCCGCCGTGGACACCGCCGCGAGCGCCGCCGGCCCGATCAGCCGTCCCACCCACACCGCATCGATGAGGTTGAAGGTGAAGTGACACGCCATCATCGCGACGGCGGGGGTGGCGAGCTTCAAGATCACGGGCCGGAGCGGCCCGACGGTGAGCGAGCCCGGCGCGCGGACGACGCTGGTCATGGCGCCACAACCTACCGGGGCGTGACGCCGGGGGTCAACGCTGGGGTGGGAGCCGGTCAGACCGCCGCGCGGCGGCGATGATGGGCCTTCGTTTCGTAGAGGGAGTGGTCCGCTGAGTTGAGCAGGGCCTCGAGCGACGCCCCGTCCTTGGGATGGACCGCGACGCCGATGCTGACGGAGAGCACCGGCTCCTCCCCGTCGCGCGCGACGCGCTCGGCGACGCGGCGCGCGACGTGCCACGCGGCCCGTTCGTCCGTCTCAGGAAGCACGAGCGCGAACTCGTCGCCGCCGAAGCGCGCCGCCGTGTCGATGCCCCGGCACGACCCGAGCAGCGTTTCCGCCACCCGCCGCAGCGCCAGGCTCCCGACCAGGTGGCCGAAGCGATCGTTGATCGTCTTCAGACCGTCGAGATCCAGCAGCACCACGGCGAAGGGCCGGTCGGTGCGCGACGACCGCTTGATCTCGGTGTCGAGCGCCTGAACGAGCTGCCGATAGTTCGAGAGACCCGTGAGCGGATCGCTCACGGCGAGCCGGCGCAGCCGCTCCTCCGCCTCGCGGCGCTCGGCGACCGCGGCGGCCAGCACCAGCGTCATGATGGCGGTCACCCCCATGAACGCCTGTAGCAGCAGGAGCGACTCGCCCCAGGTCTGTTGCGCGAAGGGGCCGTACCCCGACATGGTGCCGGCAATCGCGACGCCGGACAGGACCAGCACCAGGCTGGCGGCCTCACGAGGATCGAATCGGAACGCCGCCCACAGGAGCAGCGGCACGCACAGGAACTCGAGCGGATAATGCCGGTCGCGCCAGCCAAACGCGCCATCGAACACCGCCAGGCCCACCACCACGACGCACACGAGCAGGCCCGCGACCTCGAGCACCTGGCGGCGCGTCCAGCGGACTCGCGGCCGCAACGTCCACAGCATGATGACCGGCCCGACGACCACGTCGCCGACCGTATCGCCCAGCCACCAGGTGAGCCAGATGGACCCGAAATCCCTCCACCGCGCCAGCCCCTCGAGGGAGACGACGAGGGAGCCGGCGGTGGCGCTCACCAGCGTGCTGACCATGCCCGCGAGTAGCGCGAGCATGAAGACGTCGCGTGCCCGCTCCATAGCGCGACGGCCGCGCGCGAAACGGTTGACGAGATACACGCCGACCAACGCCGCCAGCGTGTTCCCCGCCGCGATCGCCAGGGCGCTGGGCACCGAGCCGGTCGTGGAGAGGTTCACCAGGAACGCGCCGACCATGATGGCCGGCCAGACCTGGTATCCGGCGAGCAACACCGCTGCCAGGGCGATGCCGGCGGGAGGCCACACGGCGGTCACGCTGGGGTTGACGACCGCGAGCCGGAGGCCCAGCCGTCCAGTGATGTAGTACGCCGCGGCGATGCCGACCCACAGCCCGGCACGCCGTACCGTCTCCCGCCGGACGGTGCCGGTCAGGAGATGCCCCCGCCCTGCGGCGGGTAGATGTTCACCGATGTGAGCTGCCATGCGTGGCTCAAACTGCGGCGACGAACCACTCCTCCCAGGCCACCCGGAACGTGCGTTCACAGCGCGGGCAACGCATCGACTGCGGCGCCCCTTTGAGCTGCGCCCGGTTGCGACACCCGGGGCACACCACGTACTTGTCGCCCCACAGCGCCGGAAGGCTACGGGCATCGCGGGGGCGCGGGACAATCGTCCAGTACTGGGGAGGTGCCGCGACGATCTTCACCGACGCGCGGGGCACCGGCACGCCGTGGCGATTCACCTCGAGCGTCGCCTGGGCTGTCGTCAGATCCGCGACGCGATACCAAGCGCCCCGGCGCAGCCGCCAGTTTGCATCGGTCTCGACTCTGGCCCACCGCACGTCGGCCATGGCGCTCCTCCGGGTGCCCCAGGTACCGAACCTCCTCCATCGTACCAACGCGGCTCCGCAGATGGTAGAGTGGCGACGCCGCAACAGCGCTTGGGTCACATGACCGGTCACTCGGCTGCCGCCATCTCGCGCAGGAAGCGCTGAAAAACCGGATTGCCCGGGTAGCGCGCGGCGAGGCGATCGACTTCCTCCCGCGCCGCGTGCTCGAGGGTCACGCGGTCCGCCGGCGCGCGGGCCGCCTCCCGCATGAGCGCCGCGGCGAGGACCCAGCTCGCCTCGACCTTGGCAAGGTCTCCCGTGCTGGCCGCTCGCCGCATGTCCTCGAGACCGCGCTCAGCGTTGCCACTCCCCAGTCCCACGAGCTTGGCCACGAGACGGGCCAGGGCGCCGGCGCGGGCCAGCCCGTACTCATAGACCCCGAGACCGAGATAGCAGTCGGCGCAAGCGGAGTCGCTGGCGAGCACGCGACGGTAGGCGTCCCGCATGGCCTTCGCGTCCTTGGCGGCGCTCCACGAGTGCCCCTGGAGGTCGCGCTGGCGGGCGCGGTAGCCGAGCGCGGTGGCGAGCCAGAAGTCGCGGGTGGGACCGGGCGGTGTGGCGCGGACGGACGCGATCGCGCGATCGAGCAGCGAATCGATGACGGGCGCTTCGTAGCCGTCGTTCTCGAGCGCCGCGGCCCACCAGATGTACGCGCTCGCCTCGAAGATCAACGGGGCGGGATCGGTCGTGTCCTGGCGCGCGAGCGCGGCGAAGTACGCCGCGGCCACGGGGACGCCACCGCT
>CBFHAJ010000189.1:0-6253 GCA_965653495.1 uncultured bacterium | reverse complement strand
CGGCGGCCAGCCGGTCGAGAAATTCGCGGTAGCCGTGCGTCACGGTCGCGACGTATTCGGGTTTCTTCTTGCGGCCTTCGACCTTGAGTGTATGGATGCCGGCGTCGGCGATGTCGGCGAGATGCTCCCACGCGCCGAGGTCCTTGGCGGAGATCAGGTAGCCGCGATCGAGCTCCGCGCCGGTCCCGCTATCGGCGAGGACGTAGTCCTTGCGGCACGACTGGGCGCAGGATCCCCGGTTGGCGCTCCGCTCTGAAATCATGCCGGACATGTAGCACTGTCCGGAGTACGCGATGCACAGCGCGCCGTGGATGAAGCTCTCCAGCTTGAGCTCCGGCACCGCGCGCCGGATGGTGCGGATGTCGTCCAGGGTATTTTCGCGTGCGAGCACCACGCGATCGCATCCCAGGTCGCGCAGCACGCGGGCACCGCGCTCGTCGTGCACGGTCATCTGGGTCGAGCCGTGAATTTCCAGATTCGGGTACAGCTTCTTGATGAGTCGTACCGCGCCGAGGTCCTGCACGATGGCGGCGTCGATGCCACGGTCGATGCACTCGCCCAAGTGATGCAATGCGTCGTTCAGCTCGGCGGGCTTGAACAGAATGTTGAACGTCAGGTAGATCCTGGCGTCGTACGCGTGCGCCAGGCGGCAGGACTGCTCCAGGTCGTCCAGGGTCAGCTGCGCTCCCTCGTCGCGGGCATTGAACTTCTCGACGCCGAGGTAGATCGCATCGGCCCCGTTACCGAGCGCGGCACGAACGGCGTCGAGGCTTCCGGCGGGGGCGAGGAGCTCGGGGACGACGCGGGGCATGAAGGAAAGCTAGCTGGCTCGCAGCGAGCCAACGTGCCGGTACGTGTTAATGAGCGCCCCCGTCGGCGTGGCCTTCGTGCTCACGAGCGCGAGCTCGCGCGCCTGGACGCGGTCCGAGAAGAGCCGTTTGCCCCGGCCCAGTAAAACGGGATAGACCATCAGCACCACGTTGTCGACCAATCCCTGATCGAGCAGCACGGGCGTCAGCGACGAGCTGCCCCAGACGACCACGTCGGGGCCGTCCTTCGATTTGACTCGCCGCCCTCGGCAATGGCACGTGCCCTGAAGGGCTTCCCCCGTGACACGGACAAAAAGAACCCCCACGAGCCAGACGGGAGTGGGGAGATCAGCTCGATGGCGCCCTCGGAGTCTTATCATTGACGCCGCGATCTCAGGTAAGAGCAGGCCGGAGCAGCACACCACCGCGCCATTTTTCTCCGAGCCAGGGAATCAGCAGCAGCAGCCCCGCATTGATGATTTGCACCCACACGAGCGTTGTGCTGCTGATCAGGCCGTTGATGAACAGGATGACTGACCCTGCCAGGATGATGTGCAGCATCACGCCCCAGAGGATGAGCAATGCCATGGCTTGGTAGCTCAGCCGTTCCTTACCGAAGCAGGCGTGGCCGACCCATGCCGACAACGGCAGGAACACCGCCACCGCAGTGAACAATCCCGGGTTGTACGCCCAGCCCGAGACCACTACGAGCACGCAGTGGACGAGGCCGTTGATGAACACCACGCTGTACAGCGCGAGTCCCACCAGCGGGTGACGCCGGCCAAGCAACGCTGCCAGGGGTGCGACCATCCAGAACAGGGGAATATTGACGGCCAGGTAAAACGGATGAGGGATCGGGCAGTTGGGGTACGCGGGCAGTCGCAAGTTGGCGCACAGTGCATCGGGGAACGAGTGCTTATGCCCGAGTAGGTCGAGACCGTACTCTTCGCCGTTGTGCAGGAGATATGCGACGGCAGCCATCCAGGACAGCCACACGGGGTCACGCCAACGGGATGAGGTCTGCTCGCCGCGCAGCAAGGTCGTGCCGAACAAGAGACCCAGCAGCACAACCGCAGCTACAAGTCCAATCCAAGGAAAGGCAAGATCCAGCCAGCTCCAATTCATCAGGGCGCCGCGGAGGTCACTGCCCATCGAGTGGTTGCCACAGCTCGATTTTGTTGCCCTCTGGGTCAAACACCCAGCCGTACGTGCCGTACTCCGATTCGTCGACTTTGTCTTCAACCTGCACGCCCTCCGATCGCAGCGCGGCTAACAGCGCGCGCAGGGTCGGCGACGCGGGGTCTTTGGCCTTGAAAAAGATGCCACCGATACCTGTGACTCGTTTCATGACGACTCCCGTGCGGGAGGGTGAGGGAAGATGCTGCAAGCGCGCGTGCCCGCAACCTCCGCCTTGACAGGGCCACCGTCCGAAGCCATAGATAGACTATGGCCTCGGCCCAACGCGACTTGTTGCCCGGCACCCTGGACATGCTGATCCTCAGGACGCTCAGCGTAGCTCCGATGCATGGCTACGGCATCGCCCAGCACATCAAGCGCCTGTCGCGCGAGGTGCTTCACGTAGACGAAGGCTCCCTCTACCCGGCCCTCCAGCGGTTGCGCCAGCGCGCGTGGCTCAAGGCGGAATGGCGACGCACGCCCAACAACCAGCGGGCGCGCTACTACACCATTACCGCCAAGGGCCGCGAGCAGCTCGGCCAGGAAGAGACGGGCTTTGGCGAGCTGGTCGCCGCCATTCAGCGCGTGTTGCGAGGCGCAACGTGAACCTGACCGAAGCATGGAACCGTATCCGCGACCGCCTGCGTCGTGACCGCCTCGCGTCGGAGCTCGATGAGGAGCTGCGCTTTCACCGGGCGATGTTGGAGCGCGACCAGACCAGAGACGGCGCTTCGCCGGAGGAGATGCGGCGGCGGGCGAGACTGGCATTGGGCAACGTCTCATACTTCACGGAGCTCGCCCGCGACCTGTGGAGCCTCGGCTGGGCCGACGACCTGCTGCACGATGTTCGCTACGCGGCGCGCGGCCTGCGCTCCAGACCCGGCTTCACCCTCGCGGTCACGCTGACGCTGGCCCTCGGCATCGGCGCGAATGCGGCGATCTTCTCGATCGTCGACCGGCTGCTGTTCCGGCCTCCGCCGCTGCTCGCTCACCCGGCGCTGACCAATCGCATCTATGTCGCGCAGAGCGATCGCGGGCGTGAGGGCGTATGGCCGGGCATGTCGTACGCGCGCTATCTGGATTTCGCGCGCTGGACGACGTCCTTCACGCGCACCGCCGCGTTCACCACGGCGACGCTCGCCGTCGGTGTGGGCGACGACGCGCGCGAGATGCCGGTGGCAGCCGTGAGCGCGAGCTTCTTCGGTTTCTTCGACGCGGCCCCGCCCCCCGCGCTCGGCCGCTACTTCACGGCGCAGGAGGACTCGGTACCGTCTGGAACGCCCGTCGTCGTCCTCAGCCACGCCCTGTGGGAGGTTCGCTTCGGCGGGCGGACGGACGCACTCGGCGCCACGCTCCAGATCGGGCCGACGCTGTATACCGTGATCGGCGTCGCTCCTGCCGGATTCGCGGGGCTCTCGGCGCCGCAGCCACCCGCAGCGTACATCCCCATCAGCGCGTACGCCGCGACCTCGGGATTCCAGGGCAGCCCCGGTGACGAGTGGTGGCAGACGTACCACTGGAACTTCGCGCAGATGATCGCGGAGCGGAAACCGGACGTGAGCGTCGCCCGGGCGAACGCCGATCTCACCAACGCGTACCGGCGCAGCTACGCGGTGCAACGGGACGTGAGCCCGGACATCCCCCCGATCGAGCTCGCGCGCCCGCGCACCGTCGTCGCGTCGGTGCTCGCCGAGCGTGGGCCGCACGAGACGAGCGTCGGGAAGGTAGCCACGCTGGTCACCGCGATGGCGGTCGTCGTCCTGCTCATCGCCTGCGCCAACGTCGCCAACCTGCTCCTCGCGGCCGCGCTGCGCCGGCGCCGCGAGATCGCGGTTCGCCTGGCGCTGGGCGTGAGCCGCGCGCGGCTCCTGTCGCAGCTGCTCACCGAGAGCGTGCTGCTGGCGCTGCTCGGCGGCGCGGCGGGTCTGGTCGTGGCGCAATGGGGCGGCACGCTGCTGCGGTCGCTGTTCCTGCCGAAGGACGCGACGACCTCCGTGGTCGGCGATCCGCGCACGCTCATCGTGGCGGGAGCCGCGGCACTGATCGCGGGGCTGCTCACCGGCCTCGCGCCGGTGTGGCAGAGCTGGCGCGCGAATCTCGCGCACGATCTCAAGGCGGGCGCGCGCGAGGGAGGGTGGTCGCATCATCGCTCGCGCACGCGGGCCGTGCTGCTCGTCATGCAGGGCGCGCTCTCGGTGGTGCTGCTCGTCGGTGCCGGCCTGTTCGTGCGCAGCCTGCGCCACGTGCGCGAGCTGCGCCTTGGCTACGACGTGGACCCCGTGCTCATCGTGGACGTGAACATGCGGGGGGTGAAGCTCGACAGTGCGCATGCGGTCCTGCTGCGACAGCAGCTGCTCGAGCAGGCGCAGCACCTGCCGGGCGTCGCGCGCGCGGCGCTCCACATGAGCGTTCCGTTTTGGAGGACGCTGGACGGACGCAATGGCATCAGCGTGGACCTGCGCGTCGCGGGAATCGACTCGGTGGACCGGCTGGGTGAGTTCTACCTCGACGCCGTGACCCCCGATTACTTCGCCACGATGGGCACGCGTATCCTGCGCGGCCGCGGCATCGGCCAGCAGGACGCAGCGGGCGACCCCGGCGCGATGGTCGTGAGCGAGGCGATGGCGAAGGTGCTCTGGCCGACGGGCGATCCCATCGGCCAGTGCGTGCGCGTCATCGCTGCTGCAACGAAGCCGGGCTGCACGTACGTCGTGGGCGTCGCCGAGGACATCAAGGGCTCGAGCCTGAGCGACGACAAGGGCTACTACTATTATCTCTCCTCGGCGCAGTTCCACCCGCAGCAGGCCGGCGTGTTCGTGCGCATGCGCGGCGACGCGGCGGCGCAGGTGGAAGCGATCCGCCGCGGCTTGCAGCCGCTGATGCCCGGCACCTCGTACGTCACGGTGACGCCGTTCGCCGACGTGATCGGCGCGCAAATGCGCTCGTGGCAGCTCGGCGCCACGATGTTCACCGCATTCGGCGCGCTCGCGCTGCTGCTGGCAGCCGTCGGGCTCTACAGCGTGATCGCCTACAACGTGGCGCAGCGGACGCACGAGCTGGGCGTCCGGATCGCGCTGGGCGCGGAGGTCGCGGACGTGCTCGGGCTCGTGGTGGGCCAGGGCCTGCGGCTCGGCGTCGCCGGCGTCGCCATCGGCGGGATCATCGCGTTCTCGGCCGCGCGATGGCTGAAGCCGCTCCTTTTCCAGGAGTCGGCGCGCGACCCGGCGGTGTACACGCTCGTGACGGTCGTGCTGCTGGCGGTGGCGATCCTGGCGAGCTACCTCCCGGCGCGCCGCGCGGCGCGCGTCGATCCCAAGATCGCCCTGCGTGCCGAGTGAGAGCCGCCCTCGCTGTAGCGCGACCGCAGCAACCATAGTAGCTGAATCCCCTCCATCGTACCCGCCGTACGTGACGTCGTGAGCATCGCCTCCCTCGACGTCCTGGGCACCGACCTCCGGTACGCCATCAGGAAGCTGCGGCGCAGCCCCGGTTTCTCGCTCGCCGCGATCGCCACCATCGGACTCGGCATCGGGCTCAACACTGCGGCCTTCACGATCTTCGATTCGGTGGCGCTGCGGCCGCTCGCGGTCCGCGCGCCCAAGGAGATCATGCGCGTCATGCGCGCCGACGACCGGGGCACAGGCTACTACCTCCGCCACACGGACGTCGAGCGGCTCGGCCTGGAGCGTCGCGTCTTCAGCTCCGTCGTGGCAAGCTCTGCGCCGCAGGGGTTCGTGGGAACCATCGACCGCGAGGCGCCCGAGAACGCCCGTGCGATGACGGGGCGCTTCGTGTCGCCGGAGTACTTTCAGGCGCTCGGCGTACCGGCGGCGCGCGGCCACACGTTCACGTCCGGTGAGACGCAGGTAGCGGTGGTGAGCCACGACTTCTGGAGCCGGCGGCTTGGCGCCGACCCCGGTGCGGTTGGCCGCACCATCGCCATCGGCGACGTGCGCCTCTCCATAATCGGCGTCGCGCCCGGCGACTTTGCCGGCACCGGACTGCCGCCCACAGCGCCGGACTTCTGGGTGCCGCTCGCGATGCAACCGATACTCCTGCCAGGCGCCGATTGGCTACACGACGATGCGCATCGCGAGTGGCAGGTGCTGGCGCGCCTCGCGCCGGGCATCTCGCCGGCGCAGGCCTCGGCAGCGCTGACCATCGTCGCGCAAACCCTCCCACCGATCGACCACGAGCCGGTGAGGCTCGCGGTGAAGCGCGCCACGTTCTTCCAAGCTGACTCAGGCGAGTTCGAGACGTTCACACAG
>CBFHAJ010000188.1:0-6326 GCA_965653495.1 uncultured bacterium | reverse complement strand
TGGCGACCGCAGTGCGGTTCGCCGGCGCGCCCGTGATCGTGCTGCTGGCCGACGGCGGCGCCGATGCGGTGGCCGATGCCCTCCAGGCGGGGGCCCAGGACGCGATCGCGAGCCCGGTGCACTTCGGGGAGCTGCGGGCGCGGATCGACGCGGACCTGCGGCTGCGTCGCGACCTGCACGACGCACGGGATGCGCTGCGGACGCGCGATCTGCTGTTCGACATCTTCCAGGAAGTGTCGTCCGCGTTGCGTGCCGACGAGATCTTCCAGACGCTGGTGCGCCGGGTGGGTCAGGCGTTCGGCCTCACCCACTGCTCGTTCGTGCTCACGGCGCCGGGCGAAGACCAGGGACGGGTGGTGGCAGTGTACGAGAACCCGGCCATTCGCGACCTGCGGGTGGAGCTGGAGCGCTATCCCGAGATCCAGGAAGCGATTCGCACCGAGCGGCCGGTGATCATCCACGACGTGCACGAGCATCCCCTGTTCGAGACGATCCGCAAACGTTGGCTCCAGCAGCGCATCGACGTGAATGTGCAATCGGCCGTCGCGCTCCCGGTGTTCGTGCAGGGACGCGCCGCCGGCGTGTTCTTCCTGCGCACCGTCCAGGGAGACCCCAAGCTGCGCAACCAGGACGTGGCGTTCGCCAACACCATCGCGCAGGCCGCGGCCCGAGTGCTCGAGAACGAGGAGCGGCGCGCGGCCATCTACCGGCGCCAGATCTCCGCGGGCGTGACCGACGTCCTCACCGGGTGCGCGAGCCTGGACGGGCTGGACCGCCGGCTGCGCGACGAGTTCGAGCGGGCGCGCCGCTACTCGCTGCGCTTCGCGCTCATCGTGATCGACGTCGACCGGCTGCGCGACATCAACGAGCGGTTGGGGCAACAGGCGGGCGACCGCGTGCTGGGCGAGCTGGGCGCGATGATGCAGCGCGAGATCCGCGCGCCCGACTTCGTCGCGCGGTACGGGGGCGACGAGTTCGCCCTGATCCTCCCCGAGACCGACGCAAAGGGGGGGCGTCACTTCGTCGAGCGGCTGCGCCAACTGCTCGCGCGGCACACCTTTCCCGACCTGGGGCCCGGCAAGGTGCCCAGCCTGTCGGCGGGCGTGGTCGCGTTTCCGCATTCGGAGGTGCTCCGCCCCGAGGATCTGTTCACCCAGGTCGAGGCGGCGCTCGAGCGGGGGAAGAAGAGCGCGCCGGACCGGATCGGAGTAGCCGAAGGCTAGTCCAGCGTCTTCCTGAACCGCCGCACCGACGCGAAGATCAGCACCACGGCGAACCCCACGAGAATGACCATCTCCGGCCACAGCGCGTCCAGCCCCACGCCCTTCAGCAGGATGCCCCGCACGACCTTGAGGAAGTAGGTCAAGGGAACGAGCAGCCCCAGCCACTGCGCGACCTCGGGCATCGCTTGCCGCGGGAACATGAACCCGGACAGCAAGATGTTCGGCAGCATGAAGCCAAAGCTCGCCTGCATCGCCTGCTGCTGAGTGCGCACCAGCGTCGACACGAACAGCCCCAGCGCCAGGCTCGCGATGATGAACACGAGGCTCACGCCATAGAGGAGCAGCAGGTTTCCCGTGACCGGCACGTCGAACACGAATCGGCCTAGGAACAGCACCGCGGTCATCTGGACGAGGCCCACGCCCACGTAGGGGGCGATCTTCCCGAGCATCAACTCGGTCTTGGTGATGGGCGTGACGATGAGCTGCTCGAGCGTGCCACGCTCGCGCTCGCGCACGATCGCCATCGCGGTGATGAGCACCAGGGTCATGGTGAGGATCACGCCCACCAGCCCTGGCACGATGTAGTTGGGGCTGCGCAGCCCCGGGTTGTAGCGCGGCCGCACCCGCGCCTCCAGCGGCACGTCCGCGCGCCCCGCGGCCCGCGCGAGCAGGGTGATGTTCCGGACCTCGGCGACCGCCCCCGCGGCCGCGATTGCGGCCTGGGACGCGAGCGGATCGCTCGCGTCCACGATCACCTGTAACATCGCGGTGCGACCGCGGGCCAGGTCGCGCGGATAGGTGTAGGGCACCACGAGCGCGGCCTGCGCGTCCCCGCGGCTGAGCGCCCGGTCGACGGCAGGCAACCCGTTCACCCACCCGACAATGCGGAAGTTGCCGGTGTTCTGGAACGCTTGGATGATCTCACGGCTCTCCGGGGTACGCGACTGATCGAGCACCACCGTGGGCAGATTGCGCACGTCGGTCTGGATCGCGTAGCCGAACACCAGCAGCTGGATGACGGGGATGCCCACCATCATCGCGAAGGTCAGGCGGTCTCGCCGCATTTGAATGAATTCTTTGCGGAACATCGGCCAGAAGCGCGTCATCGCTCGTCTCGCTCCTGCAGGATGACGAACGCGTCCTCCAGCGTCCGTCCACCCACCTGCGCCGCGACCTGGGCCGGCGTCCCCAGCGCGATGAGATGTCCCCGGCTCATCATGCCGAGACGCAGGCACTGTTCCGCTTCGTCCATGTAGTGCGTCGTGACGAGGACCGTCGTGCCGCCGCGCGCCAGCTCGCGGATCGTGTCCCAGAAGCGCCGCCGCGCCGCCGGATCGACCCCCGCCGTGGGCTCGTCGAGAAACAGCAGATCGGGGCGGTGCAGCAGCGCGCACGCGAGCGCGAGGCGCTGTTTCCACCCGCCCGACAGCTCACCTGCGAGCTGCCCCAGCCGGTCTTCGAGGCCGAGGAACGCCACTACCTCCTGCAGGCGGGTACGCTTGGCCGCGCGCGCCAGGCCGTAGATCCCCGAGTAGAAGTCGAGGTTCTCGCCCACCGTGAGGTCCTCGTACAGGCCGACCTTCTGAGCCATATAGCCGATGCGCTGCTTGATCTGCTCCGGGGCCACGGCGACGTCGATGCCCGCGACCAACGCCGATCCCTCGGAGGGCTCAAGCAGCCCACACAGCATCCGGATGGTCGTCGTCTTGCCGGAGCCGTTCGGCCCGAGCAGCCCGAACACCTCGCCACGCTCGATCCGGAGGTTGAGCCTGGCTACGGCGGTGAGCCCGTTGAACCGGCGGGTGAGATCGTGCGTCTCGACGGCGGCGGGCGTCCGGGGGGCGGTGTTCACGGCAGGGTGGGGATCTCCACCGTGACCGGCATTCCCGCCTTGACGCGCCCACCGGCATCAGCGCCGTCGAGCTCGATCTTGATCCCGAAGACGAGGTCGGCGCGCTCCCGCTCCGTGAGCGCGGCCCGAGGCGTGAACTCGGCGCGCGACGCGATCTCGACGATCCGCCCCGGCAGCGGCGTCGGGTACCCATCCAAGCGCACCCGTACCTGCTGCCCGAGCTTCACGCTGGCGATGGCACGATCGCCTACGTAGGCGCGGATCCAGGGCCGGTGGACGAGGCCGAGCGAGACGACCGGCGTGCCGCTCGCGAGTGCCTCCCCCGGATCGGCGTAGCGGGTGAGCACGACGCCGTCGTCGGGCGCGATGATGGTGAGCTGGTCGCGTATCGCGAGTGCGGCCGCGAGCGCGGCGGCGGCCGCCGCCGACTCACTGGGCGCAGCGCGTATCGCCGCGAGCCGGGCGGTCGCGGCGGCCGCCGCCGTGCGCAGGGCGACGTACTGCTTCCGCGAGACGATGTTCTGAGCGACGAGCGACTCGGCGCGGGCGAGGTCGTTGGCGGCTCGCGCGCTGTCGGCCTGGGCGGCCACGACCTCGTTGACGCGCTGCGCCGCGGCGCGCGCCTGGGCGCGCCGCTGGCGGATCAGCGGATCGAGGCCGGGCTGCTCCAGCACGGCGATCGTGTCGCCGCGGCGCACGCTCTCGCCCTCGTCCTTGAGCAGCCGTGTGAGCCGCCCCGAGGTCAGCGGGGCGAGCTGGAGGTCGCGGATTTCGACCGTGCCCGAAACCGTGAGCACGCCCCCGTTCCCGTGACAGGCCGCGGCGGCCACGATCATCAGCGCGTCGCGGAGCAACGTCGCCGGAAGGCGTCGTAGCGCAGCGCCGCTCCGTGACGTCCGCCCGCGACGCTTCACGTCTATTTGCGGGACTTGAGCCAGTTGATCGGATCGAGGGCGATGCCTCCCCGACCACGTATCTCGAAGTGCAGGTGGGGCCCTTGATCGCTCGACCCGCCGCCCACGTGGCCGATAACTTGCCCACGGTAGACGCGCTCCCCCTGAGTCACGCTCGCGTCGTTCAGGTATCCGTAGAACGTGTAGTAGCCGCCGCCGTGATCGATCAGCACCGACTTGAGGTAGGTGCCGAGCGCGCCCGCCAGGCTCACGGTGCCCCCCGCCACGGCGCGCACCGGCGTCCCGACGGGCGCCGCGATTCCGATGCCGTGCCAGGGAATCCTCGTCTTGTTCGGCCCCGTGGCCGTGCCGAATTGATAGAGCACCTTGCCGTCCACGGGCCAGTCGAGCTGGCCCAGGTCGGCCGTGGTGATGGTGGCGGCGCCCGCGGCGCCCCGGGCCTCCGCCTCGAGCCGGGCGCGCTCCAGCGCGGCGATGCGGTCGTTCAGGCTCTTCTCATCACGCTCGAGCTCGGAGAGCCGCTGTTCGGCGACCCGTGCGCTGCGGCGCGTGGCGCGCAGCGACGCCTGCCGCTCCCGCTCGAGCGCGAGGTAGCGGTCCAGCTCCTCGGTGCGCTCCGTCTTGCGGCGCGCCAGCGCGTCCCGCGCGTCCACCAGCGTCTCCCGCTCGTGCGCGATGCGGCGCTGCAGCTTCGACATGTCGTTGGCGAGCAGCCGGTCCTGCCGGCTCACGAGGTACAGGTACTTGTAGCGTGACAACAGATCGCCGAAGCTCTCGGCGGCGAGCAGCACCTGGTAGGCGTACAGCGCGCCGCGCTTGTAGATGTCCACCAGCCGCCGCTCGAGCACCGCGCGCTTCTCCGCGAGGGCGTTCTGCGCAAGGAGCAGATCGACGGTGGTCTTGTCGATCTGATCGGACAGCCCGTTGATCTGGCGGTCCAGCTCGTTCACGATCCGGTTGGTGGTTTCCTTCTGGCGCTCGATGTTCGCGAGCTCGTCGGAGAGGGAGTGGACCTGGCCGCGCAGCCGCTCGAGCTCCTGCTCCACGTCGGAGCGCTCGCGCCGGATGCCCTCGAGTCGCTGCTGATTGTCGCGGAGCTGCTGATCGAAGGGGGCGGGCCGTTGGGCGACGAGGGGCGCGGCGAGCGCGACCCAGCAGACGGCCACCACGCCCCTGCGGTTCATACCCGTCGCAGGTGTCTCCCCACCGACGCGGCGCTGCCGAACAGCCCGATCAGCGTCCCGAACCCGACCACCGCCAGTGCCTGCTCGCGCGAGAAGAACGCCGCATGGATGAGCCAGCGGTTGATCAGCAGATACGCCCCGTACGACAGCCCCATCGCGACCAGGCCGCCCAGCATGCCCTTGATGGCCCCCTGTAAGAGGAACGGCCGCCGGATAAAGCCGTCGGTGGCGCCCACCAGGCGCATGATCGCGATTTCGCGGCTGCGCTGTAAGACCGCCATGCGGATCGTGGTCCCGATGATGATGATCGCCACCACGGCGAACGCCGCGCCCACCACCAGGCCGACGGCCGCGGCGACCTGGCGCAGCCGGTCGAGCTTCTCGACCCAATCCCGCCCGAACCGCACGTCGTCCACGAATCCGAAGCCCTTGAGGCGATCGGCGACGTCGTTCACGTGCTCCGCGTCGCGGAAGGTGGGCTTCAGCTTGACCTCGATGGACGCGGGCAGGGGATTGCGCTCCAGTTCCTGCAGCACGTCGCGGAACTCGACCAGCTCGTTGCGCGCGCGTGCCAGCGCCGAGTCCTCGCTCACGTAGGTGGCCGACTGCACCTCCGGGAACGCCTCGATGTCCTTCTCGGCGAGCGTGATCGTCTCGATCGGCGTCCCGGGGAGCAGATAGGCCACGATCTCGACGCGCTCCGCTACGCCCCGCAGGGCTTCCTGCAGGTTGACCGCCACCAGGCCGAACAGGCCGACCACGAACCGCGATAACGCGAGCGTGGTGACCGACAGGGCGGCCAGGAGCGGCGCCGGAGTCGGCAGTGGCTCGGCTCGTTCCGAATCGGGCGGCGGACGAAGGAACATGCGCGCCCCGATGTTCAAGTAGTAGTAGAGCCCGATCACGCTGTTGATCACCATCACGGCTGCGAGCCAGCCAGTTCCCGTGTTCGCCGCCGAGCCGAAGACGAAGAACTTCGCCCAGAAGCCCGAGAGCGGTGGAATGCCGGCAAGCGCAAGCAGGAAGAACATCATCGGGATCGCTACGCGGGGATCTCTTTGCCCTAACCCGTCGTAATCGCTCACGAGGTTTGACGGTTTCGATCGGCTTACGGCAATGACACATGCGAAGGCTCCGAGATTCATGACCGAGT
>CBFHAJ010000187.1:0-6406 GCA_965653495.1 uncultured bacterium | reverse complement strand
ATCCCAAGTCACAGGGCCCCTGAGTACACCGATTCGGGCGCGCGGGGTCCGCGCAGTGCGTGCAGTTTGGTCACAATCACGAAACGGAGGAGAGGAAAACCACACGAGCGCGGTTCGCGTGATCGGGCGCACAGGGACCGGGGTCTGGCATTGGCTGAGGTCCGGAGCAGCGGGTCGGTGTCCGTCGCGGGGGCGCCACCTCTACAATCCTCTACCGTCCTCTACCGACTTCTCCCGACGGCCTTCAGATTCTGCCCCCTATGCCCGACCACGAACCGTACATTCCGGCGACGCACTTCCCCTCCGAATTGACGCCGCGCGCGCTGCTTCTGGGCGTCGTGCTCGGGCTGATCTTCAGCGCCTCGAGCGTGTACCTCGCGCTCAAGATCGGCCTGACCGTGAGCTCATCGATCCCGATCGCCGTTCTCTCCATCACGATTTTCCGCGCGCTCGGCCGCACGTCGATCCTCGAGAACAACATCGTGCAGACCACCGGCTCGGCGAGCGACTCGGTGGCGGCGGGCGTCGTGTTCACGATCCCCGCGATCCTGCTGATGGGCTACGACCTGGACATCGGCCGCGTGGCCATCCTCGCGAGCGTCGGCGGCCTGATGGGCGTCCTGATGATGATCCCGTTACGCCGGGCGCTGATCGTGAAGGAGCACGATACGCTCGTGTATCCCGAGGGCACGGCCTGCGCCGAAGTGTTGATCGCGGGGGAGGAGCGTGGCCTGCAGGCCAAGCGCGTGTTCCAGGCCTTCGGGGTGGGTTTCGTCTACAAGTTTCTGCAGGCAGGCCTCAAGTTCTGGCCCGACGTGCCGGGCAAAGCGCTCGCCTTCTACCCGGGCGCCGCGGTGTTCACCGAAACGTCGCCCGAGCTGTTGGGAGTGGGCTACATCATCGGCCCGCAGATCGCCGGCTATCTGTTCGCCGGCGGGTGCTTCGCCTACCTGGTCCTCGCGCCGGCCATCAAGCTGGTAGGATCGGGGCTCACCGAGCCGTTCGGGTTCCCGGCCGTCAAGCTGATCCGCGACATGAGCCCGGGCGAGATCCGCTCGAGCTTCGTGTTCTACATCGGCGCCGGCGCCGTCGCGTCGGCGGGCCTCCTCGCCCTCGTCCGATCGCTGCCGACGATCCTGAGCTCGTTTTCTTCGAGCCTCAAGGATCTGCGCGATTCGCGCCTGGGCCAGGCCGTCACCCGGCTGCGCACCGAGGACGATCTCCCCATTTCCCTCACCGTCGGCGGATCGGTCGCGCTCGCCATCGTGCTCGCGTTGCTGCCGCAGGTCGGGGTCAATCTGTTCGGGGCCGTGCTGATCGTGATCTTCGGGTTCTTCTTCGCGACCGTGTCGTCGCGCATTACCGGTCAAATCGGATCGTCCGCCAACCCGATCTCGGGAATGACGATCGCGGCGCTGCTGGGCACGTGCCTGATCTTCGTCGCCATCGGCTGGACCGGAGTGGATCATCGCGTGCAGGCGATCTCGATCGCGGCGGTCGTCGCGGTGGCGACCGCGAACGCGGGCAATACGTCACAGGACTTGAAGACCGGCTTTCTCGTAGGGTCCACCCCCCGGCGCCAGCAGATCGCCATTCTCGTCGGAGCCCTCGGCTCCGCACTGGTGGTCGGCTGGACGCTCACGCTCCTCAACCGGTCGTACACCTACCCCGTCCCGGAGACGCACCCCGCCTTCAGCCCGCAGGCGCTCGCGGCGCCAGTCGGGGGACGCGCCGCGGTCGAGATCCTTCCGGCCACGATGTCACGGTTCCGCATCGCCGGGAGCGACTCGGTGGACCACGCCACGTATCAGGTCGTGCGGGTGTACGTCGTGACCGAGGGAGTGGCGGCCGGCAAGTATCTGATGGACGCCGCGAGTCACCAGCTGCGCTACGTGTTGGACCCGGGGATCGGTGGTCGCGTCCATGAGTATCAGGGCCGGGCGATCCCCCGCCTCGACTCCCCCAAGGCGACCATCATGGCGCTCGTCACGGATGGCATCCTGACCCACAAGCTGCCGTGGGTGCTCGTTCTGCTCGGCGTGTTCATTACGATCGCGATCGAGCTGACCGGGGTGCAGGCGCTGCCGGTCGCGGTCGGTGTGTACCTCCCTATCTCCACCTCCTCCGCCATGTTCGCGGGGGGCGTGGTGCGCTGGCTGATCGAGCGTCGGGCCCAGGCGCGCCAGCAGTCGATCGCGGAGATCGAATCGGGGCCGGGTGTCCTGTTCGCGAGCGGCCTGATCGCCGGAGGCGCGATCTGCGGGATCGTGATCGCCGCCATCGCCGGCGTGCTCGGATCGGCCGACGCACTCGCCGAAAAGGTCCCGCTGTTTCGCGCACTGGGTGGCCTGGCCACGTCCAACCTGCTCGCATTCCTCCTGTTCGCGGGGCTCGGCGCCCTGCTGTATCGGATCGCCGTCAAGAGCGCCTGACCCACGTCATCCGTCGTCAGTCATCCGTCGTCCGTAACCTTCTAGATTTGGCCATGCGCATCGTGACGCTCTTGCCCGCCGCCACGGAGATCGTCGCCGCGCTCGGCGCCGCCGGCCGGCTCGTCGGGGTGTCACACGAGTGCGACTACCCGCCCGAAGTCCGCACGCTTCCGCGCGTCACCCGCACGCGCATCGATACGTCGCAGCCGTCGGGCGCGATCGACCGGGCCGTGACCGCAGCGAAGCAAGCCGGGGTCCCGACGGTGGAGGTGGAGGCCGAACTGGTCGCACGACTGCGCCCCGACGTGCTGATCGGACAGGCGGTGTGCGAGGTGTGCGCCGTCGGGCAGGGCGATCTGGCGGGCGTGGTCACGGCCCTGATCCCGGTGCCCAGGGTCGTGACGCTGCACGCCCACAACCTCGAGGGTATTTTCACGGACATCGCGAAAGTGGGGGAAGCGCTGGAGCTACGCGACGAGGCGGAGGAGCTCACCGCGGGCCTGCGCTACCGGCTGCGACGGGTCGCGCGACCGCCACGGAACGCGCGCCCGCGGGTGCTGGTGCTCGAGTGGCTCGACCCACCGTACGTGGCAGGCCACTGGGTGCCCGAGCTGGTCGCGCTCGCCGGCGGCGCGGACGTCGCCGGCAAGCCGGGTGAGCCTTCGTACCGCCGGTCGTGGACGGACCTTGCCTCGCTGGCGCCTGACCTGGTGGTGGTGGCCCTGTGCGGGTTCGACGTGGCGCGGGCGCGCGCAGAGCTCGAGCTGATCGACAGCGCGGACTCCAGGCGGGTGCTCGGCCAGCAGGTCGCGGTGATCGACGGGAACGCCTACACCTCCCGGCCCGGCCCGCGTCTCGTCGACGCCGCAGAGTGCTTCGCTCAGTTGATGAATGGTAGAAACCTGGCGCCCATGATCGCCGCTTGGATGCTCGCCGCCGTGAGCCTGCAGGCACCGGCGGCACCGACCGACACGCTGCGGATCGTCGCGGTCGGCGACTTGAATCTGGGCCGGCGGCTGGCGCGAGAGCGGCTGCTCGCGGGCGACACACTCTATTCCTTCACCACCATGCTGCCATCGCTCCGGGGAGCGGACATCACGTTCGGCAACCTCGAGAGCCCGATCGTCGCCGACTCTACACTCGTCCCCGACACAGGGGCGGCGTTCGCCGCCCCGCCGCTCGCGGCGGTCGCGCTGGCGCGCGCCGGCTTCGACATCGTGAGCACCGCGAATAACCACGCCTGGGACGGCGGGCAGGCAGCCACCGAGGAGACGATGCGGCAGCTCACGCGCGCGGGGGTCCGCTTCGTCGGCTCAGGCTTCGGGCGCGACATGGCCGAGCAGCCGGTGATTCTCGAGCGGCGCGGCTGGCGCGTGGCGTTCTTCGCGATGACGCGCGCCTGGAACCCGGCCCCATACACGTTCTACCGGCACGCCGGCGCGAACTGGATCGCGTGGGGCGACACGGCATGGGTGTACCCCGCGATCCGCGCCCTCAAGGCGAGCCGGCACGCGGACCTGATCGTCGTCAGCGTGCACGGCGGGACCGAATACGCGGACGAGCCGCCGCAGCACATGAAGGATCTGGCACGCGGGCTGGTGGACGCCGGTGCGGATCTGGTGCTCGCGCACCATCCCCACGTCCTGCAGGCGGTGGTCTGGTACCGGGGGAAGCCGATCGTGCAATCGCTCGGTAACTTCGTGTTCGTGCAAAACGACCCGCGCACGCGCCTGTCCGCCATCCTGCGGGTGACGGTGTTGCCGAATCACCGCATGCGGGTTTCGGCGGTCCCGGTCCGCGTCGGGCCGCAGCCGACCCCCGTCACCGGCAGCGCGGCCGACAGCGTGCGGCGCCGGCTCGGCGTGCGCCTCTCCACACCAACCCCAGCGAGTCCATGACCCCTACCGATAACCTCGACATTCTCAAACGACTCCTCGACACGCCCGGGCCGTCCGGGTTCGAGACGGCGCCGGCCCGCGTGTGGCGGGAAGAGGTGAAGGCGTTCGCCGACCAGGTGAGCGCCGACGTGCATGGGAACTCGGTGGCGACCCTGAATCCCAAGGGCACGCCCCGTCTCATGCTGGCCGGCCATATCGACGAGATCGGCCTGCAAATCACCCACGTGGACGACGAGGGCTATCTGTACTTCGGGGGGATCGGCGGCTGGGACTCACAGGTGCTGGTGGGCCAGCGCGTGGTGATCATCGGTCCCAAGGGGCCCGTACCTGGCGTCATCGGGAAGCAGGCCGTGCACCTGATGAAGCGCGAGGACCTGGACAAAGTCTCCAAGATCACCGACTTGTGGATCGACATCGGCGCGGCCAGCAAAGCCGAAGCGCTCGAGCGGGTGCGGGTGGGTGACGCCGCGGTGCTCGACGCCCATGTGCAGGAGTTTCCCAACGCCCGCATCGTCTCGCGCAGCATCGACAACCGCATCGGCGCGTACGTGGTGGCAGAGGCCCTGCGCCTCTTGGCGGAGCAGCACCCCAAGCACGCCGGCGTGTTCGCCGTGGCCACCACACGCGAGGAGATTGCATGGACCGGGGGCGGTGCGCGGACCAGCGCGGTGGGCATCGATCCCAACGTCGCGCTGGTCGTGGACGTCACCCACGCCACCGACTGGCCGGGGGCCGAGAAGAAGCGCGCCGGCGAGCATAAGCTCGGGGGCGGGCCGGTGCTGGCGCGTGGCTCCGCGGTGAGCCCCGTCGTGTTCGACCTGCTGGTGGCGTGCGCCGACGAGGAGCATATCCCTTACAGCGTGCAGGCCGCGCCGCACGACACCGGCACCGACGCGGATGCGATCTATAATGCGCTGCGCGGCATTCCCACGGGACTCGTCAGCGTCCCCAACCGCTACATGCACAGCCCCAACGAGATGGTGGCGCGGGACGATCTCAGCCGGGCGGCCCGCCTGCTCGCGGCGTTCGCGCGGCGGCTCGACCCCAAGGTGAGCTTCATTCCAGCCTAGCTTTTTCGCTTCCGCCCCAGCTCACTGACGGCGGCGCGGGCGGCCGTGCGCACATCGCGATCGCCGTCATCCGTGAGGCCATCGAGGGTGCCGCGCGCCGCCGGCGTGCCGGCGAGCCGCAACCCTTCCACCGCGGCGAGCCGCAGCGCGGCGGGTTTGCGACCGAAGATACGCCCCGCCGGCTGCGACCACTTGATGAGCGCCTGCACGGCGTCCGCGCTCCCGATCCGGCCCAACGCGAGGATCAGCTCGCGCAACACCGTCTCGTCCTTCTCGTCCTCCATGGCGACGACCAGTGGCATCGCGAGCGCCGCCGCCTTGTGCCCGCCGATCCCCAGAGCCACCTGCAGCCGCACCTCCGCCGACGGGTCGCGCAGCGCGCGCCGCAGCGGCTCCACCGCGGCGCGCGTCCCGATCTTCGCGAGCGCCAGCGCTACGGCCTTGCGCACCCGCTCGTCCTCGTGGTCGAGACGCCGCGCCAGTGCCGGGACGGCATCCTCGATCCCCAGCTCGCCGATGAGCTCGGCGATGTTGCGCACCACGTACCACTCCCGATGGTCCAGCGCGTGCACGAGCTGGTCGGTGCCCTCGGTCATGTGCCGCAGCGCGTCGAACGCGGCCCGGCGCTCCGGCATGGTGGGAGCCGCCACCAGCATGTCCATGAGCACCTCCACGGCGGCGGCCCCGCCGCGGTTCAGCGCCGTAATGGCATCGGCGCGGTACATCGGCTCCGCCAGCAGGCGCACCAGCGCATCGAGCGCCGACTTGGTGAAGATGCGGCGCAGCGCGATGCCGTACTGGCGCCGGGCGCCACTCCCCTCGGCGACCGCGTCCTCCACCCGCGCGATGCCGATGATCACTCCGAGCAGGTGGTCCGGACGCCGCTGCTTGAGCGCCCCTTCGGCATGGTGCACCAGCGCGGCGAGTAAGTCACCCGCGTCCGGCGCCGTCGGACTGCGCGCCAGGTGCGCCAGCACGTCCGAGGCACCAGCGGGCAGTGGCAGCG
>CBFHAJ010000186.1:0-6409 GCA_965653495.1 uncultured bacterium | reverse complement strand
GACGGCCCGGCTGCGACGAGCACCCGGACCGGCACCCGCGCCACGTCCTCGAGCGGGTGGGCGAGGAACCGCGTGTCCCAGTCTGGCGGCGACGCCAGCACGACGATCGACGGCTGGGGGCTCACGCGCAGCACGAACGTGCGCGCGCCGTCGCGCGGCTCGGAGTCGAGGACACCTTCCCGCCGCACTTCGAGGGACTGCCAACCTGCGGTAGCAGGTCGTTTAAGAGCCGTGGAAGGAGGAAGCGTCAGCTCCGTCGTCACGACGCCGCTGTCCGGAAGGACCACGGGACGCGCCGCGAGTCGTCGATCCGCCATTGTCACGGTCAGCGTTGCCTTTCCCCCTTCCCCCTTCCCCGGCCGGTTCCCGGCTTTCGGCCCCGCTGTTCCGTAACTGACCCGCAATCGGATCGTGTCGCGCGCGCCCACGCTGGTGGGGCCATCGACGGCGGAGACAAAAGCGTCGAAGAATTGGGCGCGTCGCAGAACAATAGTGCGCGCGTGCGCCAGCAGGTCCCGCGGTACATCGGCGAGGTCAGCGATGGCGCCGTCTGTGACGACCACGACGGGACCGCCGCGTGCCGCCGCCGCGTCGAGCGCGGGCGCCAGTCGGCTCGCGCCGTCGGTGGGGGGGATCGTGTCGAACGCGCTGACCCGATCACCAAACCGCCAGATGACTCCACTGCCTTCCCCTGCGCGAGCCGACACCGCCCGCGCGGAGTCGAGCGCCACGCGCCACTGTCCGCCGTACCCGGAGAGTGACAGCGACGCGTCGAGCAACACGAGCGGTGGCGCGGCGCCCGCCGTGAGCCGCGTGGCCGTGGGGTTCCAGATCAACAGCACGAGGGCGCCGCAGCCGGTGACGCGCAGCAGGGCGAGGCCGACCGTCACCCGGCGACGCACGCCAACGCCTCGACCAGGGTGAAGTGTCCCTCGTGCAGCGCGCGCCCCACGATCGCGCCAGCCAATCCGGCGTCCCGCACGCGCTCCAGGTCGGCGAGCGATGCCACGCCGCCCGACGCGATGACGTCGAGACCCAGCGCCGCGATCGCCACCGCGCCGTCCACATCGGGGCCACTGAGCGCGCCGTCGCGCGTCGCGTCGGTGTAGACCACGGTGCGCACCCCCTGGGCTCGCATCCGGCGCGCCAACTCGAGCGGCGTCAACGCGAGGGCGACTCCCGTGCCGCGCGGCGCGACTTTCCCGTCGCGCGTATCGATGCTCACCGCGAGCCGATCGGCCCCGTGGCGCGCCAGCAACCGGTCCACCACGTCGCTCGCCGTCTGACCTCCCACTACGACGCGCGTGGCACCCCAGGCGATGAGCTCGGCGACGGCCGTTTCGCTCGTGACTCCGCCACCCACCTGCACCCGCACGCGCGTGGCGGTGAGCACGCGGCGCGCCACGGCGTCGTTTTCGCCCGTGCCGTGGGCGCGATCCAGGTCGACGAAGTGCATCCAGCGCGCCCCGTCATGCGCGAGCTGGCGCGCCACGATGATGGGGTCTTGGGCCGAGGCGGAACGCGCGACGCGCCCGCCTCGAACGTCAACGGCGGGATACAGCTCCACAGATGAGAGGGAAGCTAATCGCGGCCGGCGGCGACCGCGGGCACAGGGTTGGGTTGGCTGTTCGGCTCGAGTTGGGCCCGCAGCCCGTCGCGCACCGAGGCGAACGTCGCCTCGAGGCTCTTCGGAACGGGCGTGCCCGCTCCCGTATCCTTGCGGCGCGGATTGGTGGGCCGGCCGCCGACGAGGAATTCGTAGTGCAGATGCGGGCCGGTGGAGAGCCCGGTCGAGCCCACGAAGCCGATCGTCTCACCCTGGTCCACGCGCTCGCCGACGTGCAGGCCGCGCGCGAACGACGAGAGGTGACCGTAGCGGGTGCGGATGCCGTTGACGTGGCGCAGCTCGATCAGGTTGCCGTAGCCGCCCTCGTCGCGCCCCACCTTCGTCACGATGCCGTCGGCGGTGGCGCGCACCGGCGTGCCGTACGCGGCGGCGAAATCGACGCCCTCGTGGTTCCGCCACATGTGGAGGATCGGGTGGTAGCGCGACCCGAAGCCGCTCGACACGCGCCGGAACTGGAGCGGCGCCCGCAAGAAGGCGCGCCGCAACGAGCGCCCGCGCTCGTCGTAGAAGCCGCTGCGGCGCCCGGTCGAGTCGTCGAAGAAAAACGCATACTCCGGTGCCCGCGCCACCTCCACCCGCGCCGCGAGGATGCGCCCGAAGCGGCGCTCGCCCTCGGACGATTCCAGCCGATCGAACAGCACCATGAAGCGGTCGCCGGAGCGGATGTCGCGCGTGAAGTCCACTTCCCAGTCGTACACATCGGCGATCGCCCACGCGAGCTGGCGGCGCTCGCCGGCCGGGAGGAACGTGTCGGCCACGGCCTTGTCCAGCGCATCGTACAGCGATGTCTCGATAATACCCGACACCCGCAGCCGGGTGACGGACCACGGGATCGTTTCGACGGCCTCCACCCAGCCTGAATCGCTGCGCGTGACCGTGAGCCGCCGCTCCGGCGAGAGCCGCACGGTGATGCGGCGCGCCACGCTGTCGGTTTTCAGGCGGCGCACCTGGAACACGAGTCCGGGGCGCAGCCGGCGCACGGGCAGGCTCTTCGCGGCCGCGAGGAAGCTCGTGTAATCGCGTCCCGTCACACCGGCGCGGGCCAGCACGTCGGCGAGCAGCTCGCGGCGGCCCAGCGCGTCGTCGGTGTCGGTGTACGCGGACTTGACCACGATGGCGGGCGCGGTGAGCGACCGCCGCCAGGGCCACGCGACCGCGGTGGCCCAGACGAGGCCGCCGGCGACCAGCACGCCGGCGACGATGTAATGGCTCGCTCGCCAGGATGACGGCATCAGTCCATTTGCCGCCGGATGAAGGTGGGGATCTCGAGCTCGTTCAGCTCGGCCGGGGGCGGCGGTGGAGTGCTACGCCGACCGGGCGACTCGGGCTTTCCATATCCGGGAGGCGGCACGACCGCGGGCCGGCCTCCCCCCACGCCGCCCGCCCGCTCGCGGAACGGCAGCACGCCCGGCGCCCGCCCAGCCGCCTCGGCCCCGGCACCCACGCCGGGCTTGTCGAACCCGGTCGCGATCACCGTCACGCGGATCTCGCCGTGCATCGCCGGGTCGTTCACGGTGCCGAAGATGATCTCCGCATCCTCCCCTGCCGCGTCCTTGACGACGTCGGAAATCTGCGTCACCTCGCCGAGGGTGAGGTCCTCGCCACCGGTGATGTTGATGAGCACACCGGTCGCGCCGGTAATCGAGACGTTGTCGAGCAGCGGCGAGGAAATCGCCTGCTGCACCGCTTCCATCGCGCGGTTCTCGCCCCGTCCCATGCCCGTGCCCATGATCGCCGCGCCGCCGTTCTGCATGACGGTGCGCACGTCCGCGAAATCTACGTTGACGATCCCGGTCACGGTGATGAGGGAGGAGATGCCCTGCGTGGCGTGGAGCAGCACCTCGTCGGCCTTCTTGAGGGCGTCCTGGAAGGGAATCCCCTTCCCCACGACGGCGAGCAGGCGCTCGTTCGGGACCACCACCATGGTGTCCACGTGCTTGCGCATCTCCGCGATCCCCATTTCGGCCTGGCGCATCCGCTTGCGCCCTTCGAACAGGAACGGCTTGGTGACGATGCCGATGGTGAGGGCGCCCAGGTCGCGCGCGATCTGGGAGATGATGGGCGCGGCGCCGGTGCCGGTGCCGCCCCCCATGCCGCAGGTGACGAACACGAGATCGGCCCCCTGAAGGCCGTGCAGCACCTCGTCGCGGTTTTCCTCGATGGCCTGGCGGCCGATCTCGGGACGCGCGCCGGCGCCGAGCCCGCGGGTGAGCTTCTTGCCGATCTGCACCTTCACGTCGGCCTTGTTGTTGAGCAAGGCCTGCGCGTCGGTGTTCACGGAAATGAATTCGACGCCCTGGAGTCCCTCGTCGACCATGCGGTTCAGGGCGTTGCCGCCACCACCCCCCACGCCGACGACTTTCATCCGCGCGTTCTGCGAGACGGTCTCTTCGAGCTCGAAGATCATGGCTCCCTCGGGTGACCGATCAGAAGAAGTCCTGCAGCCATCGCTTCAGCGGTCCGAACAGCTTTTCGACACCGGCGGTCCTGACCAGCGAGCCTCCCCCTCCCCCCCACGGTGCCCCGCCGTGCGCGAGTCGCCGCGCCGCGTACAGCACCAGCCCCACCGGCACCGCGTACCGCGGCGCCTGGACGCTGTCCACCAACCCCGAGATGCCCTGCTCCGGGCTCCCGGCCCGCACCGGCAACGCGAACGCCTCGCGCGCCAGCTCCACCATCCCGGGCAGATGCGCGGTGCCGCCCGTCAGCACCACGCCCGCCGGCAGCCGCCCGCCCCCGTACCCCGCCCGCTCGAACTCGCGCTGCACCAGCTGGAAGATCTCGTCCACCCGCTGGTGGATGATGTGGGACAACAGCTCGCGTGACGCCTGGCGCGCGCCCTGACTCGGCGTGGACGGGAGATTGATCATCTCCGACGCGTCCACCAGCGGCTGGTAGGCGACGCCGTGCCGCTCCTTGAGCCGCTCCGCGTCCGCCTGCGTCACGCCCAACCCCTGCATCATGTCGCTCGTCACGTGGGTGCCGGCGAACTTGAGCGACGCGAGGTGGCGGATCTTCCCTTCGTGGAAGATCGCCACGCCGGTCGACCCACCGCCCACCTCCACCAGCGCGACGCCCAGCTCTTTTTCGTCGTCCGTCAGCACCGCGTACGACGCGGCCAGCGGCTCGAGCACCAGATCGGCGGGCCGGTAATGCGCCCGCTCCACGCTGCGGCGCATGTTCTGGGCGGCGGTGGACTGCGCCGTCACGAGGTACATGTCCACCTCGAGCCGCGTGCCCGTCATCCCGACCGGATCCGAAATCCCCTCCTGCTGATCGACCTTGTAGCCCTGGGGGATGTCGTGCAGCAGCTCGTGGTCCCGACCGAGCGACACCGCGCGCGCCACCTCGTTGACGCGCGCCACGTCCTCGGGCGTGATCTCCTCCCCCGAGACCGCCACGACGCCGGTCGACGTGCGCGCCGACACGTGCTCGCCCGCGATGCCGCAGGTCACGGCGCTCACCTTCACCCCGGCCATGCGCTCCGCGTCGCGCATCGCGGCGACGATCGAGCGCGTCGTCTCGTCGATGTCGCGCACCATCCCGCGCCGCACGCCGGCGTTCTTCGCGAGCCCCACGCCCAGCACCTTCGCGAGCGGCAGCCGGGGCAGATCGCCCACCACCTCGGCGATCACTGCGCACGTCTTGGTGCTGCCGAGGTCGAGCCCGGCGACGACCTGGCGATCGCGGCTCACGCGCCCCGGCCCACGGTCGCCCGCTGCCGCACTACTACCTGACCAGCGAAGCGAGCGTCGAGCTCCACGTAGGGATGCCCCTGGGCTGCGAGATCCTGTGCCACGAGCACCACGGCCCGAATGACCTCCGGCCCGGCGTCGCGCCGCAGCACCACGCGGCGGGACCCGAGCTCCAGCAAGACGTCGCCGTGCGGCAGCGCGCGGGCGCCGTTGATCGTCTGGTACAACGCCGGATCCACCGCCTGGATCAGTGCCAGCACGCCCACGGCGCCCGAATCACCGCGCGCCGCGATCGGGAGGTCGAGCCCCGAGCGCGCGGGATCGAACGGCAGCGCCCGGCCAGCGGCATCCACCACCTCCAGGCGCTTCCCATCGGGCGCTGGCATAAGCGCCGCCGGCTCGACCTCCTGCACGTCGATGGTCAGCGCGGCCGGCAGGTGCCGCACCACTCGCGCCCGCGCCACGCCCGCCAGCCCGCGCACCCGATCGGCGAGCAGCCGCGTATCGCCGAACACGCTGGCGCTGGGCCCGAGCCGCAGCGCGGCGATCACCGCGTCGGGCGCGAGATTGCGCACGCCCACCAGCTCGATCTGGCGCACCCGAAAAAAGGCCAGGCGGCGCAGCACCATCGGCGCGGCGAGCCATGCGGCCGTCACGAGCCCCGCGCCGACCAAACCGAGGAGCGCGCGCTGCCGCCACAGGGGCCAACGCCGGCGCGTCACGCGCGCTTCCTGAGCCGCTCGATCAACTCCGGCCCGACCCGCGTGATGTCGCCCGAGCCGAGGGTGAACACGACCTCGCCCGCGCGCAGCGTTTCGATCACGCGCTCGGACACGCCGGCGCGCTCGCGCACCTCGACCGTGGTCGCGCCCGCGCGCGCCGCGCCGCGCGCCACCAGATCGGCGCTCACGCCCGCCACCGGCTGCTCGCGCGCCGCATAGATCGGGGCCACGACGACCACGTCCGCCGCGGCGAGCGCGCGTCCCAGCGCTTCCCCGTGCAGCGCCGTGCGCGAGAACAGGTGCGGCTGAAACACGGCGATGATGCGGTTGATTGGACGCCTGCGCGCCGAGATCGGGCTCACCAT
>CBFHAJ010000185.1:0-6513 GCA_965653495.1 uncultured bacterium | reverse complement strand
CGGGGGCGCGGCGCCGCGGGGCCGGCGGGGGGCGCGGGGGCGAGGGGCGGGCGCGACGCCCGCACGCTCGCGCCCGTGGCCGCGGCCGAGGGGCCCCGCGCCGTGCGCGGGGCGCAGCTGCTGGTCGAGGCCGGCGATCCGGCCGCATTCACGAGCGTCGCGCCCCTCCGTCACTCCGCGGTGCTGCTGTGGCCGCTCACGCGCCGCCAGGAAGGTGACTGGTACGTGCAGCCCCCCGCCTCCGGCGCTTCGCCGCTCGCGGGTGCGCTCGCCGGCGTTGCGTGGGATTCGCTGCCGCCCGTCACTTCGCTCGTGGAGCTCGCGCCCGACAGTGCCGCAAGCGTTGCCCTTAGCGCGCGCCTCGCCCGGCGCGGCGCCGCCCGCCCCCTGGTCGCGCTCTCGCTCACCGACTCGACGCGCCGCGCGGTGATCGCCGCGGGAGGACTGTATCGCTGGGCGTTCCGGGGCGGGGCGAGCGGGGAGGCGTATCGGGCGTTGGTGGCCGGCTTGACGGATTGGCTGCTCGAAAAGGGAGCGGGGAGCGGGGAGCGGTTCCTTCCGGTGACAAACGAGGTCCCGAATGGTATGCCCGTGGTGTGGCGTTGGGCGGGCAGCGGCGCGCCCAGAAGTATTGTCCTCTCGCTGGCCGCAGACGGGGGGGCGCGAGAGCGGCACGACACCCTGCGGTTCGACGCCGGCGGGCGGGCGGAGCTGCGCTTGCCGCCCGCCGAGTATCGCTACGCGGCCGCGGACGGTCCGGAGCGCGGCCTCGTGGTCGTCGATATGTACTCCGACGAATGGCGCCCGGCGCCAGCGCTGCTCGCGTCGCGCACCAGCACGGACGGCGGGCGGGTCGCCAGTGTGGCGCTGCGCGACGGCTGGTGGCTGTTCCTGCTCGCGATCGCGGCGTTCACCGCGGAATGGGCGTGGCGCCGCCGCGTGGGGCTGCCCTGATGACCCTGTGGCAACGCCTGGCGCGCGTGTTCGGGCGAGGTGGGGCGGCCGACGAGCGCCGCGCGGCCGAGCGCGTCCTGCTCGAGGCGGACTTCGGCATCCAGGCGACCGAGGAGATCTTGGACCAGGTCTCCCGCGCAGCAGACGGCGACTTTCGAACCGCGCTCGAGCGCGCCGTAGCGGTAGCCCTCACCGTGCCGGCGGCGAACGTGCTCGCGCCGGGCGCGCTCGCCCGGGCGTCTACGCCGCCCACCGTGATGCTCGTGTTCGGCGTGAACGGCGTAGGCAAGACGACGACCATCGCGAAGCTCGCGGCCCGTCTGGCGCGCGAGGGTCGGTCAGTGCTGCTCGCCGCGGCGGACACGTTTCGCGCGGGCGCCGCGCAGCAGCTGCAGATCTGGGCGGACCGCTTGAGAGTACCCTGCATCGGCGGCACGGGAGATCCTGCCGCGGTGGCATTCGACGCGATCGCGGCGGCCCGCGCCCGTGGCATCGACACCGTGCTGGTCGATACGGCTGGTCGCCTGCACACTGAAGACCGGCTGCTCGAAGAATTGAAAAAGGTGGTTCGCGTGGCGGCGAAGCAGCAGGCCGGTGCGCCGCACGAGTCGCTGCTCGTGCTCGACGCCACCGTCGGACAAAACGCCGTGCACCAGGCGCGCGCGTTCGCGGACGCGGTCCCGCTCACGGGTCTCATCGTCACCAAGCTCGACGGCACCGCCAAGGGCGGGAGCGTGGTGGCGCTCGAGCGGGCGGTGCGGGTGCCGATCAGATACATAGGGGTGGGAGAGGATCTAGAGGATCTAGAAGTCTTCGAGGCGGCGCGCTACGCGAAGCGCCTGGTCTCCCAATGACGCTGCAACTCACGACCTCCGTGAAATACCTGAAGGGCGTCGGGCCCAGGCGCGCCGAGGCGCTCGCGCGACTCGGCATCCGCAGTGTGGGCGACCTTTTGTACCACGCGCCCCATCGCTATCTCGACGCGACCACCGTGACGCCCTTGGCCAAAGCCCACGTTGGGCAGGAAGTGACGTGCGTGGGACGCGTGGCGAGCACCGGCATCATCCCCACGCGCCGGGGCCTGCGGGTGTTCCGCGCGGTGCTCCGGGATGACAGCGGTCCACTCGAGTGCGCCTGGCCGGGCCAGCCGTTTCTCGAGCGCCAGATCAAGCAGGGCCAGCTGCTGCTCGTCACGGGCCCGGTGCGCTACTACCACGGGCGCCAGTTGGTGCCGCGCGAGTTTGTGATCCTGGCGGACGAAGGCGAATCGGCTCCCCCCCCGGAGCGGGGTCTCGTGCTCCCCGTGTACCCGGCGACCGAGGGCCTCACCCACCGTCAGATCCGCGGACTGGTGCACGATCACCTGGACGAGCTGCTCGCGCTGGTGCACGATCCGCATCCCCCGCGGTTTCGGGCCGCCCACGGCCTGCCGGAGTTGCGCGCGGCGCTCGCGGCGGTGCACCGGCCCGCGTCGCCCGAAGAAGCCGAGGCCGGCCGGCGCCGGCTCGCGTTCGACGAGCTGTTCGACCAGCAATTGGTGCAGGCGCGTGCCCGCGCGCTCGCCAAGCGCGCGCGCGCCGGCATCCGCTAAGTCATGAAGAAAGAGCTCACCAACCGATTGAAGGAGCATCTCACGTTCGAGCTGACCGCCGATCAACGGCGGGCGGTGCGGGAGATCACGGGCGACATGACGGCGCCCGAGCGGATGCATCGCTTGCTGATGGGCGACGTCGGCACCGGGAAGACCGTCGTGGCGCTGTTCGCGATGCTGCTCGCCATTGAGAACGGCTACCAGGCGGCGATCATGGCGCCTACGGAGCTGCTCGCCGAGCAGCACGCCGCGACCTTGACCCGGCTGCTCGAGCCGCTCGAGCTGCGGCCCGAGCTGCTCGTTGGACGGCTGAGCACGGCCGAGAAGACCGCGGCGCGTGAGCGCATCGCGTCGGCCGCGTCCCGGCTCGTCGTCGGCACCCACGCCCTCATCCAGGAGTCGGTGCGGTTCCACCGGCTGGGCCTGGCGGTGATCGACGAGCAGCACCGCTTCGGCGTGGAGCAGCGCGCCGCCCTGGTGGAGAAGGGCGACGCCCCGGACGTCCTGCTCCTCACCGCGACACCGATCCCGCGCTCGCTCGCGCTCACCCTCTACGGCGACCTCGACGTCACCGAGCTGCACGACCGACCCCCGGGGCGAGGCACCGTGAAAACGGCGCTGCGCACCGAGTCGGCGCGCTCCAAGATCTACGAATTCATCCGCGCGGAGTGCGCCGCCGGCCGCCAGGCGTACGTGCTGTATCCGGTGATCGACGAGTCGGAGCGCGCCGACTTGAAAGCCGCTACTGTGATGGCGGGCCGGCTGGCGAAAGCATTCCCGGAGCTGCAGGTCGGCCTCGTGCATGGTCGGCTGAAGGTCGAAGAGCGCGACGCGACCATGCGCGCGTTCCGCGACAACGCGATGCACATCCTCGTCGCGACCAGTGTGATCGAAGTGGGGATCGACGTGGCGAACGCGACGGTGATGCTGATCGAGCACGCCGAGCGGTTCGGGTTGGCGCAGCTGCACCAGCTGCGGGGCCGCGTGGGCCGCGGGGCCGCCGCGAGCCATTGTATCCTGCTGTCCGACGTGGCGGAGGCGGTCGCCCGGCTCGAGGCCTTCACGGCCACGACCGATGGCTTTAAGATCGCGGAGCTCGACCTGGCGGAGCGCGGGATGGGGGAGCTCGCGGGCGCGCGCCAGTCGGGCGGCGTGCCATTGCGCTACGCCAACTTCGCCACCGATCTGCCGCTGCTCGAGGCCGCCCGCCGCGCCGCCGCGGAGATCATCGCCCGCGACCCGGCCCTCGCGCGCCCTGAGGATGCGGCGTATCGGGAGCGGATTGTGGCGCGATATGAGCGGGGGTTTGAGTTGTTCAGGGTTGGCTAAAATAAGTGCGGAGTGCGGAGTGCGGAATGCGGAGTATCGAATGGAAAACTCCGCACTCCGCACTCCACATTCCACACTCTCGCTGCGTTGACAGTCTCCCGGACCGCAACTAGCCTTCCGCCCCTATGCCCGCCTTCCATCGAATAGAAGAATTCCCGCAGCTCATCGGCCAGACCGTCCTCACCCGCGGCTGGGTCATGACCACCCGCTCGTCCGGCAAGATCGCGTTCGTGGTGTTGCGCGACGGGACCGGGTATGTGCAGGCCGTGCTCTCCAAGAAGGACGTCCCCGAGGCGGCGTGGGAGGCGTGTGGGCGGCTCACCCAGGAAACGTCGGTGGAGGTGACGGGGGTGGTGCGCGCCGACGCGCGCGGCCCTGGCGGCGTAGAGCTCACCGCTGCGGACCTGAAGATCCTCGGCGCGAGCCCCGACTTTCCCATCACGCCCAAGGAGCACGGCACTGCGTTCCTGTTCGAGCACCGTCACCTGTGGCTGCGCAGTCGCCTGCAGGTGGCGATCGCGCGCGTGCGAGCCGAGGTGGTGCAGGCGATCAGAGATTTCTTCTATGAGCGGCACTTTGTGCTGGTCGACACGCCGATTCTCACGGGGTCGATCGGCGAGCACGCGGGCACGCTGTTCGCCACCGAGTACTTCGATCTGGGGAAGGCCTATCTCGCGCAGACGGGGCAGCTGTACGTCGAGGCCGCGGCCGCGGCGCTCGGCAAGGTGTACTGCTTCGGCCCCACGTTCCGCGCCGAGAAGTCGAAGACCCGGCGTCACCTGACCGAGTTCTGGATGGTGGAGCCCGAAGTGGCGTGGAACGACTCCGCCGCCAACATGCAGCTGCAGGAGGACTTCGTCTGCTACATCGTGGCGCGCTGTCTCGAGCGCCGCACAGCGGAGCTCGCCGAGCTGGAGCGCGACGTGAAGCCGCTCGAGGGCGTGCGTCCGCCGTTCCCGCGTGTGTCGTACACGGACGCCGTCGCCAAGCTCAAGACGCTGGGCAGCGACATCGAGTGGGGGCAGGACCTGGGCGGCGAGGCCGAGACGCTGCTCGCCAAGCAGTACGACCGCCCGGTGATGGTGTTCAACTATCCCAAGGCGGTGAAGGCCTTCTATATGAAGGAGAATCCCGCCGACCCGCGCACGGTCTTGAACAACGACATGTTGGCCCCCGAGGGGTACGGCGAGATCATCGGCGGCAGCCAGCGCGAGGACGACTACGACAAGCTGCTGGCGCGAATCCGCGCGGAGAAGCTCCCCGAGGAGGCATACAGCTGGTATCTCGATCTGCGCAAGTACGGCACGTTCGTGCACTCCGGCTTCGGACTGGGCGTCGAGCGCACCGTCGCCTGGATCTGTGGCATCGCGCACATCCGCGAAGCAATCGCGTTCCCGCGCACGCTGTACAAGTTGTGGCCGTAGAGCCCCACATCTTCGGCTCCCACGAGCCCAAGACGCTCAAGCAGCTGCGCGACATCGCCAGCCGCGCCGCGCGCACCGCGCTCATGGCTGACGGCCATTTAGGGTACGTCATGCCGATCGGCGGCGTGGCCGCGTACCCGCACCAGGTGTCGGTCGTGGGCGTGGGGTTCGACATCGCGTGCGGCAACGCCGCGATCCGCACCGATCTGACGCGCGCCCAGATCGCGCCGCACCTCACCGAGCTGGCCGACGCGATCCAGAACGTCATCTCCTTCGGGATGGGGCGGAAGAACCGCGCCGACGACGCGCCCACCGACGATCCCTTGTTCGACGATCCGGCCTGGGACGCGATCCCGCACCGGCACGAGCGCGACCGGCTGCGCGCCAAGGCGCGCGACCAGCTGGGCACGGTGGGGAGCGGCAACCATTACGTCGACGTGTTCGCCGACGAAGCGGAGCGCGTCTGGGTCGGGGTGCACTTCGGCTCGCGCGGCTTCGGCTACGGCGTGGCGTACGGCTTCCTGGCGCTGGGGCAGAACCGCGCCTGGGGCGAGCGGGTGCCCGAGCGCGAGACGCTGCTCGACGTGACGAGCCCGGTGGGCGACGCCTACTGGCAGCTGATGAACCTCGCCGGCCGCTACGCCTACGCCGGCCGCGAGTGGGTCGCGCGCAAGGTGGTGGAGCTGCTCGGTGGACAGGAGCAGGAGCTGGTCCACAACCACCACAACTTCGCGTGGCGCGAGGAGCACAGCGGCGAGCGGTTCTACGTGGTCCGCAAGGGCGCGACGCCCGCGTTCCCGGGTCAAAAGGGATTCGTGGGCGGCTCGATGGGCGACGACGCGGTGATCGTGCAGGGCGCCACCTCGAGCGACGCGCGTGTGCGTGAGCTGCAGGCGCGCGCGTTGTACTCGACGGTGCACGGCGCCGGCCGGGTGATGAGCCGCACCGCCGCGGCGGGCAAGCGCACCCGCAAGGGCAAGGTGCTCAAGCCCGGCGCGATCTCGCGCGAGATGATGCTCGGCTGGGTCGAGAAGAAGGGCGTGGTGTTGCGGGGTGGCGGAGCCGACGAAAGCCCCCACGTGTATCGCCGCCTCTCCGATGTGCTCGCCGCCCAGGGGCCCACCGTCGAGGTGCTGCACGTGCTGCACCCGCTCATCGTGGTGATGGCGGGCGCGGAGGAGTTTGATCCGTATAAGGACTGATGGTAGAGGTTGT
>CBFHAJ010000184.1:0-6524 GCA_965653495.1 uncultured bacterium | reverse complement strand
ATCGGCGACGACGGCCTCCCGCACTACGGCACCGCCCCCGAGACGGTCGGTCGGCAGCTCACCGACTGGAAGGCCGATGTGATCGGCGTGAACTGCTCGGTGGGGCCGGCCGGCGTGCTCGAAGCCGTCGAGAAGCTCGCCAAGGTCACCGACCGCCCAATCTCGGCCGTCCCCAACGCCGGGCTGCCCAAGGACGTTGGCGACCGCAAGATCTATCTTGCGAGTCCCGAATACATGGCCAGTTACGCGCGCCGCATGATCGAAGCGGGCGCCCGCATCGTGGGCGGCTGCTGCGGCACCACGCCCGAGCACATCAAGAAGATCCGCGACTACGTCGCGAGCGTGGTGCCGCGTCATCAGCCGCTGGTCGTGTCGCGAGAGACGGTCACCACGCCCGCCGGCGTGAAGCCGGTGCCACTGGCCCAGCGCTCCCGCTGGGGCGCCAAGCTGGCCCGCGGCGAGCTCGTGACCAGCGTCGAGATCGTGCCACCCAAGGGCGTGGACCCCACGCCGATGCTGGAGCAGTGCCGCGCCCTCAAGGCCGCGGGCGTCGACGCCGTAAACGTCCCCGATGGACCGCGGGCGCAGAGCCGCATGGGGGTACTGCCGTCGGCGATCCTCATCCAGCGCGAGGTCGGCGTCGAGACGGTGATCCACTATTGCTGCCGGGATCGCAACCTGCTCGGCATGCTCTCGGACATCCTCGGCGCGCACGCCGCGGGGCTCCGGAACATCCTGATCATCACCGGCGACCCGCCCAAGATGGGGCCGTATCCGGAAGCGACGGCCGTGTTCGACATCGATTCGATCGGGCTCACGAACCTGGTGTATCGGCTGAATCACGGGCTCGACCCCGGTAACAATCCGATCGGCGCGCCCACGCAGTGGGCCATCGGCGTGGGCGTGAACCCGGGCGCCGTGGACCTCGATCGCGAGCTGTCGCGTTACGCGTGGAAAGTCGACGCCGGCGCCGAGTTCGCGGTGACGCAGCCGGTGTTCGACCCGAAGCAGCTCGAAGGGTTCTTGCAGCGCGCCGGGCAGTTCAAGGTTCCGATCGTAGCGGGGATCTGGCCGCTGATCTCGCTGCGCAACGCCGAGTTCCTCGCGAACGAAGTGCCGGGCGTGTCGGTCCCGGATGCGGTGCTCGCCCGGATGCGCCGCGCACAGGACAAGGGGAAGGAAGCGGCGCTCGCCGAAGGCGTGGCGATCGCACGCGAGATGTTCCAGCAGGTGAAGGGCGGCGTGCAGGGAGTGCAGGTGAGCGCACCGTTCGGGCGGGTGGAGGTCGCGCTCGAGGTGTTCGGGTAGCAGCGTGAGCGTCGGGCTACGCCGGGAAATCCGCTTTAGCGATAAGGACGCCGCCCTGCGCGACGACGTCCGCACGCTCGGCGCGCTTGTCGGTGATGTGATTCGCGAGCAGGGCGGCGAGGACCTGTTCCGCCGCGTCGAGGCCGCACGTGTCGCCGCCATCCGCCGGCGGGAGGGCGAGAGCGAGGGCGAGGCCGAGCTCGAGGCCGCGGTCCACGCCCTCGGTCCTCGCGACGTCGCGGAGCTGGTGCACGGCTTCGGGACCTACTTCGACGTCGTCAACCTGGCCGAGCGCGTCCACCGCATCCGGCGGCGCCGCGACTACCTGCGCGCGGGGGGAACCGGAGCCCCGCCGCAGGAAGGCGGCCTGGAAGACACCTTGCGGCGGCTCGCGGCGGCCGGGCTCGGCCCCGCCGACGTGCAGCGGTTACTCGGGCACCTCGTGTTCGAACCCGTCTTCACCGCCCACCCCACGGAAGCCACGCGCCGCACGCTGCTCGAAAAGCAGCAGACCATCGGACGGCTGCTGGTGCGGCGCCTCGACCCGTCGCTCACGCCGGCCGAGGAGCAGGCCACCCTCGCCCGCATCCGGGAAGAGGTCACGATCGCCTGGCAGACAGAGGCGCACCGCACCCAGCGCCCCTCGGTGCTCGACGAGCTCGAGCACGTGCTGTTCTTCCTCACCGACGTGGTGTATCGGGTCGTGCCGCCGTTCTACGAAGAGCTCGCTGACGCCCTGAGCGCGGTGTACGGACCGGAAGGCGAGCGGGTTGCCGTTCCGACAGTGATCCGGTTCGGATCATGGGTGGGCGGGGACATGGACGGCAATCCCAATGTCACGGCGGACACGATCCGCGCCGCCCTGGCCCGCCACCGCACGCTGGCGCTCGAGCGCTACCAACGGGAAGCGCTCGAGCTCGCGCAGCGGCTCACGCAGACGCGCTCGCGCGTGCCGGTCGACGACGCGGTGTTCGAGCGCGCCGCCGCCTACGCCCGCACCTTCCCCGCGGCGCTCGAGGCCTTGCCCCCGCGCTATCGCGACATGCCGTATCGCGTGTTGCTGCGGCTCGTAGCCGCCCGCCTCTCGGCCACGCAGCGCGAC
Source organism: uncultured bacterium (assembly GCA_965653495.1). Classification (GTDB taxonomy): domain Bacteria; phylum Gemmatimonadota; class Gemmatimonadetes; order Gemmatimonadales; family GWC2-71-9; genus AG41. Next base: position 4,114 of record CBFHAJ010000184.1, on the reverse strand, counting down.
GCCGCCGGCGCCTACCCGAGCGTCGCCGAGTTCGCCGCCGACCTGGAGCTCGTGAGCCGGAGTCTGGCGCGCAACGCCGGCGGGCATGCCGGGCTGTTCGCGGTGCGCCGCGTCCAGCGGCGCCTGGAGACGTTCGGCTTCCACCTGGCCACGCTCGACGTGCGGCAGGATGCCCGGGTGCACCGCACCGTGATGGGCCGGCTGCTCGGCGATCATCGCTGGCTCGAGCGCTCGAGCGGCGAGCGGGCGGCGCGCGTGCGGCGCGCCCTGCTCGCGGGGGAGGCCCCCGCCACCCCACCGGACCAGGACGCCGACCGCACCCTCGCCGTGTTCCGTGCGATCGCGGAATGCCAGGCCCGGTACGGTCCCCGCGCGATCGGTCCATACATCATCAGCATGGCGCAGGGACCGGACGACGCGCTCACGGTGCTGCTGCTCGCGCGCTGGGCCAGCTCTCACCCCCACTCCCCCAGCATCGATCTTGATGTTGCGCCCCTGTTCGAGACCGGAGACGATCTGGCGGCCGCACCCCAGGTGATGGCCGACCTCCTCGCCGACGAGGTGTATCGGGGGCATCTCGAGGGCCGGGGCCGCCGCCAAGTCGTGATGATCGGGTACTCCGACTCGAACAAAGACGTCGGGATCGCCGCCTCGCGCTGGGCGTTGCAGCGCGCGCAGGCCGCCCTGGTCGCGACGCTCGAGCCGGCTGGCATCGAGCTCGTCATCTTCCACGGCCGGGGCGGCAGTGTGAGCCGCGGCGGTGGCAAGATCACGCGAGCGGTGCTCGGCGCGCCGCCCGGCGCCGTGCGCGGCCATTTGCGGGTGACCGAGCAGGGCGAAGCGATCAGCGCGAACTACGGCCTGCGCGGCATCGCGCTCCGCACCCTCGAGCAGGCCGTCGGCGTGACCGCGCTCGCCAGCGCGCTCCCTTCCGCTGGCGCCGGCAACACCGACCAGCGCACCGCTCGCTGGCATGCGGTGATGGACGAGATCGCCGCGTCCAGCCTGGCTGCGTATCGCGCGCTGGTGCACGACGACGCACGCTTCGTGGAGTACTTCCGGGCGGCCACCCCGATCGATGTGATCGAGGCAATGCCGATCGGATCACGGCCCCCGGCGCGCCGAGCCGGCGCGGCAGGAGGCCTGGCACAACTCCGCGCGATCCCCTGGGTGTTCGCGTGGACGCAAAGCCGCCTCGTGCTGCCCGGCTGGTACGGTCTCGGCACCGCACTGGAGCACGCCATCGACCGGCACAGCGCGGCCGTCGTGCGGGACATGCTGCACGACTGGCCGTTCCTCAAGGCGCTCGTGGACGACGTCGAGCTGGTGCTCGGCACCGCGGACATCGGCATCGCGGCCCGGTACGCCCGCCTGGCCGGTCCTCTCGAGCCGGTCTTCTTCCCCATCATCCGGGCCGAGTTCGAGCGCACGGAGTCGGCGGTATTGCGGCTGAAGGGGACCTCGGCGCTGCTCGACGAGGACCCCGTACTGCAGCGTTCCGTCCGGCTCCGCAACCCCTATGTGGACCCGATGAGCCTGCTGCAGGTGGAGCTGCTCGGTCGCTGGCGCGCGGCGGGCCGGCCGGACGACGATCTATTCGGCGCCCTGGTGGCTACCGTGCGCGGGATCGCGCAAGGGCTGCAGAACACGGGATAAGGACAGGGCGAGCTCCACTCGGGGCTCGTGGCGTCGGTGCAACGGATTTGCCTGTGTCCGCCCGCCTCCACATACTGGTCGCTTCGCAAAGGAGGATGGAAATGCGCTCATGGCTCTGCGCCGTCCTGCTCGCGGCTGCGTGCGCGCCGGGAGACGCCCGCGCCCCCGTCGCCGCCGGCCCGGCGCAGAAGTACGCCGGCACCTGGGAGGGTCGCGCGTTCCACAGCGAGTCCGACACGGGCGTGCCGTACCGGATCGTGTCGAGCGTCGCCCAGGACGGCTCGCTGCGCGGCACGCTCAGCTTCCTGTCCGTGTCCGCTCCACCGATCCCCGTGCGGGCGCGCGAGGTGAGTGACACCATGCTCATCGACGAAGCGGGACCCTATCAGAGCCCGAGCGCGCACCGCCTGGTCGTGACGACCACGAACGGGAGGCTGCACGGTGACTCGCTCAACGGCACCTTCCAGATGCGGCCCGCGGAGGGCGGGGCCGCGATCATGAGCGGCACGTTCCGATCGAAAAGGGTCGCGTCGTAGTCGAGCGACGCGCCCGCCTCGCCCTCACCGCGCTGCTCGCGGCGTACGGCGCGTTCCTCGTACTCAACCCGGGCCACTACGGCTGGCTCGACAGTCTCGACCTCGCCATCCACGAGTTCGGGCATCCGCTGTTCGCCGTGTTCGGCGAGTTCATCGGCTACCTGGGCGGCACGCTGATGCAGTTGCTCATGCCCGCGCTGTTCGTGGCGTACTTCTGGCGGCAGGGCGACCGGCATGCGAGTACGGTCGCTCTCTGGTGGGTGGCACAGAACCTCTGGAACGTCGCGGTATACATCCAGGACGCCCGCGCGCAGGACCTGCCGCTCGTGGGCGGCGGCGAGCACGACTGGAACTACCTGCTGGGGCGCCTCGGCCTGTTGCGTGCCGACCGCGTCATCGGCGGCGGCGTGCGCTTCGCGGGCCTGCTGGTGTACGCCTGGAGCTGCCTGCGCGGGTGGACGTACGCCTCCCGCATCGGCCGCGAGGGCGGCGCTGGCGACACGGCCCCACTCTCGTAGCTTACCTGCCGACCTAACAGGAGCGCCCCCCATGCCCACCGCTAATGTGAACATCGTCGCCGTGCTCGTCGCCGCGCTCCTCACGTTCGTGCTCGGCGCGTTCTGGTACTCTCCACTGTTGTTCGCGCGCCAGTGGATGCAGGCCCAGGGCTATACGCCCGACAAGATCGAGCAGATGAAAAAGCGGGGGATGACGCGCGCCTACGCCGTTTCCGTGTTGTGCTATGTGGTCATGGCGTACGTGGTCGCGTTGCTCGCGTCATACACGAACGCGACCACGCTGGTGCAAGGATTATGGCTCGGCTTCCTCACGTGGCTCGGGTTCGCCGCCACGATCGGCCTCACGGCAAACATGTTCTCCGAGAAGCCGATCGCCGCCTGGGTGATCGACGCGGGGTATCAGTTCGCCTATCTCGTCCTGATGGGAGCGATTCTCTCGCTGTGGCGCTGAGCCGCCGGCCCTAGTTCCGTCGGATGTCGACCGGCCCGTTCGTGGTCACTACCCGCACCGGAGCGCCGCCGTCCCCCAGCTTGGTGACGATGCGCCGCCCCACCCTGCCCTGGATCGTGACCGTCAGAGGGAATCCGACCGTCATCGGACCGTTCACCGTACCGAATTCGAGCTGCGCCGAGTAGTGCTCGGGGACCGAGAGGTCCACGGGACCGTTCGTCGTCTCGGCGTCGAGGCCGGCGCCGTCCCAGCGGGCCCCCGCCAAGTCGATGTCGAGCGGGCCGTTCGTAGTGCGAGCGTGCACATCCCCTGCCACCCCCTGTAGCGAGATCGGCCCGTTGTGGGCGGTGAGCGTCATGTGGCCGGTGACGTCGCGCACGCCGATGGGCCCGTTGTCGGTGTCGACCTTCAGGTCGGACCGCCGCGGGGCATAGATGACCAGGCTCACACCCCAGCCCTCGCGCCGGCCAGTACTCGGCCCTTCGGCGCTGATCGTCGTACCGGAGGTGACGACTTTGACCTGAGTGGCGAGCTGCGCCGCCTGCTCGTCGGTCGCCGCTTGGGTCTGGATGCGGGCGTGGACCTCGATGCTGTCGCGATCCCACCCCTCGACCGTGACCCCGCCGTTCTCTCCCGGATCGGCGGCGATTGTCCCCCCCTTGGCGAGCGTCACGACGCGCACTTCGCAGTGCTGCACGCGCCACCCGTCGTCATTGTCGCGGCACCGCGCGATCCAGCGGGCGTCAGCGGCGCTCTGAGCCAGCGCCGCGGCGACGGGAACGGTCAAGAGGGCGAGGACGATCGGATAGCGGGACATCGACTCCTCCAGGGACGGGGGTGAGTGCGTCGTGGTTCGACAGCACGAGCCGCGAAACGGTTGCCCGGCGGTGAGGGTGACCGCATACTCCGCCCGGTGCGCTTCCCCCACCCCCTGACGCTGCTGTGCGGCTGCG
>CBFHAJ010000183.1:0-6567 GCA_965653495.1 uncultured bacterium | reverse complement strand
GTTCGGCCATGGCCTCGTCCACGGTGATCTCCGGCTGCACGCTCGCCGGGCGATAGAGATCGTGCTGGACGTCTTCTTCCCGCGACCACACGACCTTCACCGGTGCCGCCACCGCCTGGGAAATCTGCACCGCGTCGATCACAAAATCGGCGTACGCCCGCCGCCCGAACCCGCCGCCCAGGAAGGTGACGTGCACCGTGACGGCATCGACGGGAAGACTGAGGAACTTGGCGACCCGTTTCTGCATGGCATCGCCGAATTGCGTCGGGATCCACAGCTCGGCGGAGGAGGCGGTCACATGCGCCGTGCAGTTCATCGGCTCCATGGTCGCGTGCGCGAGGAATGGCACCTCGTAGGCGCGCTCGATGGTCTGCGTCGCCTGCGCCTTCGCCTGCTCCACGTCGCCCACATTCTGCGTCACGTCGCCCGCTCCATCGAGCTCGGCGCGTGCAGCGGCGAACATGGCCGCGGACGAGAATTCCGCCTGCGGGCCGGCATCCCACTCGACGTTCAGGGCACGACGCCCTTTCATCGCGGCCCAGGTGCTGTCGGCCACCACGGCCACGCGAGCGGGCAATCCCGCTTGCCGCAGCGCGTCCAGCTTCACCACGTGCCGGACACCGGGGACGGCGCGGGCCTTGGTATCGTCGAGGCGGGCGAGCGTGCCGTCGTACACCGGACAGCGCGCTACGCTGGCCACGAGCATGCCGGGGACCTTGACGTCGATGCCGAACACCGCTGAGCCGTCGCCCTTGGCCGTGAGATCGCGCCGCACGGTCGGCTTGCCGATCAGGCGAAACGCCTCGGGCGTCTTGAGCGGCAGATTCGCGACGTCGGGCAGCGACAGCGCCGCGGCCCGCGACGCGACCGCGCCGTACGTCAGGCGACGCTGGGTGGCCGCATGAATGACGGCGCCCGACTCGGTGCTGCACTCTGTCGTCGCGACATTCCACTCGGCGGCTGCCGCGGCGATGAGCATGGCGCGCGCCGCGGCGCCGGCCTGGCGCAGCGGCAGCCAGGTGCTGCGCACGCTGTCGCTGCCACCCGTCGCCGTCTCGTAGGGCGCACGGGCAGGCGACTGCTCGATGCGCACGCTGGCCCAATCGGCGTCGAGCTCCTCCGCGACGAGCATGGGAATCGCGGTAAACACTCCCTGACCCATCTCGGCCTTGGGAGTAATGATCGTGACGGTGCCGGCATCATCGATGCGCACAAACGCGTTCGGCGCCCAATCGGTCGTATCCAACCGATCACTCTCTGCTGCATGTGCCGTGTCGAGTCGAAGGCCGAGCACCAGGCCCGCGCCGGCTCCGGCGACGACGGTGACGAAGGCGCGCCGACTGAGCGGATTCTTCACGGGTCGGCTTTACCGGCCGACACCGCCATAGCGGCACGGCTCGCTGCATCGTGAATCGCGGCGCGGATACGCACATACGTGCCGCAGCGACAGATGTTGGTCATGACGGCGTCGATGTCCCGATCGGTGGGCGCCTTCGCCTTGCCGAGCAACGCGGCGGCCGCCATGAGCTGCCCGGACTGACAGTACCCGCACTGCGCCACCTGGTGCTCCACCCAGGCGTCCTGCAGCCGGCGGCCGAGGGGCGACGCCGACAATGCCTCGATGGTCGTGATGGCTTTGGCGCCGACGGCGCTCACCGGCAAGCCGCAGCTCTTCATGCGAGTGCCATCGAGGTGAACGGTGCAGGCACCGCACTGTCCGATCCCACACCCGAACTTGGTGCCGGTCAGCTCGAGTGTGTCGCGCAACACCCAGAGGAGGGGCGTATCGGCCGCGACATCGACCACGCGCCGGCGGCCGTTCACGTTCAAGGCGTATTGCGGCATCGTCGCGGCAACTTATCGCGGCGCGCTCAGCGTGGCAATGCGCGTTTGCTCCCGACCGCGCAGATCCATCCCCTGTTGCGCTCGGTCGACACGTCGAGGCGCCCAGGAGCAGAGTTTCCGCCGTACGAGTACGTTGAGGCCATGCCGCCCTTCCCCATCGCGCCACCGATCGAGCCGATGCTCGCCAAGCTGGCCGAGACGCTGCCGGGCGACGGGCACTTTCTGTACGAGCCGAAATGGGACGGCTTTCGCGCCATCGTGTTCCGGGGTGCCTCGGAGGTCTACATCCAGAGCCGCGACCTGAAGCCGCTCGACCGCTATTTCCCGGAGATGCACGACGCACTGCTGGCACAGCTGCCCAAGGGATGTGTGATCGACGGGGAACTCGTGATTGCGACGGCGCACGGTCTCGACTTCGACGCGCTCCAGATGCGGCTGCATCCCGCCGCATCGCGCGTGGCCAAGCTCGCGCAGGCGACGCCGGCGTCGTTCGTCGCGTTCGATGTGCTGGCGGCGGGCGGCAAAGACAAGCGGAGCGTGCCGCAGTACGAGCGGCGCGCGCTGCTCGAGCGACTGTTCGCCGAGCTGGAGCCGCCGCTGTACCTGACGCCCATGACCGAAGACCGTCGCACCGCGGCGCAATGGCTCGAGCGGTTCGAGGGCGCGGGACTGGACGGCGTGGTCGCGAAGCCGGCCGGGGCCACCTACCAGCCCGGTAAGCGCGCCATGATCAAGGTGAAGCACGCCCGCACCGCCGACTGCGTGGTGGCCGGCTTCCGCTGGCACAAGACGGGCGACGACGCCGTCGGCTCGCTGCTGCTCGGCCTGTACGACGACCACCGCCGGCTGCAGCACGTGGGCGTCACCTCGTCGTTCACCATGGCGATGCGCAAGCAGCTCGTAAAGGAGCTCGCGCCTCTGCGCAAAAACGCCCTGAAAGACCATCCGTGGCGCGACTGGGCCCGTGCCGACGGCACCGCGGGCCGGATGCCCGGCGGGCAGAGCCGCTGGAGCGCGGGCAAAGATCTCTCCTGGGAGCCGTTGCGCGTGGAGCGGGTGTGCGAGGTGAAGTACGATCACATGCAGGGGGATCGCTTCCGTCACGCGGCCACGTTCCTGCGGTGGCGCCCCGACAAACAGCCCAAGCAGTGCCGCTACGACCAGCTCGAGGTCACGCCGGCTTACGATCTCGCCAAGGTCTTCTCGTCCGGGTCGAGACGCTCCTGACGGGGCCGCAGCTTGACCGGCACGTGCCGCAGGTTCACGCGGATGCGCGTCCAGGTGGATGAGCGGCCGCGCATCGAGTCGACCAGCACATCGGCGGGCTCGAGATGGGCGGCGGCCTTGGGGTGGCGGGCTTTCCAGCGTTCCAGTCCCGCGAGCGCGTCCTGCTTGCGTTTGGCGCGGCCGATCTCGATCAACGGGTACGCCTGCTTGGCGCGTGAAGGCTGCACCCGCGGTGGCTCGCCGCGCTGCTTCCGATAGTGCGGCGGCCACGCCGCGTCGCCCTCCCCCGCCCGCTCCTGCTCCGCCGACAGCTCGAGCAGCCGCTCGAGCGACCCCGCCGCGTCGTCGATGCCGGCGTGGCGATCCCCGAACTTCGCGAACCGTTTGGGCATGGTGGCGAGGGTAAAGTCGGCGAGGTCCGCGGTGTCCACCTCGTCCCACGCGAGCGGCGCCGAGACGCGGGCATCGGGCGTGGGGCGAATCGAATAGGCCGACGCGACGGTGCGGTCCTTGGCGTTCTGGTTGTAGTCGACGAACACGCCGTGGCGCTCTTCCTTCCACCACTTGCTCGTGGCGAGCTTGGGCGCCCGCCGCTCGACCTCGCGGGCGAGCGCGAGCGCCGCCCGGCGCACCTGGTCGAAGCTCCAGCGCGGCTCGATCCGCACCACGAGATGCATGCCGCGGCTCCCCGACGTCTTGGGCCAGCCGGTCAATCCGTAGTCGTTGAGGGCCGCCTGCGCGATGTGCGCCACCTGGCGCACCTGCGCCCATTTGACGCCGGGCACCGGGTCCAGGTCCACGCGCAGCTCGTCCGGATGGTCCAGGTCCTCCGTGCGGACCGGATGCGGGTGCAGCTCGAGGCAGGCGAGGTTGGCGAGCCAGGCGAGCGCAGCGGCGTCGCGCGGCACGACTTCGTCGGCACTGCGCCCCGAGGGAAACCGCAGCGACACCACCTCGATCCACGGCGGGCGCGACTCGGGCGCCCGCTTCTGATAGAAGAACTCGCCGCCGATGCCGTTGGGATAACGCACCAGCATGTTGGGGCGGCCGCCCGCCCCGCGCAGCGCGCCCTCGGCCACCGTGAGGTAGTACCGCACCACGTCGAGCTTGGTGTACTTGGGCTTGGGGAACAACACTTTGTGCGGATTGGAGATCGCGATCTCGCGGCCGTCCACCACGAGCCGCTCGGGCTCGCCGGCGTCGTCTGGGGCCGCCGCGCGCCGCGACCGGGGAGGAGCCATTCAGCTCTCGCTCGCAGGCGGCACGATGTAGGCGAGCTCGCGGCGCTCGGCGGCGCACCGCAGCATGAGCGCGCCTCGACTCATGTCCCCGCGGCCGATGAACTCCTGGGGCACGCGCAGCCGGGACCCCAGGACACGCAGCAGTGGCTCGAGGTATTTGGGAGACGCGATGCTCCCCAGCAGCACCGCGGTGTCGCCCGGCTGAAGGTGCTCCGCAAGGAGGGCGGCATCGCGTCGCAGCGGGCTCGTGAAGCGGCGGTTGTCGGGGTCGACGGGCACGCGCGCGACGGCGCGCAGTCCAGCCAGATCGATCGAATCGCTGGCGGGACGGAGCCCCAGACCCGGCACGATCACCTGAATACCGCAGCAGCCGTCGGGCGGGTCGGCGAACGCCGAGGCATACGCCAGCTTGCCACGGAAATACAGCCCGCTCATGAAGGTGTAGACCTCGCCGATAGTGGCACCTTCGGGAGAGCGGAGGCGCTGGGCGAGCGCGGACCGGGCATGTTTGCGCAACAGAAAGCCCGCGCGCTCGCCTGAGCTATTGGCGGGAGACAACAGGAAGACGCGCCGTGCGACCATCGGCCCAGACTATGCCGGAGAAGGGAGCCCGTCAACTAAGGTGTGTTGGGTCGCTTCCCCAGCGCGCAGATCCAGCCCCGATCGCGCTCCTCGAACACCTGTGCGTCCGCATAGCCGGCCTGTGAGAGCAGCTCGCGATGCTCGACGACGCTCAAGTACACATATGTGAACCCCGTCACTTCCTCGACCCGCTCGAACGTGCGGTCGAGTTTCCCGCCTCTGAAACCCTTGTACGACTCCGCGATGATGACGAGCGTTCCGCCCGGCTTGAGCACCCGCCACACCTCGCGCAGGTCACCGCGCAGGTTGGGCCAGTAGTAGTGTGTTTCCACGGCCGTCGCGAGGTCGAACATCCGGTCGGCGAACGGGAGCTGCGATACCGCAGCGTGGTGGATCTCGACTCGCCCCAGCTCGATGAACTGCTGGTTGTTCTTACGGGACGCCGCCACACTCGCCTCGGCGTAATCGACGCCATACACCTTGCCCGCGGTGGCGAGGGCGGCCAGCTTGTGCACGGTTCTCCCGCCGCCGCAGCCGATATCGAGAATCGTGTCGCGACTGTCGATCCTGATGTGCGTCAAACCCCAGTCGGTGAGCTGGGAATGTCGGCGGTTCATGCTCCACAGATTGAACCTGCCGAGCCAGCCGCTCGGCTTACGGCACTGATTCATCAACGCGGCGGCGATGCTCATAATAGAAGCGACTCGCCAACCTCGATGGTCCGAAACCGCTCTCCCGCCACGCCTCGCTCGCGTAGCGCCTTTCCGAGCTCGCGCGGCGGCTCGTCGATGCCCTCCGGCGTGAGCTGAAACGTGCCGTAATGCATCGCGATGCTCTGGCGCGCCGCGAGGTCGAGGTGCGCCTGCACGGCTTCCGCCGGATTCATATGGATGTCCGTCATGAACCAGCGCGGCTCGTAGGCTCCGATCGGCAGCAAGGCCAGATCGATCGGGCCGAGCCGCCCGGCGATCTCGCGGAAGTGCGGCCCGTACCCGGAGTCGCCGGCGAACAGCATGCGGCGGGTTCGCCCGGCGTCGATCAGGAACCCGCCCCACAGCGCGCGGTTGCGGTCGAACAGGGTACGCGAGGAGAAATGCTGCGACGGCGTGAGGGTGATCGGGAGCGATGCCGTGACGGCGCTCTGCCACCAATCGAGTTCCTCCACCCGCCGCACGCCCGCCGCGCGTAGCAGCGGGCCGTTCCCGAGCGGCGTCATCACCGGCATGCCGAAGCGGCGATCGAGCGCGCGCAGCGTGCCGACGTCGCAGTGGTCGTAATGATTGTGACTCAGGAGCACCAAGGAGATGGCCGGAAGATCGTCGAAGCGCACGCCCGGTGCGCGCACCCGTCGCGGGCCAGCGAACCGCACCGGGCTCGCCCGGCCGGCCCACACCGGATCGATCAGCAGGTTGCCCCCGGCGGTCTGAATGAGAAACGTGGCGTGACCGATGAATGTGACGACCACGCCGCCCCGCTCCGGCGCCGGCGGTCGCTGCGGCGCGACCGGAACCGTGAACGGCCAGCGAGCGCGCGGGGTGAGCAACATGCGCGGCACCCGCCACACGGGTTGGCCATTCGCGCCGCCCGGGTTGAAGAATCGCCGGCCATCGAAGTGATCGCTGACCGCGCCTGGGCTCGATCCGGTCACCGCGGCGCACTTAGCCCTGGGGCG
>CBFHAJ010000182.1:0-6606 GCA_965653495.1 uncultured bacterium | reverse complement strand
GCGAGCCGGTGCCCGTACTCGATCAGCGTGGGCACGTCGAGTGGCGGCAGCAACCTGCCGTTGCACAGGGGCCAGTGCTCCCCGCACCCCATGCCCGATCCGGTGATGCGGACGATGGCGCCGAGGATGATGAGGAGGTAGGTGAATGTCGCTGCGGTCCAGGCGAGCCGCGTGAAGCGTCGCGTCATGGGTGCGGAAATGTATATTGGCGCACCCTATGCCCGCGCCAGCACAACCAGAACCGAGCGATCGCTGGGGTGACCGCTTGCCGCGGCGGCTCGGCCTGTGGAGCGCCATGGCGGTGCTCGTGGGCTCGACCATCGGCGGCGGCATCTTCCGCACGCCGGCGATCATCGCGGAGCGGGTGCCGTCGCCGCTCCCGATGTTCGGCGTCTGGGCGCTGGGCGGCGTGCTCGCGTTGTGCGGCGCGCTCACCTACGCCGAGCTCGCGGCGCTGTACCCCCGCTCGGGCGGCGTGTTCGTGTACGTCCGGGAGGGCTTCGGCCGCCTGCCGGCGTTCCTGTTCGGCTGGAGCGAGCTGGTGCTGATCCGCGCGTCGGCGCTCGGCGCGATCGCGACGCCGTTCGCGGAGTATCTGCTGCGCTCGCTGGGGCTCGACCCGACGCGGCCGCCGTACGACGGCGCGGTTCACTGGGTGGCGGCGCTCGCCATCGTCGTCACCGCCACGCTGAATTACATCGGGATCCGCTGGAGCGCGCTGCTCCTGAATCTCACGACCGGGGCGAAGTACGGCGCGCTGGCGCTGCTTGTCCTGCTTGCCTTTGTCGTGGGTGGGGGGAACTTCGCCAACTTCACACAGGGGGGAAGCTCGTTGCGGGGCGGGCTCTTCGGACTGGCGCTGGTGTCGGTGATGTGGGCCTACGACGGCTGGGGCGACCTCTCGTTCGTGGGCGGCGAAGTGCGCGACCCCGAGCGCAACCTCCCCCGCGCCCTGATCCTCGGCACTTGTGCCGTGGTGGGGATCTACCTGCTCGTCAACGCAGCGTACCTCTATCTCATTCCCATCGGCGAAATGGCGCGCTCGCCGCTCGTTGCCGCCGACGCGGCGCAGCGGATCATCGGTCGCCTCGGTGTGGGGCTCGTCTCCATCGTGGTGATGCTGGCGACGTTCAGCACGCTGCTCGGCTCGATGCTCACCGCCCCGCGCATCTTCTTCGCGATGGCCGAGGACGGGCTGTTCTTCCGTCGCGTCGCCGCGGTGCATCCGCAGTTCCGCACGCCGAGCGCCGCGATCGTGCTCACCGCCCTTCTGGGAATCCTGTACGTCGCCTTCCGGAACTTCCAGCAGCTCGCCGACACGTTCGTCGTCGCGATCTTTCCGTTTTACGCGCTCGCGGCCGCGGCGGTGTTCGTGCTGCGCCGGCGCCGGCCGCCCGCGGTCGCGCCGCGTCCCATTCGCGTGCCGGGCTATCCGGTGGTGCCCGCCCTGTTCGTGCTCGCAACGCTGTACATGCTGGGGAACGCGCTGCGCGAGGACCTGCTGCACACGGGTCTCGCGTTCCTGATCATTCTCGCTGGCGTGCCCGTGCATCACGTGTGGCTGCGCGCCCGCCGCGCGCCGGACCGCGCGTAGCTGGCCGGAAACACAAAGCCGCCCTCTTACGGAGGGCGGCTGCTACGTGTCGCGAGCCCCGGGCTACCAGTTGAACAGGTAGCGCACCCCCAGCTGCATGCGCCACACGTCGGCCGTCGTCACGACTTTCTGGAACGAATGGGAGATCAACTGACCTCCGGCGGTCGCCAGGCGGTAGGTGGCGGCGCCGGTGGCGTCGACGCCCGCGGAGATCAGCGGAGTGTTGGTGACGAACCCCTGCGAGACGCCCCAATCGTGATTGAGCCAGTTCGTGAAATTCAACATGTCGAGCCGGATCTGCAGTCGGTTCGGCCGGCCCGCAACCGTGCGGCCCACGTCCTGCGAGAGGCTGAGGTCGGCGCGGTACACCATCGGCAGGAAGACGGCGTTGCGCTGGGCGTACGCGCCACGGTGTGTGCGCAGGTAGGGGTCCTGGTTGATGAACGCGTCCCATGCGGCCGCCTGCTGGGCCGGCGTATACACGGTACATGCAGGACACGTACCCACCGTCAACGGAACGAAGTTCATCTCGCTCGTGTTGCGCGGGATGTAGATGAGATCGTTTCCGAAGGCACCGTCGCCGTTCATGTCCCCTGAGTACGTGTAGCTGCCGTTTCCGGCGTTGCGCCCCTCGAAGTACACGCTCACGCTCGACGGCCCGATGCCGAAGTCGCGGGTGTAGGTCAGCGCCCCGAACACCCGGTGCCCGGGTGAGAACTGCGAGTACCCGGCGACGGGATTGTTCGGGTCGAGCGCGATAGGGTTGCTCGTCCACGAGCCCGAGGCAATCGAGCCCGCATCCACCGTATTCCTGCTCACCCCGTAATCGTAGCCCACCTTCGCGAACAGGCCGCTGTGGAACACTCGCTCGAGTGAGAATGACAGGTTCGCCGAGTGTCCCGACGCCTCGTTCGTGAGCACGATCGCATTGCTGACGGCCCCGTAGATCCGATTCGAGGTCCAACGGGGGCGCGGGTCGGGGGTGGCGAAGTGCGTCTGCGGCGCCGGTAAGTTGGCATTGATGTAGCCGATTCCGTTCTCGTCCTTGGAGTACAGGAACTCGGCCGTTCCCGTCAATCCCCATGGCAGACGTTGGTCGACGGCGATGTTACTGCGCCACAGCTGCGGAAACTTGAAGTTCGGATCCGTGAGCGCGAGCTGGAAGCTCGTCGCCGGCGCACCCGTGACGCTCGCAGGCTTGTAATGATCAGGGTCGGGGTTGAACGGATAGTTGACCGTGGTGTCGTGCTGGATAAAACCGGTGAGCACCCCCGTGTTGCCGATCTGGTTCGAGATCCACACGTAGGCCGGCCGGCCGGTGAACACCCCGGTACCGCCCCGAATCTGTGTCGCCCCGCGCCCCGCGACGTCGTAGTTGAACCCTAAGCGCGGCGAGACGAGCAAGTTGACGCCCGGCAGGCTACCGCTGTTGTAGTGCACCGGCGCGCCGCTCGCATCGCGGAAGGTCATCGTGTCCGCGGTCGGGTTGTCATACGCGGTGTTGGTGAATTTGGGACCGTCCACGCGGAGTCCGCCCGTCACGGTCAGATTGGCGACCGGCTTCCACTCGTCTTGGGCGTACACGCCGGCGTACAGCACGTCCAGCGGCTGCACCGGTTCGGATTGTCCTGGAATATTCGAGTACTCGACCTGGAAGCGCCGCAGTGTCACCGGCGAAGGCCCCGTGCGGTTCGGGTTCGCCAGGTAGCCGTTGGCGTCCGTGTAGAAGTCCGCCAGCGAGTTGTACACGTACACGCTCTGTGCGCCCGGGAAGAATACGTTCGTCGAATGATACTTCTCGACGCTCGCCCCGAACGTGAGCGAGTGCTTCGGGAGATAGACGCTGTAGTTGTCCTGAAACTGATAGCTGTGGTAGCGAAGCTGGTTCTGCGGGGTGAACGGCTCGAACCCGAAGGTCGTGTAGTTCGTCCCGCCCTGGAGAATCTCAACCAGGGGAAACCACGGCGGGGCGATGTTCTTGCGGCTCTCGTTGCTCGTGTTGTACCCGACAATCACGCTGTTCGACATGTTACTCTTGATCGACGAATTCCACTCCGCCACGACGGAACGAATGTTCTCGAGGATGGCGTAGTTGGAGTTCGCGAAGTTGAGCGAATTCGTCGTGCCGCGTCGGCTCCCGAAACCGAGCGACCCCGAGTTGGAAATCAGGATATCCGAGCTCGAATTCAACAGATTATAACGCAGGCTCACCTTGTTGCGGTCGTTCAGGTTGTAGTCCAGGCGCGCGAGGAACCGCGTCGACGGAATCTTGAAGTTGTATCCCTGATAGGGACCCGTGGCGTAGTTGAAGTTGGTCTTGAGAAAGGTGCTCAGGGCGTCCAGATCCGACGCCAGCACGCGCGTGACGTTCCCGCCCACAGGTTGACCGCCCGTGTTGGCCAGGAAGGTCGTGCCCGGCAGCGTCTGGCCGTCGTTCTCGTAGTCGCCGAAGAAGAACAGGCGATTCTTGATGATGGGTCCGCCGATGGCGACGCCCACATCGTGATACTGGAACGTGCCAGGGTTGAAGGTGTTCGGGCCCGCCTGCGTGCCCACGAAGTTGTCATTGCGCCCGTTGTAGAACGCCGAGCCGGTGAACTCGTTCGTCCCGCTCTTCGTTACCATGTTGATGCCGGCCCCGACGAAGTTTCCCTGGCGCACGTCGTACGGTGCCACGTTCACCTGCACTTGCTCGAGGGCGTCCAGCGAGATCGGCGCGACACCGGTCCGGTCGCCGGGCTGTCCGGCGAGCCCGAACGAGTTGTTGAAGTACGAGCCGTCGATCGTCATGTTGTTCAGCCGGTCGTCCTGTCCGGCGAACGAAAATCCGAATGACATGGGGCTGTACTCGGGCGTGAGCCGGAGCAGGTCTTCCACCCGGCGGCTGATAGTCGGCAGGCGCGCAATTTGCGTGGTCGCGATGGTCGTGGCCGCCCCGGTACGCTCGGCGCTGAACACCGGGTTCTGATTCGCAGTCACCGTTACCGGCTCGAGCTCCACGCTGGCCCGCCCCAGCACGAAGCGCAGATCGGCGGTACCTCCCAGCGTCAGATAAATCTGATCTTGCGCCTCTCGGCGGTACCCGACCAGCGCCGCAGTCACGCGATAGGGGCCCCCCACGCGCATGCCGGGGATGGTGAACCGGCCGTCCGCCCGCGTGACCGCCGTGTAGATGGTTCCGGACGGCGAATGGACCGCCTCGATGCGCGCCGCCTCCAGGGGCGCACCAGACGAGTCCGTCACGATACCGGCGGTGGCGGCAGTCGTCACTCCCTGGGCGTCCAGCGCGGTCCCGCCCGCGAGCGCCAGCGTCGCCAAGACCAGACAAACTCTCATGGGCTTCATCCGATTAACTCCTCGCCGCGTGCCTGAGTTGCATGGTGGTCGGGCTCGATCGCAGTCGAGCGCTTGATCCGCGCGTCAAAAGTCCTCGGCCATAAACTTCCCGCGGCACGGTACTCGTCAAGTCACGCGCGTGTCTCAAATTGTTCATGTCGGGTGGGCCAACAGCGAACACGAGGGAGGCAGGGAGTCGGCTCGCGGGGGGGGGGAAGGTACGCGCTACGTCCGCGCCTTCCGCCACAACCACACCCCCGCCGCGCCCACCAGCAGGTTCGGCACCCACGCGGCGAATGCTGGTGGCAGCGCCCCGCCTTGCCCGACGGCCTTGGACAGCTGGAACATCAGCAGATCCACGAACGTGGTGGCGAGGCACACGGCGACACCCCACGCGGTACCGCTGCGCGGCGTCGAGATCGCGAGCGGCGCCCCGAACATCGCGACGATGATGCACGCGAATGGCACCGACAGCTTGAGCGCCCGCTCCACGCGCAGTTTTTTCGTGTCTGACCCCGAGCGCGCCAGCGCATCCACGTAGCGTCCCAGCTCGGCATAGCGCATCTCGTCGGGCGCCTTCGGCTCCGCCAAGAGGTCGGCGGGCGTCTCGCGCAGCGCCGTTGTCCGCAGCGTGTCGAACACGAACGTGGTTTCGCGCCCCGGGCCCAGCAGGTAGCGCACGGCGCCTTTGTTGAGCGTCCACCCCCCCCCCTGTTTCGGGACCGTGTCATACGACGCGCGCTGTGCCGCGATCACGATCGTGGGATAGTCCTCGCCCGTGCCGCCGCGCTCCATGATGACGTCGCGCATTTCCGCCCCGTTCGAGCGCAGCTCCAGCGACCGGATCGAGTACACCCAACCCGAGTCGGCGCGGTACACGAACGGGTTGTAACGGGACGCCACCTGGCGCACGGCCTTCTCGCCCAGGAGCTCCGCCCGGCGCGCGGAGGTGACCGGCGCGAGCTCCGTCAGCGCCAGGTCGAGCACCACCGCCGCGAGCGACGCGACCAGCAGTGGCCGTACCACCCGGTGGAACGAAATCCCCGACGCCTTCGCCGCCACCAGCTCCGAGTGCCGGCCCAGGGCGCCCACGGTGAACACGACGGCGAACAGCACGGCGACGGGCAGCACCAGCGAGATCGTTTCCGGCAGGTAGAAGATATACGAGTAGAGCAGGCGTCCCTTCGGGATCCCGCGGCCCAGATACGTGCTCAGCTTGTCGGTCAGGTCGATGACCATGACGAGGAAGGGAAAGCCCAGCGCCGCGAACAGGAACACCTTGAGCCACTCGCGCAGCACATAACGGTCGAGCGTCCGCACCGCCGTGCTCATTCCGGTTTGCTCCTCCACCCGGGCGCCGGCAGCCACGCCGGCCACAAGTCGCTCCAGTCGCCGCCGTTTGGCGAGCTCCCTGGCTTACGGATTCGCCACAGGCCGAACAGTCCCGCCAGCGCGAAGATCACGTTCGGCGTCCACATCGCGAAGAACGGCGATACGATCAGCCGGTCACCCAGCTCCTCGCCGCCGATCAAGCCGATGTAGTACACGGTGAACACGGCCACGCTCACGCCCAGCACGAGCCCGACGCCGCCGCGCTGGAACCGCAGCGCGATCGGGGCCCCTACCAGCGCGAACACGAGACACGCCATCGCGATCGCGTATTTCTTTTGGATCTC
>CBFHAJ010000181.1:0-6614 GCA_965653495.1 uncultured bacterium | reverse complement strand
CCCGGGCGCGATCAAGTTCAGTAGATCGGCGCGGCCCCTCCCAGCCTCGGGCAGCTCCTCCCTGGCGCTGAATTCGCCTCAATCCGGCGTCCCACCCCTTGCGTTTCAGATTGTGATGGGGGGATATGTGGCCCGCGCCCGACCATCCACAGGGGAGGGGGACCGCATGGCCGCCGTACGCAATCGTCGCATGCTCCTGCTCGCGTCACTGGCAGTCGCGTTCCAGGCCGCCGCGGCGCAGACCGCCCCGCCGGCTCGCTCCGGTGCCGCGGCCGCCGCTTGGACCCAGAGAATGAAGAGGGGCGACAGCCGCTGGCAGCAGGTCACGCCCGCGGGCGCGCTGCTCGTCTCCACCGACGCCGCCCTCTCCGGCGTCGACATGGAGACCGGCCAGGTCATCTGGGAGAAGGCCGAGCTGGGTGGCCTGGCGCCCGACAGCGTGCGCATGGTCGAAGGATCGCTGCTCATGGAGGCGGCGCGGCCGGGGCTGTCGCTGATCTTCGATCCCGTGACCGGCGCGGCGGTGTTCGATTCGCGGCGGTTGGGGCTCGCGCAGGTGGTGACGCGCCGCGTGCTGCCGCAAAGCGGCACGCTGCTCGTGCACGGACGGCGCGCGTCCGGACCTCCCGTGGTGGCCTTGTACGATCTCGCGACGGGCGAGCAGCGCTGGGCCAACGAGACGCTGTTCGAGCAGACCGAGCCGAAGAAAAAGGGGTTGGGCGGTCTGATGCAGAATCTGGTGCGCATGGCGTCCGAAGCCACGGCGCTCGAGGTGTTGCAGGCGGGGCCCGATATGATCGTGGTGCACACGCTGACGGGTCTCCGGGCGCTCGACGCGCGGAGCGGCGCGGTGCGCTGGTCGGCCACGTTGCCCACGGCGCGCGCCGGGAACCCGGCGCACCACGTGCGGCTGTATCCCTCGCTCGCGCAGTCCGACCGGATCTACGTCAGCTTCGACGATCGGCTGATGGCCTATCGCCTCGCCGATGGCCAGCCGCTCTGGACCAAGCCGCCCACGGTGGATGGCCGGGTGGGCGACATCGTGCAGCACCCGGCGGGGATCATCATGCTTCCCGAAGCGGCGCCCGAGGGCGAGCAAACCGGCAGCCGCAAGGTCATCAATGGCGTCGTGCAGACGGGGCTCAACGTCGCCCGCTACGACGACGGCGCGACGATCGCCGAGAAGCCGCTGCACATGCGCGGTAACGTGACGGATGCCATGATCACCGGTGATGCGGCGGTGCTGGCGGTGGACGCCGAATCGAAGACGTTCGTCAACGTACTCGACGTGAACGCGGCGACCGTGCGCCTCAAGAAGGACGTGAAGATCAAGGGGCAGCTTGCCTATGCGGAGCTCACGCCGGCGGGGCTGCTCTACATCTCGCGCCCCGACGCGGGCACCGATGCCGAGGTGAACGTCATCGATCTGGCGAGCGGGGAGCCGCGGTTCAAGGATGCGATCGAGGGCGGCAAGCGGGCGCCGCTGCCGTACGCCACCGAGGGGCGAACGCTCTACGTCTACGCCACGCGCGACCGGAAACTGTACGCGGTCGATCGCGATGCCGGCACCTTCAAGCCGCTCACGGGCGAGATCAAGCTGCAGGGCGATGAGGTCCCGACCGAGCTCGAGGTGCGGCCCGCGGGGGTCGTGTTGATCGCTTCGCAGAACCTGGTGGTGGTGGCGCGCGACGGGCAGATCAAGCAGCAGGTGTACTATCCCGCGCCCCAGCTGCCTGGTCTGATGCGGGCCCTGTTGGCGATCAACTCCGTGCGCGCGGGCTTGTACGGCGCGGCCGCCTCGGCGTACGGCGACGCCTTCGCTCAGATGTCCCGCAACGCCACCGACACGACGGCGAAGCGGCTGACCGGGCAGCTGGCGACGGCGTACTCGCAGGGCGGGGCACAGCTCGCCGGCTATTCCCGACAGGCGGCGGCGCTGGCTTCCAAGCGGTTCCGGGCCTCGCTCAGCGTCCCCGGATCGGTGTTCATGCTGACGCGCGCGCCCGAGGGAGGCGGCAACGTGTTGCTGCAGCTCGACAAGGACAGCGCGCAGCCACGGGCCCGCGTGGATCTCGGCAAAGAGCGCGAGCCGGTGTACGCGGTGGACGACGTGGCCAACATGCTCTTCTTGCGCACCACCGCGGGCACGCTGGTGGGCTATCGCCTCTGAACCTCGGCAGGCCGCTCGAGCGCGGCTCGGTCCCAGCGCGCCTGATCGGCCGCCGCTTCGTAGGTCGACTGCACAAAGGCGAGCACGTCGTCGTCAGGCGTCGCGGAGCGGCGCACGGCGTCGTAGGGCAGGATGAACTCGCGCATCTCCCGGTGATAGTACGCGCCGGCCGGGCGCACCGGGCGATCCGCGAACCCTTCCGGCTCCGGGTACGCATACGCGTAGAAGGCGGGCTCCTGCAGCGGCCCGCCTTCTCTGCTTCCCGGCCAGAACCCGCAGCTCGCGCACTCGTGCGAATACGCCTCGACCATGACGTAATCGGCGCAGTTGGGCGCGCCGCCCGGGTGGCGCGGCGCAGGCCGGCCTGAGAACCGGGTCGCGGCGAGATCGAAGCTTCCCCAGAAGAAATGCACGGGACTCGACTTGCCCTGGAAGCGGCCGCGGAAGCGCTTGAGCACTCGATCGGCCTGGACCAGGACGCGCCAGCAGCGTTGCGCCGCGTCGGCGTCGTAGGACGCGTGCTCACGGTCCTGTGCGAACGGAATCGCGGTCACGACCTCGACCGGACGAGGCAGGATGTGGACGTCGACGTCGAGCGAGCGCAGCACCGCCTGGTAGGCGGCGAAGAACTCGGCCACCGACTGCGGGACGAGGGGGATGGCTCGGGTCGCACCGTCACTGGTGCGCACATACAGCTGGTGGTCCAGGAAATCGAAATCGACCGCGAGCGTACGCGTCCTGGACGGCATCGCCGAGGTGGTGAGGCCGCGCGGCGTGACGTACAGCGCGATCTGCCACCAGTGATTCTCCATCGGCGCGAGCGCCAGCCGCGTCTTGCCGACGATCTGGGTCCACATGTGCAGCGTCGCGTACGTCTCCCGCCACGCGTCGAGTGGCAGGGCCGGCCACGCGGCGGCGGCTGCAGGGGGCGCGGTGATCGTCACTTGCGGCGGCTACCGGCGACGGGAGCTGGCTCGATCATCAACTGGTCCACGTAGCACCAGCCCCAATCCTCCCCCGGCTCGAAGCTGCGAATGACCGCGTGATGCGAGCTATGGTAGTGCTTGGTCGCGTGCTTGTTGGGCGACTGATCGCAGCAGCCCACGTGGCCGCACGCGAGGCACAGCCGCAGGTGCACCCACCAGCTGCCCGTCTTCAAGCACTCCTCACACCCGTCCGGCGTGCGGGGTGTGATGTCCCTTACCTGGTCAAGATGTGTGCAGGTCGTGGCCACTCGAGTCTCCTGGAGGACCTCCCTGATCCATAAGTTGTCAGTTCTGTCAAGCCTGGTCAGCCCTTCCGCTCGGAGCGTGGCTTTTGGTCGTGGCGCGTCAGGGAGATATAGACGACCGTGTCCCAGGCATTGCGGATCCCGGCGAAAATGAGCACCAGCGCCGCGCCTGCGATGGCGAACAGGGCGGGGCCGGAACTGTGCTGCAGCCACAGGGCCGCGATCAGCAGGGTCACGTAGGCAATGAGGGGCAAGATCACGTACCAGAACCAGTCGTCGAAACTCGGGCGATACTCGGTCAGGCGCGCGCGTTGGATGGTGATCCCGCTATAGAGACAGCCGAGTACCCCGCACACCGCGAGGGCCGCGCCCGCGCTACCGAGCCGGTGCCATGGGGCCGCGAGAATGGCGGAAACGAGCAGCGTCGCCGAAAAGTTGACCACCGTCGGCGTGCCGAACGCGTTGATCTCGCGCGGGCCGCCCGGAGGCCGGTGCTCGGCCACGAGGGTCATGACCACGAACTGCAGCCCCGTGAGCGCGCCGGCCGAGGAGCCGACGATGACGTAGAAGTTGTCCCAGTCCGCGAATGGCGAGGTATAGGCTTCCGCTAGCATGGCGAGGTCACCTCTGTGACGCGGTCCACGGCAGCACGCGGCCCTCCCGGCTGCTGGTCACGGCCAGCTCCAGGCCGCGCATGACGTTCAGAATCTGCTCAGGCCCAACCGCGAGCTTGCCCTTCCCCAGGATCGCGTCGCGCACGTTCTCGTAGTAATGCGCGTAACTCGAGGGGATGCTGGGAATGGTCCGCGCCCCCCCCCCTCCCTCGGGGGTAGTCAGCGTGCCGTGCAGCTCGGGAGCCTCGACGTCCCAGCCTGGCTCACCCGGCACGCCTCCGGCCTTCAACGCCGCCTCCTGCGGATCGAGCCCGTACTTGATGAACGACCCCTTGGTGCCGTGCACGGCGAAGCTCGGTCCTGGCGCGGCCGCAAGCATCGTCGCCCGCAGCAGCGCCCGCATACGCGGGTAGTGCAATATCACGTCGAAGGCGTCGTCGACGGCGGCGCCGTCGCGCTCGATCCGGATGTCGGCCGCGATCGCCTGCGGGACTCCGAACAGGACGAACGCCTGATCGAGCAGGTGGGGGCCCAGGTCGAACCAGACACCGGCACCTGGCTCCGCCCGTTCCCGCCACGCCCCGGGCTTGAGCTCCAGCCGGAAGCGGTCGAAGTGAGACTCGTAGCTTCTGACCCGGCCCAGCGCGCCCTCGGCCAGCAGCTGCTGGAGCGTGACGAAGTCGGTCACGTAGCGGCGGTTCTGGTAGGCGGACAGGACGCGTCCCCGGTGTGCCGCGAGCCGGAGCAGCTCCTCCGCTTCCGCCACCGTGGTGGTGAAGGGCTTGTCGATCACCACGTGGCGGCCGGCGAGCAGGCTTTGCTTGGCGATCGGATGGTGTGACGTGTTGGATGTGGCGATCACGACCAGGTCGACCGACCGCGTGAGCAAGTCGTCGACGCTGTGGACGAACTCGACCTCGGCATAGCCTGGGGGTGGGCCTGGTGTACCGGAGCGCTGCACGATGGTCGTCAGGCGGAGACCGGCGACCGCGCGGATGACCGGCGCGTGAAACACCCGTCCGGCGAAGCCGAACCCGACGAGCCCGACGTTGAGCAATCAGTCGCTCGTCATGATGAACAGCGGAGCGCCGTCGAACTGGTACATCGGCCGCAGCCGGTCAGTATTGTAGTACTTCGTGACGTCCACGACCTTTTTTTCCGACGTCACGCTCGAGATCGGCACGGTGTCATAGAACCCGCGGTGGATGCTGACCAGACGACCGTACTGTTTCTTCCCGACCAGGCCGAGCGCGAGGTTGCCGAACACCATCGGGACGATGGAATCGAGTGCGTCAGGGTCGCCGGAGCGCACCAGATACCCGAGCCGCTGGTTCACGACGTCGATGCGCCGGCCTTTGTTGTACTTCGCCGACGCTTCCTTCAGGGCGGTCCCGATCTGGTCGCCGATCCCGCCCAGCTTGCGGTGCCCGAACATGTCCGTTTCCGCTCCCTCGAAGCTCATGCCCTCCTGTGTCGTGAGGCGTGCGCCCTCCGACACCAGCACGACCGAGTAGCGGCTCGGATTCTTGTTCCGGTCCTGCACCAGCAGCTCGGCCAGGCGCTGGATGTCGACGGGGTACTCGGGGATGACGCAGCGATCCGCCGCGCCGGCCATCGTCGGCAGCAGCGCCGTGAACCCGGCGTACCGCCCGAACACCTCGATGACCAGGAACCGCTCGTGCGAGCCCGCCGAGGTCCGCAGCCGGTGCGCCAGCTCGATCGTGCGCGTGACGCAGGTGCTGAACCCGATGCAGTAGTCCGTGCCGTAGACGTCGTTATCCATCGTCTTCGGGATGGCGATGACGTTCACGCCCTCGTCGTGCAGGCGCTTGCCGTAGCTGAGCGTGTCATCCCCGCCGATCGGGATGAGGACGTCCACGCCGATGTGCTCGAGGTTCTTGAGGACGTCCTTGGTGACGTCGTTGATCGGCTGGTCATACCCCGTCAGGTGGGCCGGCACCCGCTCGCGTGGCAAATGACTGGGCCGCGTGCGGGACGTGTGGAGGAACGTGCCGCCGGTGCGGCCGGCGCGATTGACCTCGGCCTCCGTGAGCGGCTGCACGTTTTCACTGTTATCCGCTTTCGGATCGCGCACGTAGTCGACCAGGCCGCCCCAGCCGTGGCGAATGCCCACGACGCTGTAGCCGTCGCGCAGCGCGCGGATCGTGATGGCGCGGATGGCGGGATTGAGACCGGGGACGTCACCGCCGCCGGTCAGGATGGCAATCGTGCCTTTCCCCATTTCAGACTCCGAGTTGCTTCGCGGCCAGCGCGGTGCCGGCCACCCGTGCCCGGATCTTGGCGAACGCCGTGTCGCGCGCCGTGGACGTGTCGTCTCCGAACGGCGCGAATCCACAGTCATCCGTGGTGCCGAGCTGCGACACCGGAATCACCTTGGCGGCGGCCAGCACCCGATCCCGCACCTGTTCGGGCGTCTCCACCTTTGGATTGATCGGATCGGTGACGCCCACGAAGATCTTCTGGTCGGGCCGGGCGTGCTGCTTGATGATTTTGAGCACGCGCGCGGGGTCTTGTTCGCTCGCGAGCTGGATATAGAAGTTTCCGACCTTGAGCTCGAACAGGCTCGGCAACAGCTCGC
>CBFHAJ010000180.1:0-6659 GCA_965653495.1 uncultured bacterium | reverse complement strand
CCAAGGATCGCGCGACGCCGAGCGACATGCGGGGGATCTATCTGCGGGGCAAGGGCGGGCAGCTGGTGCAGCTCGACGCCCTGGCGAACGTGCAGGAAGGCGTGGGGGCGCGGCAGATCAACCACTTCAACCGGATCCCGTCGTTCACGTTGTCGGCGTCACTGACGCCTGGGCTCGCCCAGGGCGAGGCGCTCGATTCGCTCGATAAGGTCGCGCGGCAAATACTGCCGCCCGGCAGCACGACGGCGCTCGCCGGAGAATCGCGCGAGTACAAGGAGAGCGGCAGCGCCGTTTACTTCGCCTTTGTGATCGCGCTGGTCGTGGTGTTCATGGTGCTCGCATCGCAGTTCGAGTCCCTGCTCCACCCGTGGACGGTGCTTTTGGCCGTCCCGCTCGCGGTCACCGGTGCGCTGGCGACGCTGAAGGTAGTTGCGCTCTTGACGCCCACCGTGATCGGACGGCTGCTGCACTTCTCCGGTGCGACCATGAACTTGTACAGCCAGATCGGCATGATTCTCCTGATCGGCCTGGTCTGTAAGAACTCGATTCTGCTCGTCGAGTACACAAATCAGCTACGGGAGAAAGGCCTCGACACGATCGCCGCCGTTCTCGAGGCGGGTCGCATCCGACTGCGGCCGATTCTGATGACGTCGGTGGCGACCATCATGGGCGCGGTTCCGGTCGCCTGGGGCGTCGGAGCCGGCTCGGCGGCCCGCAAGCCGTTGGGCTATGCCATCGTGGGTGGCGTGTTCTTCTCGACGGCCCTCACGCTGTTCGTGGTGCCGGTGGCGTACATCGTGCTGCCATCCATCGTCGCGTGGCTCGCGAACCTGTTCCGTCGCCTGCGGCGCGTGGTGTTCCCTCAGCGCGGGCCCGTTGCGGCAGAGGCCGACTGATGCTCGCGCTGCTCGCAGTGCTGCAGCTGCAAACCGCCAGCGTCGCGGCGCCCCCCCTTCCTCGCCCGGAAGACTCGCTCCCGACGGTGACTCTCGCCGAGGCGCTGCGCCGGGCCACGGGGCTCGATCCGAACTACGTCTCAGCCCTCGGTCAGGTGGACAACGCGCGCTGGGCGCGGCGCAGCGCCTTTGCGGTGTTCCTGCTCCCCGCCGTGGCTATCGAGACGGACGCCACCAAGAACCTGCCGCAGTTCTTCAACTTCGGGACCCTCAGGCCCGAGTCGTATGCGGTCTCGGCGCAGGTGACGGCGCGGTATGACTTGTTCACGGGTGGACAGAAGGTGGCGGAGCTCAGGCGCTCGGCGGCGGCGCTGGACGGCGCCCACGCCGGCGAGTTGCAGGCGCGCTTCAGCGCCGCGCTGCTCACCGAATCGGCCTACTACGCCGTGCTTGCCGGCGCCGAGCTGCTGCGGGTCGCGCGGGAGCGCGTGCAGCGGGCCGAGCAACAGCTCGCCGTGGCACGGGCGCGCGTGGCCTCGGGAGGGGCTGTACAGACCGATTCGCTGCAGCTGCGGCTCGAATTCAGCCGGGCGCAGGTAGGGTTGCTGCAGCAACAGGCAGCCGTGCAGGTCGCGCGCCTCACCCTCGGGAGCCGCATCGGCGCCGCGGGAGCGGTCGAAGCTGTCCCGCTCGACAGCCTCTTGCCCAGCGCGCTGCCCGTCACGCTCGACGCAGCGGTCGACGAGGCGACGGAACAGGGACCGGCCTACCGAGTAGCGCGCGCCAACGAGCGCGCCGCCGCGGCAGTGTTTCGCGGCCGCCTGGGCACGCTGCTCCCCCGCCTGTCGCTGACGGGGGTCGGGATCGGGTACGACAACAAGTTCTATCCGACCAGCGCCAAGTTCACGCAGCTCACGCTGACGGCGACGCTGCCGGTGTGGGACAACTTCCAGCGCCAGACCGCCATCAGCCAGGCGCGCGTGAGCCACGACATCTTCCGGGCAGCGCGCGATTCCGCCGAGCGTTCGGTGCGGCGCGACGTGACCGCGGCGTACACCGGCTTCACGACCGCGCGCGCGAGCACTGATCTCTCGGCTGAGGGCGTGCGGGTAGCGCGGGAGAGTTTCCGCGTGCAGCAGACCCGGTACCGGTCCGGGGCGACCACAATCCTCGACCTCCTCAAGGCGCAATCCGATCTGGACGACGCCGAATCGACGCTCGTGCAGGCGCGCTATGCGACCAGACTCGCGCTGGCAGGGTTGGAGGCCATCCTTGGCCGGCGGCTGTTTCCGGAACAGGAGCTGCGGTGAACGAACGAACCATAGGACGCGGTGCGCTGTGCGCGGTCGCCACACTCGTGGCGACGGTGCTCGCGTGCGGTCGCGGCAAGGCAGACCCGAAGGCTACAGGTGGACCTGGTGGCGGCGCGGGCGGCCCTCCCGCGATGCCAGTGGAGGTGGCGGTGGCCCGCGCCGACACCGTGCGCGACGAGATCGCCGCCACGGGTCAGATCGAAGCGGTGCAGTCGATCGACCTGCGGCCCGAGGTCGCCGGTCGCATCGTCGCGATCCTGTTCCACGAGGGACAGGAAGTGGATCAGGGCGAGCCCCTGTTCCAGGTGGACTCGACCGAGCTCGCGGCGCAGGTCGCGCAGCTCGCGGCGCAGCGCGATCTCGCCAATCAGGACCTGGCCCGCACCAAGGACCTCGTGAGTCAGAACGCCGCCTCGACGGCCGACCTGGAGCGCGCCGAGGCGACCGCCCGCGGCGCCGAGGCACAGTACCGGCTGCAAAGCACGCGCCTGGCGCGCACCACCGTACGCGCCCCGTTCGCGGGCGTCGTGGGTCAGCGCTACGTGAGCCTGGGCGACTACGCCACCACCGATACCAAGCTCGCCTCCCTGCACACCGTGAACCCGCAGCGTGCCGCGTTCCAGGTGCCGGAAAAGTTCGCGCACCAGCTCCGTCCCGGTCAGGAGGTCACGTTCCGGGTGGCCGCGATTCCGGGCCGCGAGTTCACGGGGCAAGTGGATTTCGTCGACCCGATCGTGCAGCTCCCGGGCCGGACCATCCTCGTGAAGGCCCGCGTCCCCAACCCCGGACGGCAGCTGCAACCGGGCATGTTCATCGAGGCCCGTCTCGTCACCGCCGTGCGTCCCGCGGCGGTCGTCGTCCCCGAGGAAGCGGTCGTGCCGGCCGAGGGCTCGAGCTTCGTGTGGGTGGTGGCCGACGGGAAGGCGGATCGCCGTAAAGTGACCCTCGGCGTACGCACGCCGGGGTTCGTCGAGGTGTCGAGCGGGGTGACCGCAGGCTCCCAGGTGGTCGTCGGCGGGCTCGAGCTGCTGTTCCCCGGTGCGCCGGTGATGGCGCGGGTGGTGGAACGGACCGCAAAGCCCGCGCCCGCCCAGCCCTAGCACGGCGGCGCTCCGCGCGCCAACTTTGAGCCCATGCACAGACGAACGTTCGTCCAGACCCTGGGGAGCGCGGTGGCGGGCGGATCCCTCGGGAGGTTTGGTGGGCGCCGGGCCGCGCACCTGAAACGCATCGGGCTCGAGCTCTACTCGGTGCGCGACGACATGCAGCGCGACCCCGAGGGCACGCTCGCTGCCGTAGCCGCCATGGGGTACCGCGACGTCGAGCTGCTCTGGTCGTTCGGCAACTTCGGCCGCACGCCGGCCCAGGTCCGCGCCACGCTCGACAAGCTCGGCCTGCGCGCTCCGTCAGCACACGTCGAGCCCGACGTGCTGCTGAAAGGATGGGAGCAGAGCCTCGCCACCGCTCACCAGCTCGGCCAGGACTACATCATCGTGCCGAGCTTCAGTTCCGAGACCTCCCGTACACTCGACGACTGGCGCCAGTGGGCCGACCGCTTCAACACCGCGGGCGCCGTCGCCCGAAAGGCCGGCATCTGGCTCGCGTTCCACAACGAGTCCAACCACATGACGCCGATCGACGGCAAGATACCGTACGACGTGTTCGTCGAGCGCACCGATCCCAAGGTCGTTCGCCTGCAGCTCGACGTCGGCAACATGGTGATGGGCGGCAGCGACCCGTTCGCCTATCTGGCCCGCTACCGCGATCGCTACTGGAGCTTCCATCTGAAGGACGTCGTGGCCGATCGCTCGAGCGACACCGTGCTCGGCACCGGCACCGTCGACTTCAAGCGACTGCTGGCCGCCATCCCCGACATCGACCACAAGCCGTGCTACGTCGAGCAGGAGGGACAGCAGGACCCGCTCGCACACGCGCGCCAGGACTGCGCGTTCGTGCAGAAGCTGGAGTTCTAGAGCCTGACGATGCGAGCTCGAGGCGGGATCCCCGCCTCGAGCTCCATGATTCCCACCGACGGCTTCAGGTCGAAGCGCGGATGGCCAGCGCCCCCCGGATTGATCACGGTCACCGTCCGGTCCACCACCTCGAGCAGCGGCTTGTGCGTGTGCCCGTAGACGATGATGTCGGCCTTCGGGAACGCGGCGTGCAGCGCCGCGGGCGTGGGGTGCCCGAGCTGGTCGCCGTGGGTCACGACGATCGCGAAGTTGTCGAGCTCCACCTCCGCGACCTCCCGCAAGCGGGCGCGTAGCTCGGACCCGTCCGCGTTACCGTACACCGCGGTCACCGGCGCCAGCGCCTCGAGCTCGATCAGGATCTCGGCCTTCCCCACGTCGCCCGCGTGGAGGATGTGGTCGACCGCCTTGAACACATCGAACACCTCGGGTCGCAGCAGACCGTGCGTGTCGGAAATGACGCCGAGGCGCACGCTACTCCGGTTGCCACCGCTTGACGAGCGTCACCTCCACCCCCACGTGGTCCAACACGCGCTGCACCACGAAGTCCACCAGATCGCGCACCTGCTGCGGCTTGTGATAGAAGCCGGGCGCCGCGGGGAGGACCACGGCCCCGGCCTCGGTCGCGAGCGTCAGGTTGCGGAGGTGTACGAGCGACAGCGGCGTCTCCCGCGGCACCAGAATCAGCGGCCGGCGCTCCTTCAGCGTCACATCAGCGGCGCGCTCGATGAGCGAGCGGCTCGTGCCGTGCGCGATGGCTGCCACGGTCCCCATCGAGCAGGGACACACCACCATCCCGGCGCTCTTGGCCGAGCCCGATGCTGGCTCCGCACCCCGATCCTTGTCGTCGAACACCCTGACGCTCGTCCAGTCGCCGCCCGTGGCCTTTTTCAGCTCGCGGTCGTCCTTGATGCCGCACTCCTCGGCGAGCAGCCGCCAGCCGTGCGCCGATACGAGGAGCCAGGTGGGCACGTTGTGCGTGGCGAGCAGCTCGAGCAGCCGCACGCCGTAGGGGGCACCGGAGGCGCCGGTGATGGCGAGGATCAGCGGAGGCTTGGCTATCAGCGCCCCCGACGGTTGGGCGTGGGCGAGCGCTTCGGGTGAGCCGGGGGGCGCGGCGGTGCCGGGGAGCGGGGAGCAGGGAGCGGTACCCTCCGGCGCGCGGGCGACCGCGGTGCACCGGGAGGAACCGCTCCCCGCTCCCCGCTCCCTTTCACAGCACCCGATCCACCAACGCGCCCAGGAAAACGACGATGCTCACGATCCCGTTCATCGTGAAGAACGCCGCATTGAGGCGGCTCAGGTCGCCGGGCCTCACCAGCCGGTGCTCCCAGGCGATCAAGAGCGCCCCGCAGGTGACGCCGGCATAATAGGCGACCCCCAGTCCCGCGCCCACGCCGAACGCGACCAGGACGATGAGCGCGAGTCCGTGCAGCACCTTGGCAGTTGCGATCGCCCTCCTCTGCCCCAGTCGCACCACCAGCGATTCCAGCCGCTCGGCGCGATCGAACGCTTCATCCTGCAGCGCGTAGAACACGTCAAACCCGCCCACCCAGAGCGCCACGGCGAGTGCGCCCACGGGCAAGAGCCACCACGGCGCGCTCCACCGCCCCGTCACCGCGAGATATCCCGCCGGCGTCGCGATCCCGTCGGCGAGGCCGAGCCACAGGTGCGACCAGATCGTGAAGCGCTTGGCGTAGCTGTACGCGGAAATAAAGACCAGGGCGGGCGGCGCGAGTGCGAGGCACAGCGGGTTCAGTACCCACGCAGTCCAGAGGAACAGCGCCGCCGCCAGCGTCACCGCGATCCACGCCTGCGCGAGCGAGAGTCGTCCGGCGGGCAGCTCGCGTGACCGGGTGCGCGGATTGCGCGCATCGAGCTCGCGATCGGCGATGCGATTGAATCCCAGCGCGACGAAGCGGGCGCACGTGAACGCGAGCACCACCAGCGCGACGACGCGCCACGTGAGCGCCGTCTCGCGCGACGCCACCAGCATGCCCAACAGCGCGAACGGGAGTGCGAACACGGTGTGCGGCAGTTTGACGAAATTGACGTAGCGCACCTGGAGGCTCTCACCAGCGAAGGTCTGGCCTTCCCGTCCGCCGGTCCGCCCGACCGTCTGACCGCCGCCGTCAGAGCTCAATCCCCAGCTCCTTCCACATCGCATCGACTCTGGACCGCGTCGCTTCATCCATCTCGATCCGCCGCGGCCACTCCCGCGTGAACCCCTCCTCCTTCCACTTGCGGGTCGCATCGATCCCCATCTTGGACCCGAAGGTGAACGCGCGACTGGAGTGGTCGAGCACGTCGATCGGTCCCATGGTGAACCGCACGTCGCGCTCGGGGTCCATGTGGTTCAGCGCCACCCACCACGCCTCCTGCGGGTTCTGCACGTTCACGTCCTTGTCGAACACGACGATCACCTTAGCGAGCGACATCAACCCTTGCCCCCACAGGCCGTTCATCACCTTGTAGGCCTG
>CBFHAJ010000179.1:0-6742 GCA_965653495.1 uncultured bacterium | reverse complement strand
AGCGGACGCGCGCGAAGCAGACGCGCGCCGCCGGCGTGCACACCGTCCTCAAGATCGGCGGCGGGCTGCTCGGCAAGGCAGGCGCGCTCGACCTGGCCGTCGAGGCGGTGACGGCGTTCCGGCCGGGACGTCGCCTGGTGGTGGTGCCTGGAGGCGGCCCCTTCGCCGACGCGGTGCGTCAGATGTTCAAGCGCGCCCGGATCGGCGATGACGCGGCACACTGGATGGCCATCCTGGGGATGGATCAGTACGCGCACGCCCTGGCGGCGCGCATCCCGGAGGCGAGCCTGGTGGACACGGCGGCGGCGATCGGGGCGGCGCTCGACGCCGGGCGCGTGCCCGTGCTTGCGCCCTACCGCTGGCTGCGAACGGCCGACCCGCTGCCCCACTCTTGGGAAGTCACGAGCGACAGCATCGCGGCCTGGCTGGCGGGTGCGCTGGGGGCGCGTCGCGTGGTGTTGATCAAGCCAGCGGAGCGCGAGCATAAGAAACTCGTCGACTCCTACTTCGTTCGCACGCTGCCACCGGGCATCGAGCATCTGGTCGTGACCGCGGACGACCTGGGTCAGCTCGATGTGGCGCTACGCGAGAGCCCGGACCGGCAGTCGGGGCGCCGGGCTCGCCAGGGCCCGTAGCCGGGCGACACGCGCCGGCGACACGCGACCGGTCCGGCCTCCCACACAGGCGGCACCTCGTACGCCGACCACATCGGCGCCCAGCTCGCGCGCCGTCCCGAAATCCGGCTCTGTCAGACTCCCGGCCAGCGCCACGAACATCCCTGCGACATGCACGGCGTCGACCAGGGCAGCCACCTGGTCCCGTGGCGCGAGCGCGAACAAGGGTCGGTCCTTGTACGCGGTATCGAGCAGCACGCCGTCCGCACCGATCCGTTCCGCGACGGTGATCACGCGCGCCGGCTCGAGACCCTCGGCCCGGCGCCAATCGGCGTAGGCGACGAGGACGACACCAGTCGCCCCTGCCGCGCCGCGTGTATCGAGCGCCAGTCGAGCGGCCCGCGCCTCGTCCGTCACGCCGCCGCAGCCCAGCTTGACGAACCGCAGCCCAAGCGCGGCGCAGCGAGCGGCGTGGGCCGGCGTGCCGTCCATCGCATCGCCCAGCGCCGCGCTCACCGGGCGCGCGCCGGCGACGACGCTGCAAATGGCGGTCAGGGCGGCGGGCGACACCCGGCCAAGGGCACCACGTCCCGGGTCTTTCGCGTCGATCACGTCGGCGCCGCCCGCGAGCGCCGCGCGCGCTTCTTCCGGGTCTTGCACGCTCACCAGCAATTGCATGCGATAGTCTCCAGATCCCGGTATCGCAGTCCTCAGCTTACGACTTGGCGTCTTGGCGTCTGGCGACTGCGCAGGGTAGGTTAGGCATCCGGAGACACGATGTCAAAACGCCAGCCAGAAGACGTATTGCAGGCGGCGCCCGCCGGCGCCGAGAGTGACGCCGTCACCATCTCGCTCAGCGGCAAGGTCGCGCTGATCACCGGTGCCTCGAGCGGCATCGGGCGCTCGATCGCGCTGGCGTACGCCGCCGCGGGCGCGGATGTGGCGCTCACGTTTCATGCCAATCGCCGCGGCGCCGAAGAAACCGCCGCGCAAGCTCGCGCAGCCGGGCACCGGGTGGAAACCCTCAAGGCCGACGTGGCCGAGGCGGGAGATCTGTATGCCCTCGGGCGCGTGGACGTGTGGGTGAACAACGCCGGCGCAGACGTGCTGACAGGCGACGCGTCCCACCTGTCGCGTGTCGAGAAGCTCGACCGGCTGCTCGCGGTCGACCTGCGGGGGACGGTGCTCGGCAGCTGGAAGGCGGTGGAGGTGATGCGCGCCCAGTCGCCGAGCGGCGGCGTGATCCTCAACATGGCGTGGGACCACGTGGTCGGCGGCGGCATGAAGGGCGCGTACGCGGAGCTGTTCTGCGCCGCGAAGGGCGGCGTTTACGCGTTCAGCCGCGCGCTCGCCCACTCGGTCGCGCCGCTCATCCGAGTCAACGTGCTTGGCCCCGGCTGGGTAGAAACCGCGTATGGCAGCGCGCTCGATCCCGCCGTCAAGGACCGCATCACGGCCACCATTCCGTTAGGCCGCTGGGGCACCCCGGACGACGTCGCCAACGCGGCCGTATACCTCGCCTCCGACGCGGCGGCCTACGTGACCGGACAGATGCTGCTGATCAACGGCGGGAGCGTCATCTAGGCCCGCACAAGGAGACGTCATGCCCGCGAAAGAGCGCACCTACTCCGACGCCGAGATCGAGGCGAAGCTCAAGGAATTCCCCGGGTGGTGGTACGAGGACAGCTGGATCCGCCGCACCTACAAGACCGACGGTTGGCCCACCACCCTCATGCTGGTCAACGCGATCGGCTACCTGGCCGAAGCGGCGTACCACCATCCCGACCTGTCCGTGACCTGGGGCCGGGTGATCGTGAAGCTGCAGAACCACGCCGCCGGTGGCATCACCGACAAGGACTTCGAGCTCGCGAAGAAGATCGAAGACGCAGTGCTGTGGCGCCCCAAGGGGGGCGCGCTCGAGGGGACCCCCAACAAATGGGTACGCGCGGGCGACCCGCGGTGACGGCGCCGCGCCGCGTCCTGTTCGTCACGGGCAAGCTGGCCGAGCCCGCCCTGCGCCGGACCATCGCCGAGATGGCTCCGGCGTTTGCGTGCGAGGTGGCCGTCATGAAGATCACCGTGGCGGCGCTGATGACGACTCCCTGGATCGCGCGCTTTCTCGAGGCGTCCCCCGCCGACACCGACCTCGTGCTCCTCCCCGGGCTGTGCGAGGGGGACCCGGCGGTCGTGGCGCAAAAAGTCGGAATCCCCGTCGAAAAAGGCCCAAAGGATCTGCGCCAGATCCCCGAGTTCTTCGGACGGGCAGCGGCGGCGCGCGACTACGGCGCCTACGACATCGAGATCGTGGCCGAGGTGAACAACGCGCCCTGGCTCGAGCGTGCGGCGATCCGGCGGGAGGCGGAGCACTATCGCACGAGCGGCGCGGATGTGATCGACATCGGCTGCACGCCCGGCCGCCCCTTCCCCGCCCTGGCCGACGTCGTGCGCGAGCTCCGCGACGCCGGAATGCGCGTGAGCATCGACTCGCTCGACCCGGGCGAGATTCGCACCGCGGTCGGCGCCGGTGCGGAGCTCGTGCTCAGCGTCAACGGCTCGAATCTGGAGGTCGCGCAGGAGCTCGCAGGAACCGGGACGCGGGTGGTCGTGATCCCGGACGTGGGCGCCGGGATCGAGACCCTGGCGCCGAGCGTCGAGCGGCTCGACGGCTGGGGCGTGCCTTACCTGATCGATCCGATCGTCGAGCCGATCGGCTTTGGGTTCATGCGCTCGCTCGAGCGCTACGCCGAAACCTGGCGGCGCTTCCCTCACGCCCCGCTGTTCATGGGAATCGGCAACATCACCGAGCTGACCGCCGCCGATACGACCGGGGTGAATGCGCTGCTCGTGGCGATCTGCCAGGAGCTGGGCGTGCGCGCCGTGCTGACGACCGAGGTGATCCCCTGGGCCCGCGGCGCCGTGCGCGAGGTCGACATCGCCCGCCGCCTCATGCATCACGCCGTGAGCCACCAGACGCTCCCCAAGGGCGTGGACGACCGGCTGGTGACCCTAAAGGACGCGGCGATCCTCGCTTATACGGAGACCGAGCTGCGCGAGCTGCAGCGCGCCGTCACCGACCCGAACTTCCGCATTTTTGCCGATCGCGATGTCATCACGGTATTCAACAGCGAGAAATTCGTGCGCGGCACCGACATTCAGGAGATCTTCACCCAGCTCGAGGTGAAAGAACCCTCGCATGCGTTCTACCTGGGCCGCGAACTGATGAAGGCCAAGCTCGCCATCACCCTCGGCAAGACCTATCGCCAGGAGGGGACGCTGCAGTGGGGATATCTCACTCCGCCTGACGACCGCGGCCCCGAGCACGTGAAGCTGACGCAAGCGTCCGCGCGCTCGCGCGCCCGGCGCGCGCCGCGCGTGAAAAACCGCCGGTGAGCGTCGCTGGTCCCCCCCCGCTCGTCGAGGAGCTCACTCCCGCCCCGGAACCGTTCGACACCTGCACCCGCTTCGCCGACCTGCCGTTCCTCGTATTCCTCGACAGCACCGCCGACCCCGACCAGCTCGGCCGGCACTCGTTCGTCACGGCCGACCCGTTCACCGCCGTGCGGGCGAAAGGCCTGCTCACCCAGGAGCTGGTGGATGGCGCGTGGGTTCGCGTCGACGGTGACCCGCTGGCTCGGGTGCGGACCCTGCTCGCGCCCCATCGCACCGCCGGCGTGCCCGACGTGCCGCCGTTTCAGGGGGGCGCGGCGGGCTACATCGGCTATGACTGGGGCGCGACGCTCGAGCGCGTGCCGCGCGCCCGTTACGACGACCTGTCCGTCCCCGACGTGCTGCTCGGCGTGTACGACTGGGTGATCGCCTGGGATCACGCGACGGGCCAGGCGTGGGTGATTTCGACAGGGATGCCGGAGCACGGGGCCGCTGCAAGCCAGCGAGCGGCGCACCGGCTGGCAGGGGTGAAGCGGCGACTGGCGGACCGGCGGACCGGCGGACCGGCGGACCGAAGGCCCCACGAGTACCGCCGGACCGCCGGACCGCCGGACCGCCCGTCCGCCCCTTCTTATCCGGTGCCCGACTTCCCCGGCATCCGCTCCACCTTCACGCGCGACGGCTACCTCGACGCCGTGGCTCGCGTGATCGAGTACATCCGCGCCGGCGACATTTTCCAGGCGAATCTGTCGCAGCGGCTCGAGGCGCCGTTACTCGACACACCGCTGGCACTGTACGGCCGGTTGCGCCGCCGCAATCCGGCGCCGTTCGGCGGGTTGCTCGCGAGTGACGATCTGGTAGTGGCGAGCTCCTCCCCCGAGCGGTTCCTGCGGGTGCAGCCGGACGGCCGGGTGGAAACCCGCCCCATCAAGGGCACGCGGCCCCGGGGCGTGGGACCCGAGCACGACGCCGCGCTCGCGCTCGCCCTGGCCCAGAGCGAGAAGGACCGCGCGGAGA
Source organism: uncultured bacterium (assembly GCA_965653495.1). Lineage (GTDB taxonomy): Bacteria > Gemmatimonadota > Gemmatimonadetes > Gemmatimonadales > GWC2-71-9 > AG41. The sequence continues at coordinate 1,724 of CBFHAJ010000179.1, read as the reverse complement.
ACGTGATGATCGTGGATCTGCTGCGCAACGACCTGTCGCGGGTGTGCCGGCCCGGGAGCGTGCGGGTTCCCGAGCTGTTCGCAGTCGAGCACTACGCCACCGTGCATCACCTTGTCTCCACCGTGGTGGGCGAGCTCGCGCCCGACCGCGACGCGCTCGATCTGCTGCGGGCCGCGTTCCCCGGCGGCTCGATCACCGGCGCTCCCAAGGTGCGGGCGATGCAGATCATCGCCGAGCTCGAGGCGACGCAACGGGCCGTGTACTGCGGCTCGATCGGCTACCTGAGCACGAGCGGAGCGCTCGATGCGAGCATCGTCATCCGCACCTATCTGGTGCGCGGCGGCGACGTGTATTTTCAGGTCGGCGGGGGAATCGTGGCCGATTCGGACCCCGAGCAAGAGTACCGGGAGACCCTGGACAAGGCCCGCGGGCTCATCGCCGCACTGATACCATGATCCTGCTGATCGACAACTACGACTCCTTCGTGTTCAACCTGGCCCGCTACGTGCGCGAGCTGGGTGAAGACGCGGTCGTCCGACGCCACGACGCGACGACGCTGCAGGACATCCAAGCCCTCGCGCCATCGCACATCATCATCTCGCCCGGCCCCGGCTCGCCGGGCGAGGCGGGCATCTCGATCGACGTGGTGCGGCGCTTCGGGGCGACGATCCCGATTCTCGGCGTGTGTCTCGGGCACCAGTGCATCGGTGCCGCGTACGGGGCCGGCATCGTGCGCGCCGGCCGCCCGGTGCACGGCAAGGCGAGCCGCATCCGGCACGACGGGCGCGGCCTGTTCGCCGGGCTCCCCAACCCGTTCGCAGCAGCCCGCTACCATTCGCTGGCGATCGCGCGCGCGACCCTCCCGGCGCAGCTGCGCGTCACCGCGAGCGCGGACGACGGCGACGACGATGAGATTATGGCGGTCGAGCACGTGCGTGATCCCGTGATCGGCCTCCAGTTCCATCCCGAGTCGGTCCTCAGCGAGTTCGGCTACGTGCTACTCGACCGGTTCCTGCACGGCGCGGCGTCGCGCTTCGACCTGCTCCCCGACGGGCCGGACGGTGCACGCGCCTCCTCTGCCGCCCCCGCCGCGTCATGATCATCGAGTCCATTCTCACGACGCTGGACGCACGCGGCACGGTCAACTTCGCCCCGATGGGCGTGGAGTGGGGTGAAGACGAGATCGTGATCAAACCGTTCCTGGACACGACGACGTTCCGGAACCTCGAAGCGACGCACGCCGCCGTGGTCAACCTCACGGACGACGTGCTGCTGTTCGCGCAGGGCGCGATCGCCACCGTTCAGTTTCCAGCCGGACCGGCCGCCGTCGTGCGCGGTGTGGTGCTCGAGGCGGCGTGCTCGTGGCGCGAAGTGGAGGCTCACGCGATCGATGCGACGCCGCCGCGTGCGCGCATCGTGACCCGGGTGGTGCACCGTGGCTACCGCCGGGAGTTTCTGGGATTCAACCGGGCGCGCCACGCCGTGCTCGAAGCCGCCATCCTGGCGACGCGGACACACCTGCTGCCGCCGCAGCAGATCCGCGACGAGTTCGCGCGGCTGCAGGTGATCGTCGACAAGACCGCGGGTCCGCGCGAGCGGGAGGCGATGGCGCTGCTCACCGACTACGTGCGTCGCGCGCCGACGCCCTCCGCTCGAACGCACCAACCTACGGCGCCGTGAGCGCGGGCGGAGAGTTCCTGATCGTCACTGTCAAGACGCGGTTC
>CBFHAJ010000178.1:0-6743 GCA_965653495.1 uncultured bacterium | reverse complement strand
CCGCAAGCTATTTTCGGCCCATGGGTTTCTGGCGCCGCCTGTTCGGCGGCTCGGGTGCCGACGACATCGCACCGCAGCGCCTCGACTACTTGAACGAGGCGCTCGCCCTCGAACGCCAGGGCGACTACGACGCGGCGCTCACATCCTATCGCCTCGCTTTGCGCGATCACCCCAACGACGCACGCGTCCTCCAGAACATGGCGATCGCGTTCACCAAGACGCGACGCATCGACGAAGCGATCCGGCACTACCGTCGCGCACTGGAGCTCGACCGCACGCTGGCGGGCGCGCACTACGGCTTGGCGTTCCTGCTCCTGAAGCGCGGCGACCCGGACGGCGCGACCCAACACCACCGCGCCTTCCTCGCGCACCCGCCCAAAGGACCCGACGCCCAGACATGGATTGAGCATGCCACGCACGCCCTCCGCGACCTGGGGGGCGGGGCCCGACGGGAAGGTGAGGGGGGGGGACCCACCCAAGCCGCCGCCGCGGAGGCGCCCTGAGGGGTGGGCTGCGCCCGATTCTGTTGGTGCTCGCGGCGGCGGTGGCGTGCAAGCTCGGCACCGACCTCGCGCAGATCATCGCGATCGAGGTCGTCGCGCCCGACAGCCTCGAGGAGCTCGACACCCTGATGCCGCGGGCCCGCGTGTTGAGCGGCCACGGGGACTCGCTCGGGGTCGCCGTGCGCTGGTCGTCGCCCGATACGACCATCCGCGTGGATTCCATCACGGGCAAGACGGTCGTCGTGCTGCCCGGCCTAACAGGCCGGCTGCTCGCGCGCGCGGGCGGACTCGTGTCCAACCCGCTGCAGATCCGCACGCTGGCGGCGGCCGACACGATGTTCCCGGCGGGCCCCACGGTCGACACCACGGCGATCGCGGGCGTCACGTCCCTGGATTCACTGTCCGACTCGCTCAAGGTTGGCATCGCGGACACCACGAACACCGGGACCGGAACATCTCTCGTGCCGCTGGCGGGGCGGCCGGTGGTGTACACGTTGATCCATCCCGCTGTTGCCGGGGCGGTGACGCTGGTGACGCAGGACACCGGCCGCGCGCTCGCAACGGTCGACACGGCGGCTACCAATGTGCAAGGCGTCGGATTCGTGAAGGTGCGTCTCCTCGCTCCCGACACGATCCCCGATAGTGTCGTCGTGGTCGCCAGCGCCCGGCGCGCCGTCGGCACCGTGCTCGCCGGCTCCCCCGACACCTTCGTCGTGCGGTTCCGCGCGGTCCCGGTGGCGGACACGCTGGTGGCAGCAGGCCCGACAGAAGACACGTTGCACCTCTCCGCCCTGCCGGCGGACTCGCTCTCCGACTCGTTGCGAGTCGAAGTCGGTGACACCACGACCGGCACCACCACGATCACCCCATTGCCGGGGCGGCCGGTGGTGTTCACCATCACGTCACCCACGCCCGCCGGGCCAGTGACGCTGGCGGCGAGCGACACCGCGCGCGCCCTCGTCACAGTGGACACGGTCACCACGGACGCGCAGGGGATCGCCGCGGTGCGGCTCAGGCTGGTCGGCGGTCCGGCGCCGGCGAGCGTGACCGTGACCGCGGCGGCGAGGCGGGGTGTGAGCACCCGACTTCCCGGCTCACCGATCAGGTTCACGGTGAGGTTCGTGCCATGACCGCGCGGACCCTGACCGAGCTGTTCTTCGACGCGGTGCAGCGGTACGGCGATCACCCTGCGGCGTACCGCTACAAGGGCGGTGGGGTGTGGCGCTCGGTCACGCACCGCGAGGCCGCGGAGCGGGTGCAGGCGCTCGGGGTCGGTCTGCTCGAGCTCGGGGTGCGCCCCGGCGACCGGGTCGCGATCCTCGCGGAAACCCGCCTGGAATGGACGCTCGCCGACTTCGCGTGCCTCTGTGCCCGCGCCGTCGATGTGCCCATTTATCCGACGTTGCCCGCCAATCAGGTCGAGTACATCCTGCGGGACGCGGGTGCCGCGATGGTCATCTGCTCCACGCCGGATCAGGTGGCCAAGATCCGTTCGGTGCGGAGCTCGCTCCCCGCCCTGCGCCAGCTGATCGCGTTTGAGAGCGCGGCCGCGGACAGCGATGTGATGACGTTCGCCGATCTGTTGGCGCGTGGCCGCGCCGCGGCCACGCGGCATCCCCGCGTCAAGGACGAAGCGCTCGCCGTCGGGCCCGACGACCTGGCCACGCTGCTGTACACCTCCGGCACTACCGGACAGCCCAAGGGCGTGATGCTGACGCACGGCAACATTTGCTCCAATGTGCGGGCCTCGGTTCAGGTGCTGCGCGTGAAACCGAACGACAGCTGCCTCGCGGTGCTGCCGCTGTCGCACATCCTGGAGCGGATGGTCGAGTACTATTTCCTCGACGTGGGCGTGACGATCAATTACGCCGAGTCGATCGAGGCGTTCGGCCCCAACCTGCTGGAGGTGCGGCCCGAGATCGTGGTCGCGGTCCCGCGACTCTACGAGAAGGTGTATGCGCGCGTGCTCGAGAACGCCCTGACGGGCGGGGCGGCCAAGCGGCGCATCTTCCTCTGGGCCAAGCAGGTCGGGGAGCAGTGGGCGGCGCATCGACTCGCGGGCGTTCCCGTACCGCTGGGCCTCGCGCTGCGCCACGCGCTCGCCGACCGGCTGGTGTTCCGCAAGTTGCGGGCGCGCACCGGGGGCCGGATCAAGCTGTTCGTGTCGGGCAGCGCGCCGCTGTCGGCGGAGATCGGGCGGTTCTTCTTCAGCGCCGGCCTCCCCGTCATGGAAGGTTACGGCCTGACCGAGACCTCGCCCGTTCTCACGCTGAATCCGCTCGACCGGCTCAAGTTCGGCACCGTCGGCAAAGCCATCCCCGGCGTGCAGATCACGATCGCGCCCGACGGCGAGATCCTCGCCAAGGGCCCCAATATCATGCACGGGTACTACAACCTGCCCGACGCGACCCGGGAGGCGATCGACCAGGAGGGCTGGTTCCACACCGGCGACATCGGAGAGCTCGACGCGGACGGCTACCTCAAGATCACCGACCGGAAAAAGGATCTGCTGAAGACGGCTGGCGGCAAGTACATCGCGCCGCAGCCGATCGAGAACCGCGTGCGCATCAACAAGTTCGTCGCCAACGCCGTGGTGCTCGGCGACCAGCGCAAGTTTCCGATCATCCTCGTCGTGCCCAACTTCGACGCGCTCGAGGTGTGGGCCAAGGAGCGCAACCTCACGTCCGGGTCGCGCGCCGAGCTGATCATGTTGCCCGACGTGAAGGCCAAGCTGGAGCGCGAGGTGTTCGGCGAGCTGCGCGACCTGGCCAAGTTCGAGATGCCGAAGAAGGTCGTGCTGTTGGAGCGGGACTTCACGATCGAGTCGGGCGAACTGACCCCGTCGCTCAAGGTGAAGCGGCGCCAGGTCGAGAAGAATTACAAGGAGACGATCGACCGTACCTATGCGGCGGCCGATCCCGCCGCCGCGTCCATCGAAGGCTGACTAACGCCGCTCGCCCACAAACAGCCCCTGCCCCGCCGCGAGCCGCGCGAGCCCCGCGGGCACGGTGACGTTCTCTCCCTCGACCACCACGCGCCGGCCGGGTAGCACCACGCGACGGGCCTCCTCGAGCCAGGCCGATCCCAGCCGATCCGATCCCACCACCGCCGCCCGAGCCACGGACTGTCGCAGCGGGATCATTTCGTTGCACATGAGCAGGCTCAACACGGGGAGCTCTTCCACGTCGGCGGGAGCGTTCAGGCCTACGAAGTGAATCCCGCCCATCAGCGCCGCCAGGCCGACGGCGTGGCGCGCGGCGCTTCCCACGAGCACGACGTAACCGCCGGGGCCGGAGAGATCGAGCAGCGCTTGGAGACTTTCTGCATCTACGGTACTCCGCGGTGCAACGGAGGGTACCGCTCCCCGCTCCCTGCTCCCCGAGAAGTACACGACCCCCTTCAGGATCGGGAATTCCCGCCGGCAGATCGGGCAGCCGAGGATCCCGGACCGCACCATGCGGCCGAGCATTTCTCCCGTCGACATGACGAGGAAGGCCTCGCCGTGCGGCTCGGGGCAGCGCAGCATCTCCGTCAGCTCGATGTGCACGGAGCGGTCAGCCCCTCGCCGTATACACGGTGGGCATCAAGCGGATCTCCGTGACGGCGACGCGCGCTGGCTGCACCACCGCGTAGAGTACCGCCGCCGCGACGTCCTCCGCGCGCAGCATGTCCCGCCGCTTGGTGAACCCCGGCTTCGCGTCCGGGTCGATCGCGTCCCAGATGGGCGTATCCACCGGGCCCGGCGAGACGAGCGTTGTGCGCACTCCCGTGCGCGACAGCTCGGCGCGCATCACTTCGTGCACGCCCCGCAGGCCGTACTTGCTGGCCGCATAGGCGGTGGAGCCGGTGTAAGGCACGTGGTCCGACACCGACCCGATGGTGACGAGGTGTCCCTGTCCGCGCTGCACCATGGCGGGTACGAGCGCCCGCGCGACGAGAAACGGACCGGTGAGATTCACCGCGAGCGTGCGCGCAAACTCCTCCGGCGCGATGTCGGCCACCGGCTTGACGAAGAAGATCCCGGCGTTGTTCACCACCACGTCGGGCACGCCGCGCTCGGCCAGGACGCGGGCGATGGTCCGGCTCACGGCCACCGGGTCGGTGACATCGCACGGCAGGTCCGTGCGCCGCTCGAGGGAGCGCTCCGTGAGGCTGCGCGCCAGCCGGACCACGTGCGCGCCGGCGGCCTGGAGCTCCTCGGCGACCGCCAGACCGATGCCGCGCGACGCGCCGGTCACCAGGGCGAGCCGGCCGACGAGCGGCGCGCCGCTCACTCCCGACCGCCGTGCACCAGCCGCAGGAACTCGTCGCGCGTCTTCGCGTCCTGGAGCAGCGCACCCCGGAGCGCGCTCGTCACCGTCTTCGAGTTCTGCTTCTCGACGCCCCGCATCATCATGCACAGGTGGTACGCCTCGATGACCACCCCCACGCCGCGGGGGTCGAGCACATCCATCAGCGCGTCGGCCACCTGGTCGGTGAGGCGCTCCTGCACCTGGAGGCGACGCGCGAACACCTCGATCACGCGCGGGATCTTCGACAGGCCGACGAGCCGGCCGTTGGGCAGGTAGGCGACGTGCGCCCGGCCGAAAAACGGCAGCAGGTGGTGCTCGCACAGCGAGTAGATCTCGATGTCCCGCACGCATACCAGATTCTCGTGCCGCTCGCTGTAGAGCGCGTCCCCGATCACGTCGGCCACGGCCATGTGATAGCCACGCGTGAGCCACTTGAGGGAGGTCTCGACGCGGGCGGGCGTCTGGCGCAAGCCCTCGCGCTGCGGGTCCTCGCCCAGCTGCTCGAGCATCTCACGCACCAGCGTCTCGAACGGCGTCCGCGAGCCGGCCGCGGGAACCGGGGGCAACGGCTCGGTGTGCTCCGCGTGAAAGCTGTGCAGGCTGGCGGACTTGATCTTGTCGCGTCCCATGCTTGTTGGGCCTCCGGGCCAGGACTATCTTCGGCGCACGTGAACCTAAAGCTACTCCCTTTCGTGTCCACGGCGGGAGCCTCGGCGGCGTCGGCCCTGTGGACCTTTCCCAGTATTCTCGCGTCGGCCTTCCTCGTCGCCTGGGGCGCCGAAGCCGCACAATTCCTGATCTCGCAGGGCCTCGCCCTGGCGATCCTCGCCTGGCTGCAGACCCTGCCCGAGTTCGCCGTCGAAGCGGTGATCGCGTGGGAGGCGGGCCGCGACCCGGAGCGCGCCCACCTCGCCATCGCGAACCTCACCGGCGCGATCCGCCTGCTGCTCGGCCTCGGATGGCCGATGATCTACTTCGTGTTCGCCGCTGCGGGTCGGCAGTCGGCCGCACGGCACTTCCCGACCATCCGGTTGGAACGCGAGCACGCCGCCGAGATCGTCGGGCTGGTGCCGCCGCTCGTGTACTTCGCGGTGATACTCCTCAAGCGGCGGTTCGGCTGGATCGACGCGGTGGTGCTGCTCGTGTTGTACGTCGCGTACCTGTGGGTGCTGTTCCGCAATCCTCCGCACAGCGTCGAGAGCCTCGCCGACGCTCCGGCGGTCTCGCGCTGGGCGTACCGCCAGCGGGGCTGGCGCCGGCCTGCGGCCATTATCGCGTTGTTCGGAGCAGGGGGGGTGCTGCTCTACGTGACGGCCCATCCGTTTCTCGAGTCGATGCTCGCCGTCGCGGGATTGCTCGGCATCAGCCAGTTCGTGCTGGTGCAGTGGGTGGCGCCGTTTCTGTCGGAGTTTCCGGAGAAGGTCTCGGCATTCTACTGGGCCCGGCGCGTGACGCACGCACCCATGGCCCTCATGAACCTGGTGTCGAGCAACATCAACCAGTGGACCGTGCTCGCCGCCATGATCCCGCTCGTATACGGCTATTCCCATCTCCGCCATCACGGCGTGTGGCTCGACTTTCACTTCGACGGGGCGCAGCGGGTCGAGCTCTTGCTCACGCTGTTCCAGACCGGGCTGGGGATGTTGCTGCTCGCCAAGATGGAGTTCGGCGCGCTCGACGCCGCCATTCTGTTCGTGCTCTGGCTCGCGCAGTTCCTGCGCCCCAGCCTGCGCGACGAAGTGACGATCGTGTACGGCGCCTGGATGGCGCTGCTCGTGATCGGGTTCGCGCTGGGGCGCCTGCCGCTGCTCGCGCCGAAGTACTTCTGGGAGACGGTACGAAAACACGATCGGCCGGCACCGCTGTAACGCGGCCCGGCCGACCGGCACGTCAGGAACGGAGAGGCTTATTGACGCCCGAAAGTAATGACTGGTCCCTCACCATGGCG
>CBFHAJ010000177.1:0-6748 GCA_965653495.1 uncultured bacterium | reverse complement strand
TTGCCCCCCCCCACCCCCCCCCGGGGGGGAACACCCCCCCGCCCCCCGGGGCGGCCCCGACGGGGCAGGTCGTGGTCGGGAACATTCTGTTCAAGAGCGCCCACAATGGGACCCAGAACCCGGCGATCGACACTGTCGCGGTGGGCAGCACCGTCACGTGGACCTGGACGGGCACGGCCGGGGTTCCGCACAGCGTCCAGTCGCAAGGGACGCCCGCTTTCACGAGCAGCACGATCGAGACCGGCAATGGGCAGGCCTACTCAATCACGTTCACCACGCCGGGGACCTATCAGTACGATTGCGTCGTGCACGGCGCGGCGATGAGCGGCAGGATCGTTGTCCGGTAGCAGGTGTGTTGGGGTCCCCGGCTCCCGATCGGGATTCGGGGGCCGCAGGGCTGCAGTTACCGACTCTGGCGCGCTCCACCCCCCCCCGCCTACGGCTGTTTCATCAAGGCGCGTACGCGAGTCGAGTCCGCTCTGGTGAGCACGTCGATCTTGTGCAGGGCTGTGTACGCTGGCACCGATTGGCCCCCGAGCATGGCGCGCGGCGAGCCCGTGACCGAGTCCACGTGCATCAGGAACGTGCCTTCCTGTCCGACGGTGAATCTCGGGCTCGAGACCCACGCCACGTCGCGCGACGCGGGGAAACGCACCACCACGCGCTCGCCGGCCTGGGCGTTCTTGATGCCGTCCTGGACCTCGATGATCGCTTCCTGCCACTGCGGGTCGTGCTCGCTGATGCGCGTGTGGTGTGACGGGGGGGCCGCCTCGAGCTCGGCCGGACGCACCTGCTCCACCCGGCCCCCCACCACCATGGCCGCCTGCCGGATGTGCGCCCGCAGATCCGTGTCGTTCACCTCGAGCCGTGCCTTGGCCACCGCCAGTGCCTGTTCCGCCACGGCCACCGGGGAGTGCCCCAGCTCGTGGCCCACCTCGCGTACCGCGACCCCCCGCCCGAAAATCCAGCCGGTCGTATAGAAGGTCGCCTGCGCTCCTGCTTTGAGCGAGCCGGCCTGCGTGGCTTCGACGGTGACGGAGTCGCCGCTCCCGAGCGAGACCGCGGTGGGTTTGTCGAGCACCGTGTCCACCCGCACCACCACCGTGCGGGGCGACGCCGGCACGTCGGCCTCCGCCGAGGCGCCGAGCCTGGCGACGGTGCCGATGAAAATGATGTCCGACTGCCGAACCAGCGCCGTCCGGCTCATCTGGGCTACGCCCTCGGAGCCGGGGAACGACACTGCGAGCGCGAGCAGCAGCGCTGTGCGAGTGTGCATGATGCCCTCCCTACTCCCGTCCGCCGTCACGGCAGAACGGGTACACTGAAAAAGAACGGATCGATCGAGACGGCCACGGCGCTCCCCCCTCCACCCGAGCCATCGAGCAGCCGATGCGTCGCGAAATCGACCCGTCGCTGATACACCACGCCCTGCGGAAAGTCGGTCGAGTCAGGCATGTTGCTCATCGAGAATATACCGAGGAACACGCTGTCTCGTGCGAGCAATCCATTGTAATCGCCCAAGTAGGGCAGGAACTGGAGCGCCGGCGTCGCGACGGGCGCGGTGGCGAGCACCGCGTCCTGATGGGTCGCGAAACCGTCCTTGGAGCGCTCGAGCGCCGTGACCCAGCGGCCGGAGTCGGCGCTGCCGGTCACCTGCTGATACAAGAGGCCGACGGTGCCGTTGGGGGCGATCGCCAGGCTCGCGTTGGTGGCATTGGTCACAGTCCGCAGGTCGCCGCTCCACGTGGCGCCGCGGTCGCCCGAGCGGCGCACATGCACCGTGTAGATGTCCCCACTCCCCACCCGGTCGGCCCAGGCCAGGTACACGGTGTCCGAGTGCAGCGGATGGACTGCGAGGGACAGCGTCGACCCGATGCGCTCCTGTCCCAGCGTCGGCGCGTTGGACCACGGGATGGTGACGTGGGTCGCGACGAGCCGGCCGGGGAGGTGGTCCGACGGATCGACCAGGTCACGGAACGGCGTCGCGCCGGTCGCGCCGCTGTCGTCGCGCACGACCACCACGTCGCTGGTCACATCCGAGCCGGTCTGCGAGCGCCAGCCGAAATACGCCACATACACCGTATGATCGCGTGCGACGGCCGGGCGAATCGACGGGCCGTTCTGGCCGAGCGTGGTGCGCGTTTCGATGCGCCGGGACCGGTAGGTGGCGCCGCCGTCGGGCGAAACGTCGACGGTGGCGGTGCGGCCGTCCGGCGCGTCGAAGTCGTTCATGCCGACGTACACGCGATCGGCGCTCGTCACCGCGGCGCTGCGCACGAACGGCTGATCGACGTCGGCGCGCGACGCCTGCAACGTCATCGTGGCGGGCGAGAAGAAATCGTTGGTCTTGAGCTCGTTCAGGGGGACGCCGGGCACCTTCAAGATCCCCGCGTACAACACAGGCGGGCTGCCCCTGCCTCCCACCGCGTGGGTGATGTCGGCCGTCATGCCCTGGCTGGGGAGCGTGTTGCGGAGCGTCCAGGAGTTGCCGCCATCCTGGGAGACGTAGATAGGCGCGGTGGCGCTTTCGGTCCCGCCGGGGTTGGGCGTGAAGGCGGAGGCCGCCATGAGCTGCGGATTGGAGTCGTCGAGCGCCAGGAACGGCTCGGCGTCCTGCCAGGTCTCGCCGGAGAGCGAGGCGGGGATCATGTCCACGACCCGTGCGCCGTCGACCCTGGCGGGTGGCGGTGGTGCCTGCTGTTGCGCACCCCGACAGGCGACGAGCAGAACGACTGCGGCAGGGATCATCCCACTCCACATGTGCGTTTTTCCTCCGTTGGGATCAAAGCTAGCCGTGTTCCCCTTCCAGTACTTGGGTCCGCACCCACTGTTCCCCCATTGCGGCCCCACGCCGTACGCATTACTCGTCCCTCACCGGCCACAAGGAGCAACCATGCTCCATACTGTCTTCGTTGCGATCGTGCTCCTCCAGCAGCAATGGGTGCCACTCGGCGTGCGCCACGTGGGCCCCGGCGGAGACCGCGATATCATCCGCACTGCGAACGAGAGCAAGTTCAAGCACGTTCGCCTTGTTGTGGAAGGCGGTGACCTCGAGCTGTTCGACGTGAGCATCACCTTCGCCGACGGCAAGACCTTCTCCCCGGGCGGGCGATTCACGTTCTCCGGGAAGTCCCGCAGCCGGGTGATCGCCTTGCCCGGAGCCGCAAGCACCGTCCGGTGGATCACTTTCTTCTACGGCACCCTCCCGGGGAAAGGGCTCGGGAGAGCTACCGTGCACCTCTACGGTCACCGCTAGGGACTGCTCACGTGATGCTCCGTCCGCTGGAATTTGCCCTCTGCGCGGTGCTGAGCGTCGCCCCGCTCGCCGCCCCCGCCCCCGCCGCCGCCCAGATCACGGCGCAGTACGACAACGCGCGTAGCGGGGCCGACGTGCACGAGACCGTGCTCACCCCCGCGAAGGTCAAGGCGGGGTTTGGGCGGGTCGCGGTGCTCCCGGTCGACGGCGACGTGTACGCTCAGCCGCTGTACCTCGCGCACGTCGCGGGTCCCGGAGGGGGGGGCCGAACGCACGACGAGTTGATCGTCGCGACGGAGCACAACAGCGTCTATGCGTTCGACGCGGCGTCACTCTCGCGCACGCCGCTGTGGCACGTCAACCTCGGGCCGCCGGTCCCGGGCCGCGACGTGTTCTGCTTCTTCATTCAGCCGACCATCGGCATCACGCCCACGCCGGTAATCGACGCCGCCACCGGCAGCCTGTACGTCCTCGCGCGCACGAGCAGCGGCGGCGGCTACGCGCAGACGCTGCACCGGCTCGACGTGCGGGACGGACACGACCTGGCCCCGCCGATGGCCGTGAGTGCCCGGGTGCCGGGGAGCGGGGTCGACGCGAGGGACGGGTTCGTGTCCTTCCATCCGCTGCGCGAAAATCCGCGGGCAGCCCTGCTGCTCGAGCGCGGCGTGGTGTATGTGTCGTGGGCCTCGTCGTGTGACGTGGCGCCCTATCACGGGTGGGTCATCGCCTACGACGCGGGCACACTCAGGCGCCGGGCGGTCTTCAACGCCTCGCCGAACGGGGCCGAGGCCGGGATCTGGCAGGGAGACGCCGGTCTCGCGGCCGATTCGCTGGGGCACGTCTACGCCGCGACGGGCAACGGCAGCTTCGATACGGCCACGGTCCAGCGCCGCAACTACGGCAGCACCATCCTGCAGCTGACGCTGCACGACTCGACGCTCGCGGTCAGCGACTTCTTCACGCCCTGGAACCAGGCGTCGCTCAACGCGCATGATGCGGATGTCGGATCCTCGGGCCCCATCCTGTTGCCGTTACAGCCCGGGGGCCACAAGCGCCTTCTCGTGCTGACCGGGAAGGACGGCACCACCTACGTCGTGGACGTTGCCGCGATGGGGAAGTACGGCACGACCGACCAGGAGCGCGCGGTCCAGACGTTGAAAACATCGGCGGGCGGGTTCGGCGCCGCGGCGTACTGGAATCACACGGTCTACATCTGGGGCTCGGACGACGTGCTCAAGGCGTACCGGGTGTGCGACACGGGGCTCGCCCTCCGGGAGCAGGCCCCGGCCTCCGATCGCGCGACCGACCCCGGCTCCACGCCCACGATATCCGCGAACGGCGATCGGGACGGCATCGTATGGGCGGTCGAAACGCGCACGTGGAACGGACGGGACAAGCCCGCCGTGCTGCACGCGTACGACGCCAGTGACGTGCGGGTCGACCTGTTCAGCAGCGCGCGGAATCCCGGTCGTGACCGCGCCGGGCTCGCGACCCGCTTCGCCATCCCCACCGTCGCCGCGGGCCGGGTCTACGTGGGCGCCAAGGGCGAGGTGGACGTCTACGGCCTGATTCCCTGACGTGCGCCACGGGCCTAGGCCGCGACCGCCGCCGGCGCCGGTCCGGCATCCACCAGCTGTCGCGTCACCGGCTCGACGCGGAAGTTCAATCCTTCCAGCGTGCGCGAGCCCAGCAGCACGAGATCGCGCGGCTCTCCGAAGACGACCTCATCCCCGGCTCGTTTTCCCGCCACATGGACCACGACTGTCCCGGTCCACCGCTCGAGAATCGTGCCGTCGGCCTGCCGGAATAGCCACTTGTTATTGCGCTCGACGCCCAATGATTCGAGCACCGCTGCCGGCACCCAGCTCAACTCCGCTCCGGTGTCGACCAGGACGGAGCTGAGCGTGCGCGTCTCGCCCGGTCGCGCCGGATTCTCGAGCATCATGTCGACTCGGCAAGTCGTCATATCGTCCGAGTAGTACCATCGCGTTGCGATGTGTGTCAATATCGCGCGATCACTCAAACTCCCGATATGCCCCGAACACCGCCAGCCGATCTTCCCCCAGCTCCGGAGGGATGGGCAGGTACGGCTGGCCGAGCCGTTCGCAGAGCTGCTTCCACAACCCCGTGCGGACATAGCGTTGATGGACCTTCTGAAACGCCCCGGACAAGAGCAGCGCCTTGGCCTCCTGGTATTTCCCCTTATCGATGAGCAGCTGCACCCGCCGCTCGGTTATCCATTCGTTTTGCAGGGCTTCGATCCGACTCAGCCACTGCTCGCGCTCGGCCAGCGTTTCTGCTCCCAACGCACGCAGGACTTCATCGCGCGCGACGACGATCTGCGGATGCTGCTCGAGCCATGGCTCCTCGATCGATCGCAACGCTTTTGCGGCGCCCGCGATGTCTCCGTCGCGTTGCAGCAGCTTGGCCAGCAGCGCCTTGGCGACGCCGAGGGTGCTGGGAGAGAGGACGCGGATGGCTTTCTGCTGCTTTCCTGTTCCGGCGAGCCACGTGCCGTAGTGGAATCTCCAGCGGGCGGCCGCTTGCGGTTCGCCGCTCGCGATGGCCCGCTGAAACGCCGCGTCCAGGCCTTCCATGCCCGACGGGGCCCAGAGGCACTCGTCGATTTCGGGGGGATCGGGGAATCTGCCCTTGGTCTCCTGGGCGCTCCTGAGATCTGTCCAGACTCGGACTTCCGCTTCTCGCGCCCAGTCGAACAGCGGAACCTCAGCCACGGGTCTGAGCCGTACGGTCGGACACTTCAGGGCATAGATGTCCAGCGCCTTGTCTGTCGGGATCCAGAACTCTTCGTGCCAGCGGGTTTCTCCCGGTCGTAGCTCGAGCTTCACGGATTGATCGTCGCTCGGTCCTCCCTGGATCTCGAGATACGGCCGGCCCTGGGTTGCGCCGGGCGTGGCCCAGGCGCGGTCCGGCCCCACGCCGTAGCTCCATAGTTTCATTCCGGGGGCGAGACTGGCATCGGCGACGTGATACAGCCCTGCTCCCGCGGACGGCGTGAACACCCCGAAGGCGTTCGCCTTCTTCGTCTTCCAGAAGAAGCCCGTCATTTCCTCGATGTCCGCTTCCCGCTTCGGTCCCGCGCGCTGCCAATCGATTGTCTCGAGTTTGGAAGAGTGAGCCAGGACGTCGCCCGCCGGGAAATGAAATTCGCTGTCCGGGGCACTGGGCACGGCGGCATTCGACCAGGACATCCAGGGGTGCGCCGTCGTGCCGGGGTTGTGCAACACGACGCGCTCGGTCAGCCAGGCGTCGTCCGCGCCGAGGGAATACTCGACCGTCCACTGCATGCCGAAGCGCAGCTCCCGCTCGCCGCAGCTCACGTACACCCGCTCCGCCGTGCGATCGATGCGATACAGGACGCGCTCGTTTTGCGTCGGCGAATGCGAGATGGGAAAGCTCACCTCGATGCCGCCGGCGACGAAAGCGAACCGCGGTAAGATGCGGGTCGGCCGGATCACAGCGGGGACGTAC
>CBFHAJ010000176.1:0-6859 GCA_965653495.1 uncultured bacterium | reverse complement strand
GGGCGTTCCGGCCGCCCGGCTTCGAGCGCCGGGCCCTGGGTGACATCATCGCAGGCCTCGCCGTCCAGCACGAGACGCTGACCGTTCAGGGCGTCGAGCTCGGGCTGCCGGAAGACCTGGGGGACTGCGCGCTCCCGACCAAGATCGCCATCTACCGGATCCTGCAGGAAGCGCTCGCGAACGGCCACCGGCACTCGGGCGCGCCCGAACAGAGCGTCCGGGTCGAGCGGCGTGGTGGATCGCTCGCGCTCACCGTGTCGGACCGGGGGCGCGGCTTCAACCCCCAACGGGTGCTCGCCAGCGAGGAGGATGTGGGCGTGGAAGGCGGCCACTTCGGCCTGCGCGGTATCCAGGATCGCGTAGCCATGCTCGGCGGCACGTTCGCCCTCGAGAGCGCACCGGGGCGAGGCACCTCGCTCACGGTCACCCTCCCGGCGGAATGAGACGGCGGCCGTGATCCGCGTACTGCTGGCGGATGATCACGCGATCGTGCTGGAGGGCCTGCGGGCGCTGCTCGACGGTGAGCCCGACATCAAGGTCGCGGGCTGGACCACCGACGGCACCGAGGTGGTGGACCTGGTGCAGCGCATGAAGCCGGACGTCGTGGTGTTGGACCTGGAGCTCACCACCATCAAGGGGACTGCCGTGCTCGCGGCGCTGCGAGATCGCCCCGCGCCGCCCAAGGTGCTGGTGCTCACGGCTTACAACGACGGCGAGTCGCTGCGCTCGGCGCTGGATGCCGGCGCGGACGGCCTCGCGCTGAAGACGGAATCGCCGCAGCAAACACTCACGGCCATCCGCCAGGTGCACGCAGGCCTGCTGGTGGTCCCGCAGGCCGCGCGCCGCTGGATCGAAGGGCGCCCCGGCGGCGGCGCCGCAGGAGGGGGGGACCTGACCCCGCGCGAGCGCGAAGTGTGGACGCTGGTCGCGAGCGGCCTCACCAATCCGCAGATCGCCGAGCGGCTCGGCCTGTCCGACAACACGGTGAAATTCCACGTGCAGCACCTGTTCTCGAAGCTCGGCGTGAAGAACCGCACGGAGGCGGCGCTCAAGTACGCGCACGGCGCGGCGCGCTAGGGCTTGACAGTTCGGCGGGCCATTCCTACCGTGGGACCCATGCTGGTCCGCGCAGGTGCGCTGGAACGGCTCCCTGCCACACTCCACGAGTGGGCGAGGAGCCGTTTTCGCTTTCGTCCTCAATGAGGGGAGGCAGCATCGTATGGACATGCTGATGTCGCTGGCGCTGAGCATCGGCGTCCTGATCGGGCTGTGGTTCAAGTTCGGCGGCGCGATCGGCGCATTTGCCGTACCCGCGGGGATTGTCGCCTGGGCGTGCTTCTACGCAGCTGGCGGCAAGACGGCGGGGCTCCAGAAGACGATCGCGTCCACCGTGTCGGGCGTGTTCTGGGTGTGGCTCGCGATGATGCTGATGGGGATGATGCAGATGTCGAGCCTCGCCGCGGTCTTCGTCGGCGTGGTCGCCTTCATTCTCGTCATCCAGTCGAAGGTCGCGGCCCTTTCCTTCATTCCCGGGGCCTTCTGCGGGGCGGCCGTCACTGCGTGGGCCGCGCCGGCGGATCTCAGGGGCTATCTGATGGTCGCGGTCGCGCTGATCGCGGGCGCCGTGCTCGGCTACGTCTCGGAGGCGGGCGCCGGCATGATCGCGAAGAAAGCGTAGCTCTCTCCTTCCACTAGATCACGAGCGCGTCGGTGCCTGACGCGCTCGTCGCGTTTTCGGCCGCCCCCCTCACTTCCCGATCGTCAGGCCATGCGGGACCGCGCCCGGGAAGACGTAGGCGTACAGCAGCACGATGACGCCGACGATTGCCCCCAGGGCCACGGAATGCCAGAACACATAGCGGAAAATGATCCCCTCGTTGCCGACCTGATTCGTCGCGGACGTGGCCACGCAGATCGATTGCGCGTCCACCATCTTCCCCATCACGCCGCCCGCCGAGTTGGCGGCGCACATGAGAATCGGGTCGAGCCCCAGCTGCTGCGCCGTGATCCGCTGCAGGCTGCCGAACAGCGCGTTCGAGGAGGTGTCGCTGCCAGTGAGCGCCACGCCCAGCCAGCCCAGGTAGGTGCCGAAGAAAGGAAACAGCCAGCCGGTGCGCGTGAACGCCAACCCCAGCACGGCATCCAGACCGGCATAACGGGTCGCGAAGCCGAGTCCCAGCATGAACGAGATCGCCACGACGGCGAGCCGCATGCGTCGCAGCGTGTACCAGAAGATCCGCGCCAGCTCACGGGGGCCGAGGCCGAGCACCAGCCCGGAGATGATGGCAGCGACGAAGCACGCGGTCCCCGTCGCCGACAACCAGTTGAAGTCGAAGCGGGCGGCCTCCGGAGCGGGCGCCGTGACGACCGGTGCGGCCCGCGTCACCGCGTTGTGCAGCAGCGGCACGTCCCAGGTGTGCGTCGTGGCATCGTTCATGGCGGTCTTCACCGGCGGCAGGCCCCACACCAGCACCAGCACGGAGAGCAGTGCGAACGGGAGCCACGCCCGGAAGATTTCGCCCGCTGAATGGCGCCGGCCCGGCACGCCCTCCGGCTCGTCCGCGAATCGCCAGATACGTTTCGGCTTCCAGAACCACAGGAACACGACCGTGGCCCCGAGCGAGACGACGGCGCCGGCGATATCCACCAGGTTCGCGTCCACGTGGTTCGACCACAGGTACTGCGTGGCGCTGAACGAGCAGCCGACCACCAGGATCGCGGGCAGGACCTCGAGCGTTTCGCGCCAGCTCACGACGGTGCGCACCAGCCACAGCGGCACGATGAGGCCGGTGAGGGGCAGGATGCGCCCGAGCATGGCGCTCAGGTCGGACTCGGGAAGCGCGGACACGCCCGCCAGGGTGTGCACCGGCGTCCCGATCGCGCCCCACGCGACCGGCGAGGTGTTGGCGATGAGGTTCAATGCCGCCGCGTGAAACGGCTGAAAGCCGAGGCCGATCATGAACGCACCGGCGATCGCCACCGGGGCCCCGAACCCCGCCGCGCCCTCGATAAAGGCGCCAAAGCAGAACGCCACCAGCAGCACCTGCAGCCGCCGGTCGGGCGTGATCGCGGCGACGGATTCCTTCATGATGGCGAACTGGCCGGTATGGACGGAGATATCGTAGAGATAGACGGCCGCCAGCACGATCCACGCGATTTTCAGCACGCCGAAGGCGACCCCATACAGGAAGCTCATCCCCGCGAGGCGGAACGGCATCCCGAATGCCGTGACCGCGACCAGCACCGCGGTGGCGGCGCCGGCGATGGCACACCAGTGGGGACGTACCTTGAAGCCCGCCAGCAGCCCCAGCAGCACGATGATCGGGAGCGCCGCGACGAGAGTGGAGAGCATCCAGTTGTGCAGCGGATCGTAGACCTGGGTCCAGGTCACGGAGGGCCCCCTGGTCCGCTAGAAGATCTTCACCGCCGTCAGCAGCGTCCGGTAGATCCCCCACGCGAGCGGGATCCCCACGACGATCCACGCGAGGGCGACCAGCACCCAGCTCGTGGTCGTCGGTTTGATCGGCGTGCCGGAGGGAGGCGTGGTCATCGCGCGGCGCCTCCCACCTCGTGCGCCAGGCGCCGCTCGGCGTCGAGGTCCGCGTCGGTCATGTAGAAGCGCTCGGCCACGGGTCGCACCGCGAAGTTCGCGAACAACCCAATCACGAGCAGGCCGGCGAGGATGTACATGGTGGTGTTGTAGGCCTGTGCGGCCGGCACGCCGCGCGCCAGCTGGTATTCCCGCAGCTTGTTGACGAGCGTGGGTCCGACGATGCCCGCGGCGGACCAGGCGAGCAAGATGAGACCGTGAATCGCTCCCACGAACCGCGTACCGAACAGGTCGGCTATGTAGGCCGGGATGGTCGCGAACCCGCCGCCGTACATCGAGATGATCACGCAGAAGATGGCGGCGAACAGAGGCACGCTGCCGATCGATCCCGCGGACGGCCCGAGCGCGTATAGCACGATGCCCAGCGCAAAGAAGATGAAGTAGGTGCGCTTGCGGCCGAGGTAGTCGGACATCGACGCCCAGAAGATCCGCCCCCCGATGTTGAACAGGCTGAGCAGAGCGGCGAAGCCGGCCCCGATCGTCGCCACCTGAGCGCGTTGGTCGCCAACCAAGTCTTTCAACGCGCCCGCCGCGCCGATCAGCTTTCCGCCGAACACCTCCTGGAGCATCGGTGATGCCATCCCGATCACACCGATTCCGGCGCTCACATTCATCCACAGGACGATGAACAGGAGCCAGAACTGCGGCGTGCGCCACGCGCGGTTGACGTGCACGTGCCGCGTGGTGATCATCGTGCCCTGCTGGACGGGCGGTGTCCAACCAGCGGGCCGCCACCCCTCGGGCGGCACGCGGTACCCGAACGCGCCGCACAGCATCGCCACGAAATAGATCGCGCCCATCGTGACGAACGTTTCCCACACGCCCACTGAGGTCGGGGTCGCGTAATGCCGCATCAGGATGTCGGCGAGCGGGCTGCCGATCATGGCGCCGCCCCCGAACCCCATGATCGCCATGCCCGTCGCCATGCCGCGACGGTCGGGGAACCACTTGATGAGGGTGGACACGGGGGAGATGTATCCCAACCCCAGGCCGCAGCCGCCGATCACCCCCGACCCAATCCACAACAGCCAGATCTGGTGGACGTAGACACCGAGGGCCGAGATGAAGAACCCGCCACCCCAGCAGAATGCCGCGACGACGCCCGCCTGGCGCGGGCCTCCGCGCTCCACCCAACGCCCGAACACCGCCGCGGATGAGCCAAGGAACAGGAAGAACAGCGAATACATCACGCCGAGCGTGCTGACCTTCCAGTCGTCGGGGGCGGATTGGGTGATGCCGATAGCGCGGGAGAGCGGCAGCCAGAACACGCTGAACCCGTATGCCATGCCGATGGACAGATGGATGGCAAGGGCCGCGGGCGGGACGAGCCAGCGGTTGAACCCCGGCGCTGCGATGATCCGTTCCTTGGCCAGCAGGCCGGCCATGCCGTAACCCTCTTCCGGTTCGGAGCGTAGCTTTGAACAGCGTCCGGACGGCCGAAGAGTATGGACGACGCGCCGGGACTCTGCAAGGAGCGAGCCGTGATGACCGCTACTGCCGCCGCACCGCCTCGGGGACGGCTCGCCATGCCCTGGTACGTCACAGCGGTGGTCGTCGCCGCGACCAGCGCAAAGGTCGGGGTCATCTGGGACATCTCGTGGCACCGCTCGATCGGCCGCGACACCTTTTGGACGCCCGCGCACATGGCGATCTACCTCGGCGGTGTGCTCGCCGGGCTCGCCTGCGGCTGGCTCGTGCTCAAGACCACGTTCGCTGGCGCGCCGGAGCAACGCGACGCGAGCGTCGGGTTCTGGGGATTTCGCGGACCGCTGGGCGCCTGGGCGAGCATCTGGGGCGCCTTCGCGATGATCACCTCGGCGCCGTTCGACAACTGGTGGCACAACGCCTACGGCCTCGACGTGAAAGTGCTGTCGCCCCCGCACGTGCTGCTTGCGCTGGGGATCTGGGCGATCCAGCTGGGGGCGTTGTTCCTGGTGCTGTCGCTGCAGAACAGCGACTCGAGCCAAGCGCCGTCGCCCGTCGTCCCGCTGCTCGCCGCTTTCATGATCGCGATTCTGCTCCAGAACGTGGCGACGATCGGGATCGAGCAGGTCGGCTTCGCGAACCTGGCGCACAACGCGGTCTACTACAAGGTCGCGGCCGGCGGCGTACCATTCCTGCTCGTCGCCGGCGCGCGCGGCGTGCGGCTGCGCTGGCCCGCTACGACGGCCGCCGTCTGCTACTTGGTCTTCTCGTTCGTGCTGATCTGGGTGCTCCAGCTGGCGCCCGCGACGCCCAAGCTCGCCCCGGTGTTCAACCCCGTGACGCATCTGATCCCGCCGCCCGTGCCGCTGCTGCTCGTGATCCCCGCGGTGGCGATCGACCTGTGCATGCGGCGCGTGGGCCGGGGCCGAGACTGGCGGCTGTCGCTGCTCGTGGGGATCGAGTTTTTCGCGACGTTCTTCGTCACGCAATGGTTCTTCGCGGAGTTCCTGCTCGGCCCGCATGCCCGCAACTTTTTCTTCGGGGCGGACCAGTGGGACTACTCGAGCCGGCCGGGGCCGTGGCACCACAACTTCTGGCGCGCCGAAACCGATCCGGTGACGCCCCTGTCACTGGGGGTCGCGGCGCTCATCGCCGTCGCGTCGTCCCGGATCGGTCTGTGGTGGGGGAACTGGATGGCGAGGCTGCGGCGATGACACACCACCGGGTGCGCCTGGGCGCGATCGCCGCGATCGTGATCGTCGCCTCGGCGCACGTCGGCAGTCCCGATACGTACTTCGAGGGGGCGGCGGGTCCGTACCCCGTGCGCGTGATCGTGCGCAGCCCGGGCGTCGTTCCCGGCCTCGCACAGATCACCGTGCGCCTGGTCGCGCCCCTGCCCCAGGGCACGCACCGGGTGCTGGTACTCCCGGTCTTCTGGGACCCCCGCACGGCCGCACCACCGCCGCCCGACATCGCCGCGCCGGTGCCCGGCGACTCGACCCTGTACAGCGCGGCGCTGTGGCTCATGACCGGCGGGGCCTACAGCGTGCAGGTCACCGTGGAGGGGCCGCGCGGGTCCGGCACCACGCTCGTGCCGGTGATGGCGGTCGCGACCCGCCGGCTGGCCCTGGGCACGCCGCTCGGGGCGCTGCTGCTGGCGCTCGGAGCATTCCTCTTCATTGGCGCCGTGACGGTGATCGGTGCCGCGGTGCGGGAGAGCGGGCTCGAGCCCGGGACCGCTCCCGACCGGCGACGCACGTTGCGCTCGCGCCTCGCGATGGGGGTCGCGACGCTGGTGCTGGCGCTCGCGCTGCTCGGGGGCCG
>CBFHAJ010000175.1:0-6960 GCA_965653495.1 uncultured bacterium | reverse complement strand
CGTGCTTCAGTTGTTCAACAGGAAGCTCGCGAGCGGCGGCCCCCTCACCGTGACGCACCCCGAGGTGAAGCGCTACTTCATGACCATCCCGGAGGCGGTCGAGCTCGTGCTCGCCGCGGCGACGCTCCCCGAGGTCGCCGGTCGGATCGCGATCCTCGAGATGGGACGGCAGGTGCGCATCCTCGATCTCGCCGAGCAGCTCGTCCGCCTCTCGGGCTTCGTCCCGTATCAGGACGTGCAGATCAAGTTCGTCGGCCTGCGTCCCGGCGAGAAACTGCGCGAGGAGCTCGTGGCCGCGGGCGAGCGGACGCTGCCGACCTCGGTCGACAAAATCCGGCTGATCGAGCGCGACGACGGCGACGGTTCCGTGCTGGGCCGGGACCTGCGGCACCTGCTCACCGTCGCGGCCCTGGGCGACCATCAGGCCCTGGTTGGCGCCCTCGGCACGCTCGTGCCCGAATATCAGCCCGACCCGCAGCTCACCCTCGTCCCCGCGCTCGTTGGCGAAAACGGCAACGGCGGGTCCGAGGCTCATCATGAGAGCCTCGCCTGACGATCGGTCGTCCAACGTGACCGCGGTCGCGGCGCCGCCAGCGGCGCGCCGCGCCGCGTTCCTGCCGTTCGCGCCGCCGCTCGTCGGCAAGGAGGAGATCGACGAGGTCGTCGACACCTTGCGTTCCGACTGGATCACGACGGGACCGAAAACCAAGCGGTTCGAGGGGCGGTTCGCCGCTTACCTCGGGGCCCCGGGCGCGCTGGCGCTCAACTCCTGCACCGCCGCGCTGCACACCGCCCTCGTCACCCACGGGATCGGCCCCGGTGCCGAGGTCATCACCACGCCGATGACCTTCGCGGCGTCCGTAAACGTGATCGAGCACACCGGCGCGCGGCCCGTGCTCGTCGACGTCGAGCCCGACACGCTCAATCTCGACCCGCGCCGCGTGGAGGCCGCCGTGACCGAGCGAACCCGCGCGGTGCTCCCGGTGCACTACGCCGGTCACCCCGCGGACCTGGACCCGATCGGTGAGCTGGCGCGCGCGCGTGGGCTCCTGGTGATCGAGGACGCCGCCCACGCGCTCCCGGCCCGCTACAAGGGCCGCTTCGTCGGCTCGGGCGGGAATCCGGTGGCGTTCAGCTTCTACGCCACCAAGAATCTCACGACTGGCGAAGGCGGCATGCTCACCGCCGACCCGGCGTTGCTCGACCGCGCGCGGGTGGTGAGCCTGCACGGGATGAGCCGGGACGCGTGGCGGCGCTACGACCCGGGGGGGGGCGGCAGCTGGCACTACGACATCCTGCTCCCGGGATTCAAGTACAACATGACCGACATGCAGGCGGCGCTCGGGCTGCACCAGCTCGAGAAGCTGGACGCGTTTCAGCGCCGCCGGCGTGAGGTCGTCTCCCGCTACGCCGAGGGCTTCGCCGACCTGGATGCGCTGGACCTGCCGGTCGAGCGGGCGGAGGTGGAGCACGCCTGGCACCTGTATGTGCTGCGCCTGCGCCCGCGCGTCCTGCGAATCGAGCGCGACCAGTTCATCGCCGAGCTGACGGCGCGCAACATCGGCACGTCCGTCCACTTCATTCCGATCCACCTGCACCCCTACTACCGGGACCGCTACGGCTATGCGCCGGAGAGCTTCCCGGTCGCCTGGAGCAATTACCGCCGCATGCTCAGCCTCCCACTGAACCCACGGCTGTCCGATCAGGATGTGACCGACGTGATCGAGGCCGTGCGCGACATCGTGAGGATCTACCGGAGATGAAATCACTGCGCTTCGCCTGGGTCGGGTTCCACGCGGAAGGTGGACCGGCGCTCGAGGCCCTGATGCAGGCCGGTGCCCCGATCATGGGTGTCATCACCCTCACACCGGAGCGGCGGGCGCGGCGCTCGGGCGCGATCGATTACGGCCCGCTGTGTGCCCGCTTCGGCATCCCGCTGTACGAGATCGCCGACATCAACGGCCCAGAGGGCCTGGCCGCGCTGCGCGCGCTCGATCCTGACATCGTGTTCGTGATCGGCTGGAGCCAGATCGTGCGTCCCGCCGCGCTGCGGCTCGCCCGCATCGGCATGATCGGGGCGCACGCGTCTCACCTGCCGCGCTATCGCGGCAGCGCGCCGGTGAACTGGGCCCTGATCAAGGGCGAGACCGAAACGGGGAACTCGCTCATCTGGCTCGCGGAAGGCGTCGACCGCGGGGCCGTCATCGATCAAACGACGTTCGGCATCACGCCGTACGACACGTGTGCATCGCTGTACGACCAGGTGGCCCTCTCCAGCCGCGACATGCTGCTGCGCCTGGTGCCGCGTCTGCTGGCCGGCGAGCGGCCAGGACGCCCGCAGCCGGCGGACTCGGATGCCGAACTGCCGCGCCGCCGCCCCGCCGATGGCGTGATCGACTGGTCGCGCTCGAGCCGCGAGGTCTACGACTTCATCCGCGCCCTCACCCGGCCCTACCCGGGTGCGTTCAGCTGGTTCGACGGCCAGCGCTGGACCGTGTGGCAGGCGGCGTTGCTGTCGAGCGGCGCCGGCGCCGGCGTGTCCGCGCCGCCCGGGGCCGTGCTGGGCCCGCTGCTGAGCCCGGTCACCGAGGCGTGCGGCCAGGTCGTGGCGTGCGGCCGCGAAGCGGACGGCGGTCAGGGCGCGGTGGTCCTGCTCGAGCTCGAGCAGGAGGACGGGACGATCCTCAGGGGCCGGGACCTGAGCGACCAGCAGTGGACTGCGCGAGTCTGGACCACGGTCGATGAGCACGCCCTCGCCTAGCCGGGTCCTGGTCATCGCCGCGCACCCGGACGACGAGGTGCTGGGGTGTGGGGGCACGGTCGCCCTGCATGCGCGCGCGGGCGACGAGGTCTATGGAGCGATCGCCTGTGAGGGCGAGTCGCTGCGCTACGGACCGGGTGGCGTGGGCCAGGCGCACCACACGGCCCGGGCCGCGGAGACGCTCGGCGTACGCGAGGTCCGTCATCTCGGCTTCTCGGATCAGCGGCTCGATACGGTCACGCTCACGGACATCATCACGCCGCTCGAGCAGCTGGTGCGCGCGCTCCGACCGGATGTGGTGTATTGCCAGTACGGCGGCGACGTGAATCGCGACCACGAGCTGTTGTTCAAGGCCGCGCTCGTCGCCACCCGCCCGACCGAGTACTGCATCGGCGCCGTGTACGCATTCGACACGGCCAGCAGCACCGAATGGGCCTTCCCGCGCAGCTTCGTCCCCGACACGTGGGTGGACATCAGCGCGACGCTCGAGACGAAGCTCGCCGCCATGGCGTGTTATGAGAGCGAGCTGCGCGCCTACCCGCATCCCCGCTCGCTCGAGGCGCTGCGCATCCGTGCCCATGCCTGGGGCAACCGGAGCTGCATGGACGCCGCCGAGGTCTTCATGACCGTGCGACGCATTCATCGCAATGGCCAAGCGCCTCATTGACGTGGTGCTGGCCGCCCTGGGCCTGGTGCTGGCGGCGCCGCTGCTCGCGATCGCGGCCGCGGGTATCCGCATCGCGAGCCCCGGGCCCGTGTTTTATCGGGCGTGGCGCGTGGGACGCGGCGGCCGCCGCTTCACGATGTTCAAGTTGCGGACGATGCACGCGCGCCCGACTCGACCCGGCAGCCGGATCACCGGGCGGGACGACCCCCGCGTGTTCCCGCTGGGCCGTTGGCTGCGGCGCACCAAGATCGACGAGCTGCCGCAGCTCTTCAACGTGCTGCGCGGCGACATGGCGATCGTGGGGCCGCGCCCGGAAGATCCCGCCATCGTCGAACGGCACTACACGCCGCTGCACCACGAGACGTTGCGGGTACGACCCGGGCTCGCGAGCCCAGGGGCCATCTACCACTACACGCACGGCGACGCCCTGCTCGCCGGGGGCGACCCGGAGACGGCTTACGCCGAGCGCCTGCTGCCACTCAAGGTCGCGCTCGACGTCGTGTACGTACGGCACGCGTCATTGCGCTCGGACGTGCGGATTATCGGTCGGACGGTTTCGACCATCACAGCTATCCTGGCGGGTCGGCGGCACTTTCCCGCGCCCCCCGAAGCGCCGGAAGCTCTTGCTCTGATGGAAGCAGAAAGGATGACATGCGACAGCAACGCACGTTGACGCTGGGACTGATCGCCGGGGTCGCCGTCTGGGCCACGATGTGCAAGTCGGACCCCACGCAAACCCACCAGCCTCCCGGCGCACCGGCCGTCGACGCCGGCGTCGACATGACCGCCGAGACCGGGCGCACCGTGCCGTTCGTGGCGCGCATCACCCCACCCAAAGACGTGAGCGCGACCGAGTACCACTGGACGCTCGCGTGGGGCGACGGCACGGTCGACAGCGGCGTCTTCGATGCGTCGGGCACGATCAACACGACCCACACCTATGCGGGAGCCGGACAGTTCCCGCTCAAGCTCGGCGCCCGCGCGCCGGGATCGACGGACAGCGGCTCCGATGCGGTCACCGTCAACGTGGACGCCCCGGGCACGCCGCAGGTGTTCATCGGGGCAGGAGACATCGGGGAGTGCAGCAAGGTCCACTCCTCCAAGACCGCCGCGGTCGTCGCGGCGACCCCCGGGACCGTATTCACGCTCGGCGACAACGCCTATCCCAGCGGCACACTGAGCGATTTCACCAATACGAGCGGCGGTGTCGGCTGCTGGGCGAGTACCTGGGGACAATTCAAGAAGCGCATCCACCCGACGCCCGGCAACCACGAGTTCCAGGAATACTCGCACGACTCGACCGGCGATGGGTATTTCGGCTACTTCGGCGTGGCGGCGCACACCCAGCCGATCGGTGACTACAGCTACGACGTCGGCGCCTGGCACATCATTGTCCTGAACTCGAGCTTCCTCGAATCGGAACCGGCGGGCCGGGCGCTCAACATTCAGACGCAACTTGCCTGGCTCAGCGCCGACCTTGCGGCGCACCCGGCGACCTGCACGCTGGCCATGTGGCATCACCCGCACTTCAGTGCCGGTGTGGTGCACAGCGATCCGGCGGAAACCCAGGCGACCAAGCCGTTCTGGGATACGCTCTACGCGCACGGCGCGGACGTGATCCTCTCGGGCCACGAGCACAACTACCAGCGGTTCGCGCCCCAGACACCGGACGGCACGGCCGATCTGACGAACGGCATCCGGCAGTTCGTCGCCGGCACGGGCGGTGGTGGCTACGACACGCTCGCCAACCCCATCACACAGCCGAACACCGAAGCCTCCACCACCGAGCACGGGGTCCTCAAGCTCACGCTGTCGCCCGGCTCGTACCATTGGGAATTCATCCCCACCTCCGGGCCGCTCGGGGAGATCGACCCGAGCACTTTCACCTTCACTGACTCGGGGACGGCATCATGTCACTGATCGGGACTACGCACCAAGCCACTGCCCCGCCACTGCAGGGTCGCCACAGCCCGGCGACCGGCACGGCGACCGCGTGGCCGACGGCGACACGTAGCTCGAGCGGTCTCACGCGGGTCCGGGAGGCGAGCGCCGCCGAGCTGGAGCGCTGGGACGACCTGATCGCGCGTTTCTGGAACTACCGCGTCACGCATCGGCGCAGCTGGATCCAGTCGCTCGCGGACTCGGGGTGCGGCGAGCCGCTATACCTCGTGTGGGAAAAGAACGGCGACGTGGTCGGCTGCCTGCCGGGCCTGCTCGCCCGCGTCGGGTTGTGGCGCGGTTTCGGCTCACCGCTGCCCGGCTGGCAGACGGTGAGCCTGGGGCCGGTGTTCGATCGCCGCCGGGTCTCCGCCCGCGAGCTCGTCAGCCTGCTCGTGCCGTACCTGCAGCTCGTCCATGGGGTGAGCTACATCGAGCTCATGACGTCGGATCTCGAACCGGCGGTCATGAGCGCGCTGGGGTTTCGCGGCCAAACGGTGTTCACGTATCGCGCGCCGCTCGACCCGGCCGACGATCAGCGGACGTTCCGCCAGTTGAAGGACAGCGCGCGGCGCAACGTCCGACGCGCGGAGCGGCTGGGCCTGGTGGTCCGGTTCGAGGATGACGAGTCGTTCGTCGACGAGCACTACCACCAGCTGCGCGAGGTGTACATCCGGGGCGGCAACGCCGTGCCCTTCACACATCGACGGGTGCTGGAATGCTTCCGGCACATGAAGCGAGCCGGCCTCCTGAAGGCGGTCTCGGTGCGGACGCCAGACGGCACCTGCATCGCCACCGGGATGTTCCTGATCGATCACCGTGAGCTGCTCTTGTGGATGTGGGCACACCGCACGAGCTACCGCTGGTACCGTCCCACCGAGCTGATGACGTGGACGGTGATGCAGCGCGCCCTCGAGGCCCGCTGCGTGACCTTCGACCTGATGGGCGAGGGCACCTTCAAGGAGAAATTCGGCGCCGTCCCCGACATCACGAAGCATCGCTGGGTGCTGGGCAAGCCGCCGTGGCTCGCGACCCTGCGCTTCTGGGCCGAGCGGGTGTATCGCGTGCAGCAAGCCGTTCGCGGACGTCTGGCAAGCCTCGCAGGGCTCGGGAGCTAACGCCGCGATGACTACCGTCGAACAGCCGCGCGTCACCGCACGGCCGACCGCCCCGCTCCCGACGCTCGTGGAGCGGCTCGCCGAGGCGCTCGAGCGCGCCGGCGTCCCCTACTGTCAATGGAAAGGCCATTCGAAGCGCCACCGCTGGCTGACGGGCACCGGCGACCTGGACCTGCTGGTGGATCGCTGGGCGTGGCCCACCCTGGTCGAAGTGCTGATCGGGCTGGGCTTCAAGCGTGCCGTGCCGCCCGCGTGGCTTCACCTCCCCGGCGTGACCAGCTATCTGGCTTACGAGCACGCCACCGGACGCCTCGTCCATGTTCACGCCTACCATCAGCTCGTCATCGGGCTGCCATGGCGCACCATCCTCACCCCGCCGCTCGCGACCGCCGTGCTCGCCGGCGCGACGCGGGGAGTTGTGGTACGCGCGCCGGCTCCCCAGCCTGAGCTGCTGCTGGTCGTGCTGCAGGCGCCGC
>CBFHAJ010000174.1:0-6972 GCA_965653495.1 uncultured bacterium | reverse complement strand
TCCGCCTCCCCCGCGATGCCCGCGGTGCCCCCGCCCCCGCCTCAGCCCCCGCTCCCGGTCGCCGACCCGGCGCGGCTGCCGCGGGCATCGTAGCGCAGCTGGCTCAGCGGGATGCGGAACTCGGCGGTCCAGCCGAGCGAGTCGCGCGCGACCGCGACATCCCACACGGCGTCCCAGCTCATGTCTTGCTCGGTGTCATCATAGTGATACAGGTCCAGCTTCACGCCAGTGGGGCTCACCACGAAGTGAAACGCGGTGCGGCGGTCGTGATAGCTGTCGAAGATGACGTGCAGGTAGTCGGAAGGGGCCCACACGTCGCGGCGGGTGAGCGGCGCGACGATGCTGTCGGGAGCGTCGTACGCGCGCATGGCGACGTACACCGCGTCGTCGGTGAATAGGACGCGCGCCTCGGTACGCTCGCTGGCGGGACGACCGTCGAGCGGGTAGTTCTGCGTGAAGTCGGTCGCGACGGGCACGCCGACCCAGGCAGGGTCGTCGAGCCGCCCGTCGATCACCGGGGCGGGGACCCCGCTGATGCGGGTCGCGCGCAGCACGCGGGGGACGGCGGCGTGAGCGGACGGCGGGCCGCGGTGGCGCGGCTGGCGCGCGACCGGCGGCCCGTCCAGCAGGATGGTGACGAGCGCGGGCAACATAAGGGGCAGCCCCTCGTTCTACTAGTTATTTAGTAGAACGTAGAAGCTGCCCCCTCGCTTGTCAACTATAATTCTAGTAGTAAATCCTTAGCGGCCGGCCGGGGCCGTGGGAAAGCCCAGCGCCTCCAGGGCGCAGTGCAGCCCGCCTGGCTCGGGCAGCAACGCCGCCGTGCTCACCGCCAGCACGACGATCAACGCCAGGATGCCGGCGCGGGCGCGCCCCGCCCGCTGCTCGCACATCACCCGCAGCCGCTGCTCGAGCGACGACGGCGGCATCGACAGCGCCGGCACCGGCAGCCGACACGCCGCCCCTCCGCCAGCGCGCGTGCCCGCTTCCAGCAGCACCAAACCGTAGGTCCGCACGTCCGAGCCGCGCTCGAGCACCCGCGCGTCACAGTCCACCTCGACCGCCAGCCGCAGGCGTCCCGCGAGCCACCACACCACCGGGTTCCACGGCTGCACCACCACGGCGATCAGGGCCAGCAGCAGCAGCCGCGGGTCGCCCGCGCGCAAGTGCTCGAGCTCATGCACGAGCATCAGCTCGCGCACGCGCTCGGCGGCGCCCAGGGCCCAGCGAGGCAGCACGATCTTGCCCTTCCCCACGCCGAACACGGCGGGACCGTCCGACTCAGAGACCAACACGGCGTGCCCGTTCACCACGTCGGCCCGCCACGCCCGGCGCCGCTGCAGCAGCCGCACCAGCGACCAGGCGAAAAACACGGCGACCAGCGCCGACGACGCCCACAGGGCGGCGGCGAGCGGTGAATTCCACCGCTCCAGCGGGTTGTAGGCGTCAAAAAACGTGGCTGCCGGAGCTTTGAGCCACGGCGCCGACTCGGGGCCTGGCAGGATGAACGCCAGGATCCCCACCGCGGTGACGCGGGCCAGTTGGCTCACGCCGATGCTCGCGACGATCGCGACCGCCCACACCCAGCGGGTGGGCCGACCCAGGCGGCGGGCGATGAGCTCGAGCGCCTGGGCCGCCGCCGCCACGCACGCCGCGAGCAGCATGCTGTAGATCATCCATCCCAGGATCATGAGCGCGCCTCCTTCAGTCGCTGGTCCAGCAGCTGCCGCATGCGCTTGAGCTCCTCCGCCGAGAGACGACGGCCGGAAACGAGCTGGGTCAGCAGCAGCTCGGGAGATCCGGCGAACACCTTCTCCGTGAGCCGGCGCAGCGCGCTCTGCCCCGCGGCGTTGCGCGCCACAGTGGGCGCATAGCGGTGCGCCTTCCCTTCCTCCTTGTGATCGACGTACCCCTTCGCCTCGAGCGTGCGCAGCACGGTGAGGACGGTGGTGTACGCGAGCCGGTCCTCGAGGCGGTCCCGCACCTCGCTCACGGTGGCGGATCCCATGTCCCACAAGATCGCCATCACGTCCAGCTCCCGCTCGGTGAACGTCACGTCCATGGATCGCTGCTACGAAAAGGATAGTTGAAGCTACGAGGGGGGTCCCAGCCTGTCAACTATGGTACTAGTAGTCACGACCTCCCGCCGCTAGGCAGTCGCTTCGACGTTGGGGAACGGCGGCACTTCGAGGAACCACAGGCCGGCGAGACGGGAGTTCTTGTCCACCTCCACCAGGAGCAGGTCGCCCACCCGGACCACGGTCGCCGCCCGCTGGCGTCCCACGCGGACATGCAGCACCGACTCGCTCTGGTTCTTCTCTACCGTGAGGGCCGTGTCCACCTCCACGGCGGCCACGGCCGGCTGCGACTTGCGGGTGGGGAACACGACCCGCGCGTCCTTCGCCACTTCTGGGACCGCGAGCTGGTCGTGGGTGCGGATGTCGTCGGGCCACGTGACGATGTCCACGCCCCGCAGGCACCCGGCGGCGACGTCGATCACGACGAACGACCCGTCTCCCCCCTCGAGATCCACCGTACCGTTGAACCCGTTCACCTTCCCCGTCCCCTTGCAGGCGACGGAGAGAATGTCGGTTTCGGGATCCCAGTGGTAGGTGACTTTGGGAAGCTTGCCGTCGAGCGGCTCGATTCGCGCTTCGAATTGCATCGAAACGGCGCCTTCCAGCGTCTCGGGAGGGGGCATAATATAGGCCGCACCTTTGGGAGGGGCCAGCACGATGGAACGGCGGACGTTTCTAACAGTGGTGGGGGCGGTTGCGACGTCTCAAGTGCGGAGTGCGGAACGCGGAGTGCGGAGTGGAGTGGACCAATTCCGCACTCCGCACTCCACACTCCGCACTCGTCCTGCCCAGGAGCCCTCCCTCTCCGCTGATGTCTTCAGGCGCCGCCTCACGCGCGCGCAAGCCGAGCTCGCCGACCGGAAGCTCGATCTGCTGATCGCCACGCCGGGGACGAACTACGAGTACCTCACCGGCTACAACCCCGGGCGCAGCGAGCGCCTCATCACCCTGCTCCTCCCCGCCTCCGGCGCGCCCGCCATCGTCTGCCCGTCGTTCGAGGTCGAGCGTATCAAGCGCCACAGCGTCATCACCGAGCTGCACGGGTGGGAGGAGCAGGACGACCCGTACGCGCTGGTGGGCGACACCGTGCGCCACCTCAAGCCCGGAGTGGGGACGACCGCCGCGATCGAGCCCACCACCGGGTATCAAACCGCGCTGCGGCTCGCGGACGCCATGCACGGTTGGAAGTTCGTGGACGGAGCCCCGGTCACCGAGCGGCTGCGGGTGATCAAGTCGCCGGAAGAGGTGGCCCTCATCAAGCGTGCGATCGTGATCACGCAGGACGCCATGGCCGCGACGTTCGCGCAACTCACCGTGGGCGCCACCGAGAAAGACGTCGCGCAGCTGCTGTCGCGCGAAATGCAGCAGCGGGGAGCGCCGGGCGGTGGCCTCGTGCAGTTCGGCCCATCGAGCGCCCTCCCCCACGGCGGACCCGCCGGCCCCGCACTCGAGCGCGAGTCGGTGGTGCTGATCGATTGCGGCTGCCGGGTCGGTGGGTATGAGTCGGACATCACCCGCACCATCTGGTTCGGCGATCACCCGACGGACGAGTTCCGCAAGGTGTTCAACGTCGTGCACGACTCCCAGACCGCCGCGATCGAGCTCGGGCGCCCCGGCACACCCTGCCAAGAGATGGATCGGGCGGCCCGCAAGGTGATCGCCGCCGCCGGCTACGGCGCCTTCTTCACCCACCGCCTCGGCCACGGGCTCGGCATGGACGGGCACGAGCCCGCGTATCTGGTCGAGGGAAACACCGCACCGCTCGAGCCCGGGATGGTATTCACCATCGAGCCGGGGATCTATCAGCTGGGCAAGTTCGGGGTGCGGATTGAGGACGATGCCGTCATGACGGACCGCGGGGTGGAGGTCCTGTCGCAGCGGGCGTCCAGGTACTAGTCGCCGAGCTTCTTGGCGAACCCGATGATGCGGTCCAGCGCCTTCCCGATGCTGTCGGTCGCGGCCGCGTACGACAATCGCACGTAGCGATCGTCGCCAAACGCGGCACCCGGCACCAGGGCCACGCCGGTCGTGGTGATGAGCCGGGTGCAGAATTCGGTCCCGCCGATCCCACCGAAGGAGTCCACCCGGAAGAAGAAGTAGAACGCGCCCAGCGGCTCGACGAACTCGACGCCCGGGAGGTCCTGCCGGAAGCGCGTGACGACCAGATCACGCCGCTTGCGGAACTCCGCGACCATACGGCCCACGTCCTGCTCTACGCGGTCTTCCCCCAGCGCCGCCGCGCCGGCGACCTGGGCGGGGTGATTCGCCCCGGTCGTGGTGTGCGACTGCAGCGCCGCCATCGCCTTGGCCACGGGCCCGGGCGCCAGCGCGAGCCCGATCCGCCATCCCGTCATCGCGTACGCCTTGCTCACACCGTAGATCACCACCACCCGCTCGAGCATCTCGTCGGGCAGGTCGAGAAACGAGGGGGCCGGACCGGTGCCGTAATGGATGCGGCGATAGATCTCGTCCGCGATCACCCACACCTTGCGGTCCCGCGCCCATTGCGCGATCGCCTTGATCTCGGCATGGGTGTACACGGCCCCTGTCGGATTGCAGGGGGAGCAGAGGACCAGCCCCTTCGCGCCCGGCACCACGCGATCCAGATCCCGGACGCTCACCTTGAGGCTCCATTCGGGGTCGCCGGGGACGAGCACCGGGCGGGCCCGCGACAGGTAGACGATCTGGGGATACGAGACCCAGGCGGGCGCCGGAATGGCCACCACG
Organism: uncultured bacterium; assembly: GCA_965653495.1. Lineage (GTDB taxonomy): Bacteria > Gemmatimonadota > Gemmatimonadetes > Gemmatimonadales > GWC2-71-9 > AG41. The sequence goes on along the minus strand of CBFHAJ010000174.1, from coordinate 2,167 downwards.
TCGCCTGGCCCGAACAGCGTGAAGCAGACATTGAACAGCGACTGCTTGGACCCATTGGACACGACGATATGGTCGGCGTTGACCGGCCGGCCGGCGGAGAGCAGCGACAGATGTTTGGCTGCGGCGGCCCGCAGCTCGAGAATCCCCTCGTTCGCCGGGTAATGGGTCTTCCCCTCCCGGATGGCCCGGATCCCGGCGTCCGATGGGATGGAGGGTGTAGGGAAGTCGGGCTCGCCCGCACCCAGGTCGATCACGTCTTCGCCGGCCGCCTTGCGGCGCTTCGCCTCGGCCGAGATCGCGATCGTGGCCGAGGTCTCGAGGTGCTGCAGGTTGGGTGAGAAACCGGGTGCCGGCGTCATCGCGAGAGGATAGCCGCCCGCGCCGGGGGGGCGCAATGTCCCCGAAGATTGCGCTTCGCCGCGCGGCGGGATACGATGCGGCTGCCTGAGAAGCCCTTTGACAATCGAGGACCGTGTGGCGGGAGCGGGAGCGGACGCGAAGGTCGCGCTGGAGCGCGGCAGGCCGGTGGTGCTGGTCTGTCCTCCGGCGCCGGAGCGCGTGACGCAGCTGTGGGAGCTGGTGAGCCCGGGGACCCCTGGGCATGGCCCAGGGGTCGGTCTACTCATTCTATGCGCCGACCATGCGGCCGCCGCTGAGTGGCAGGCCGTGACGCCCCCAGCGCTCCGCGTTCACGCTGTCACTGGCCTCGCCCGCAGCGTCCGTCGACTCAAGAGCGGCTCGCTCCCCGACGTGCTCACCGGCACGGTCGCCGATCTCGCGGCTCTCGTTCAGCAGGCGGCCCTCAAGCTCGAGCAAGTCGAGTGCGTCGTGGTGGCGTGGCCCGAAGCACTGGTCCACGGCGAGCACGCGGCTGTCCTCGACGCGCTGCTCGGTGAAATGCGACAGGCGCGCCGCGTGGTTCTGTCCTGGAATCCTGCCCTGCTGACCGACTTTCTCGAGCGGCACGCGCGCCGCCCGCTGATCGTGGGAACCGCTCCGGTTGACGACACGGGCGCCCAGCTGCCTCCAGTAGGACGTGCGCGTTTTTGCATCGTCGCAGCCGGTCGGCGCGCCGCGGCGGCGCGGGACGCGCTCGACACGCTCAATCCAACCGCTCCGCTCGTGTGGGATGGCGGCAGGGGGGGGGGACCGATCCCGACGCCCGCGCAGCCGGTCGACGCCGTGGTGTGCACCACCCTGCCGTCGCGTGACGAGCTCGCCGCGCTGGCCCGGCTCGCCGAGCCGGTGGTCCTGATCACGGCCGCGCAGCTGCCCTATTTGCGTTCCATTGCCACACTCAAGCCCTTATCGCTACCGGGGGGCGCGGATCGCGCCCGGGATCGCGCGGCGCAGCTGCGGGAGCGCATCACGCACGTACTGGCGACGCGCGGCGTCGACGCCGAGCTCGCCCTGCTCGATCCGTTGTTCGAGCGCTGGGACCCGGCGGAAGTGGCCGGTGCGTTGCTCGCCCTACAAGAGGGAGGAGGAACGAAACAGGAAGTAGAAGTAAAGGAAGCTGACGCGGCGCGGGTCAACGTGTTCATCAACGTCGGAAAGAAAGATCGGGTCGCCGCAAAGGATCTGGTAGGAGCGCTGATCCGTGAAGCCGGCGTCGCGAAAGCGGACATCGGCCGGATCGAGGTGCGCGAAACGTTCAGCCTGGTGGACCTGGCGCCGGCCGCCGCGGAGCGCGCCGTGCGCGGTCTCGCGGGTGTAACGATCCGCGGGCGCCGCGTGCTCGCCCGCCTCGACCGGGAACGCTAGACGCCCGGAACGACCGCGCGGCTCTACAACTACCGCCCCGTCGTCCGCCCCCGCCCTCCGCACGCAGCCGATTCTGTTGAAGGGGTACAGCGGGTCGCCGACCCCCGGCACCGTTTCGATTCGGACGTTCAACCGCGAGCAGCGCGTCCGCCGCCTTAGACCGTCAGCGCGCGATCCGCTGCGCGAGCCAGCGCATGCTCTGTCCTACGTGGTCGTGCCAGTAGTGCCAGTCGTGCTTCCCGGGCCATTCCGCGTACTCGACGGGGATGTTGAGAGCGGTGAGCTCCGCGTGGAACGCGCGCGACTGGTCGGCGATCCCGTCCTGCGCGCCCACGTCCACGAACAGCGCCGGCATCGGTCTCCCGGCCCCGCCCCCGCCCCCGGCCCCGGCGCCCGCGGCGGG
>CBFHAJ010000173.1:0-6996 GCA_965653495.1 uncultured bacterium | reverse complement strand
GGCACGCTGCTGCGCGGCGCGCGGAGCCTGAACGGCGCCGGCACCCCGATCCTCGGCGTCAACCTCGGGCGCGTCGGGTTCCTCACGACCGCGAGCGCGCAGACGCTGGAGTGGTCGCTCGACGTCCTGGTGCGCCGGGCCTACGCCACCGAGTCGCGGCTCGCCCTCGCGCCCTTCATCGTCGACAAGCAGGGGAAGAGTCGGCCCGAACCCGTCGTGTTGAACGACGCGGTCGTCCACAAGGGCGGCGTGGCGCGCGTCATCCGCCTGCGCGTGTCCGTCGACGGCGACGAGGTGGGGCAGTACTCGGCGGATGGCATCGTGATCGCCACTCCCACCGGCTCCACGGCCTACGCCCTGTCGGCGGGCGGACCGATCGTCGTTCCCGGCGTAGACGCGATCGTCGTCGCGGCCATCTGTCCGCATACGCTGGCGGTGCGCCCCCTGGTGCTGCCGTCGAATGTCAGCGTGACCGTCGAGCCGATTCCTCCCTGGACCGAGGAAGTGCTGGTGTCGTTCGACGGTCAGGTCGGCACCACCATCCAGGCGGGAGAGCGCCTGGTCGTGAAGCGTGCCGAGCAGCCCGTGCTGCTCGTGCGGCTCGGGCCCGAAGGCTTCTTCGCACGCATGCGCAAGAAGCTGCAATGGGGAGACCTGTCCGATCGGGAGCGAAAGTAGTGCTGACCGAGCTCCGCGTCCGGGACCTGGCCGTCATTGCGGACGTGACGCTCCCCCTCACCCCCGGCCTCAACGTGCTCACCGGGGAGACCGGCGCCGGCAAGTCGATGTTGGTCGATGCGCTCGCCCTGCTGTTGGGGGAGCGCGCCTCGGCCGACGTCGTCCGACCGGGCGCCGCCAAGACAGTCATCGAGGGCGCGTTCGAATTCACGGCCACCGTCCTCTCCCGTCCGCTCCCGCCGTTTACGGCCCTCGGGGTCGAGCTCGAGGACGGGCGCCTGGTCCTCAAGCGCGAGATCACGGCGGAGGGGCGCTCCCGCGCCTGGGTGAACGGCAGCCCGACGACGATCGGGGTGCTCGCGCAGCTGGGGAGCGTGCTCGTCGACCTGCACGGCCAGCACGAGACGCAGTCGCTCCTCAAGCCCGAGGCACAGCGCGACATCCTGGACGCGTATGGCGACGCGGCGGTCGAGCGTACCGCCGTGCGCGACGCGTACGACCGGCTCCACGAGCTCGAGCAGCGCGAGGCGGAGCTCACGGCGCAGCGCGAGGACGTCCGCCGCAAGGCGGACTACCTCCGGCACGTGGTGAATGAGATCGCGCGCGCGGCACCCCAGGTGGGCGAGCCGGAGGCGCTCGAGACCGACGCCAAACGCCTGGCGCATGCCGACGAGCTCGGTCGGCTGGCGCGCGAGCTCGAGCAGGCGCTCGATACCGCCGGCCTGGCGCGCGCCGCCAAGCTGTTCGCGAGCCTCGTGCGACTCGATCCGGCGCTGGCGCACTGGCAGGCGCTGCTGGACGGGGCGTTCGCCAACGTCGGGGAGCTGACGCAGGCCGCGCGCGAGTACGCGGCGGGAATCGAGAGCGACCCCGGCCGGCTCGCGGCCATCGAGCAGCGGCGCGATGCGCTGTTTCGGGTCACCCAGAAGTACGGCCCCACGGTACCGGATGTGCTGGCCACGCGCGACCGCGCGGCCCGGGAGCTCGAGCTGCTGGACACCGCCGATCTGGACCTCCGGGCGATCGCCACCGAGCGGGCCACCGCGACGGCCGAGTTCGGGCAGGCGTGCACGGCCCTCAGCGCCAAGCGCAAGCAGGCCGCGGGCAAACTGGCGAAGGCGGTGAACCAGCTACTCCCCGCCCTCGGCCTCCCGGGAGGCAGGCTTCAGGTGACCTTGCAACCACGCACCACGCACCACGCACATGGCGCCGAGGACGTGACTTTCGAAGTCCAGCTGAACGTGGGCCTCGACGCCCGCCCGCTTTCCAAGGTCGCGTCGGGGGGCGAGCTGTCGCGCCTCATGCTGGCACTCAAGGTGGTGCTCGCGGAACACGACGCGGTGCCGACTCTGGTGTTCGACGAGGTGGATCAGGGCATTGGAGGTGAAGTCGGTGCGCGGGTCGGGGAAGCGCTGGCGGCGGTCGCCGGGGCAAGCCACGGGAGCCGGCAGGCGCTCGTGATCACCCACCTCCCGCAGATCGCCGCGTACGCCCACCATCACCTGGTGGTCGCCAAGGGGGCGCGCGGCGGCGTCGCGACCAGCGATGTAACCGTGGCGACGGGGGACGGGCGGACCCGCGAGCTGGCGCGCATGCTCGGTGATCCCGACATGAAAACCGCGCTCGGCCACGCGGCCGAGCTGCTCAGAAAAGCTTCCGCGTCACCCGCATCACCAGGCGGTACACCGTCGCGGCGGGCAGGCGCGCCCCCCCGCCGCTGACCGTCTGCTCGATCGAGAATCCGCCCTCGATCGCCGGCACGTGGTACGTGGCGCTGAAGCCCAGCCGCAGTCTCCGCTCCGCTGTTCCGTCCTCCAGTACGCTCGGTGACGTGGGCACCCCCAGGCGGGTCGCCAGCGCGACCGAGTCCTGGGACGACAGGAACGCGTAGCGGTCGCGCGCTTTCGTCCAGTACCCGACGGTAAAGCCGGCGGCGAACTCGGGAGCGAGACGCACCAGGGGCGCGACATCGACACCGACATAGTCTCCCGGGTCCCACGCGAGGTTGGCCGTCGCGGCGGCGGGCACGAGAAACACGTCGGGGGGGGCCACCCGCCGTACCTGTGTCCCGGGACGCTGTGTGCCGGCGCGCACCGCGACGTTGAGCCACAGCGGTCCGAGGGTGAGCTCCTGGGTCAGCTGTCCCTCGAGATCGGTCTGGTGGTCGCCCGTCGGCTGGCCGAACAGGTCGTCCGCCGAGTCGCGCTGGGCCGTCGGCAGTCGCACCAGGGCCTTCACCGCGGCCGCGTAATGACTTCCGTTCACGATCCGGTACTTTGCGCCGACCTCCACGTCGCCCAGGCCATAGTGCTTGCTGGTGCGAAACGGGATGAAGTTGTAGCCGAACCCGATGGCGCTGTCCACGATCGCGGCGGCGACCAGGTCGCTCGTGAGCGTGTCATTGGGGAGCAGGAACGTGCTCGTGAATCCGGTCACACCGAACGCCGAGACCATGTCGCGCTCGATGCGCGCCACGGTGCTGTCGATGCCCCGGCCCGCGGCCGATGAGTCGAGCGGCATGAACGGGGCGACCCCGTAGGCGGTGCCATGCAGCGCACCGTAGATGGTCTGCCACTGCGCCAGGCTGTCGCGGGCGGAGCACGCCGCGTTCCCCGTACAGCCGTACATCCCCGCCGCGATGTTCTGGTTGAATCGCTTGAGCGTGGAGTCGAACTCGGTGAAGAACGTCTGATAGGTCCCCTCGGCTCCCGCCGTGTTCATGCGGGGATTGAGACCAACGTTGCCGACGTGTCGCAGCTGCAGCGCGCTACGCGTCGCGACCCGGACGATCGGTACCATCAGGCTCAGCGACAGGTGACTCGTCACCCCGAGCTCCGCGGTCACGGGATAGGTGCGGCGCTCCTGCCGCACGCTCAGCAGGCCGGCCCCGAGGCTGGCCACGAAGCCGGAGAAGCCGCGGCTATCGGTGCGGCCGCGCGCTGTCGGCATGGCCACCAGGGTGTCGCGCCGTGGGAGCACGAGGTTGACGTTCTGCTCGAGTTGCACCAGGGCGGGGATGTAGCGGCTGCCGATCGGATCGCCAGTGAGACCAAAGCCCAGCCGGGTGCGGCCCGCGGGCGTGAACTCGTCGTTCCACGTCATGATCCGCGGGTCGAACGTGACCCGCAGCACGCCGCGCTCGGGCACGTCGGTGCGCTCGACCGCCTGAGCGGCGAGCACGGCCCCGCCGGTCAGGGCGGGGCTCAGGAGAGCGAGCAGCGTCGCGAGTCGCATTAGCAAAACGGCACCCGCCGAAGGACGGATGCCGTGTTCGCTACCCCACGAGCGGCGGGCGGTTCGCTTCAGGGCACCGCCGGAATCGCCGAGCCGTACTTCTGGTTGATCGCGCGCACCAGCTTGCGGGCGATCTTCTGTTGAGTCGCCTGGGCCGGATGGATCCCGTCACAGCTGAACGCCAGCCCGAACGGCGAGCCGCTACACGCCGCCGCCGTGTTAGGGAACGGGGCGAACTGGTTGGCGACAGCCGCAAGGGAATCCATGGTCGTGTTTATGCTGTCGGTGTACGCCCACCCGTGCGCCGTCGCCAGCGCCTGGATAATGGCGTTGTACTCGAGCTGCAGCCGCACGAAGAACGCCGTCTCGGCCGGCTCGTCCACCGGGGGGGCGGTGCAATCGAGCGTCGTCGCGGTGCCGCCCTGCGCCGCCGCGAGCAGACCAAAGCCGTAGGCGAAGCTCACGAGCACAGTGTCGCCTCGGGGGGGCGCACAGTTCGACGCCACCGTGAACGGCGCGGGCGCGAATGCGCCGCTTGCCGCCAGACCGAACCAGGTCGTGCCCCGTGAGAAGAACGGCGGCACCGTGTTGTTGACGAGATGCCCGAGACCGGTGGCGATCAGAATGGCGCTCGCCCCGGTGGCCTGAATCGAGTCCAGCACCGCCGCGTAATTCGCCCGGAACGACGCCGTATCGGTGGCGAGCGTCGTATCGCCCGCCTCGGCTGCCCCTAAAATGTCGTTGTTGCCGAGCCACACGCTTACGAACGTGGGGTGCGCGTCCATCATCGCCTGCGCCTGGGTTCGCCCGCCCAGCATCAGGAGCGTGAGCGCGTTGGAATTGGTCCCCGGCTTGGGGAAGTTATTGATGCCGTCGATCACCTCGGCCCCTGGCACTGCCACGTTCGTCAGGAACGGCGGGATGTTCGCGCTCCGGAACGCACAGGTCGTGGAGGTACCACCGCCGACGCGCGTCTGCGTGAAGATGTTGGTGTATCGCGGCGGGCACCCCGGCTCGGCGAGGCTGGGATAGTTGTACGGTGCTCCCATCGCTCCCGCGACCAGCGCGACATACGACTGCCGCTGCGTGGTATCGTCGATCCCGCCCGACTGCACACCGGCGGTGATGCTGTTCCCCATCGCGACGTATCGCTGGAACATCGCGCCCCCGGTGTAGGCGGGCACGAGCGGCGTGAACAGGTCCTCGTTGTTGCACCCGGCCGCGACCAGGGCGAGACCCAGTCCGGCGGCGAGCGACATGCGGCGGATCGTCATCGTCGGGTTCCCCCCCCCCCTCTAGAACGCGTAGCCCAGCGACACCCCGAACAGGTGCGCGTGGAAAGTGTAGAGGCCGTCGTTCAGGCTGATCGGGTTCTGGCCGGGGGCCGGTTCGCGCGTCCGGCCGCGTCGGTCGTTCTGTTGGATGTACTGATACGCCAGATCGGCGCTCAAGGTCTTGGACAGCTTGACGGTCGCGCCGCCGGTGAACTCGTTGCGACTCCCTTCGGGCAGGAGCGGTGTCACCGTCTGGGCCGGTGCGGCGCCGGTGTGGTACAAATACCCGCCGCGCAGCGTCCACTTGGCGTCCTTCACCCACTCCGCGCCGAACCGGATGCCACTGGTGTTCTTGTAGCTCTCGGACAAATTCCGGCTCAATATCCCCAAGGCGTCGTTCGGGAACGTGAGCGTCAGCTGGTCGAATGAGTTCCACCACGTGAGCTGGTAATCGCCCATCACCGTCCAGCCGTTCGTGAGCTTGTAGGCGAGTCCCAGCGTGAGCAGCGCGGGGTTCTTGAGCGTGGTGGTCACGGGCTGGGTCCGGAACACCCCGGTGTTGGGATCGAACAACCCCAACCCGGTGGGAGCGGGCGCCGCCAGCAGCGCGTCGATCGGCGTGCCGGCAGGGATCGTGAGTGGGCCCACAGTGATCGCCGCCGGAATGATCAGGCCGGTCGGCACCTGGGTGAAGGTGGCCGTGCCCGAGTAGTCGAACTTGGCCTGCGTGAGGTACCGGGCGCCGAACGACAGCCGGTCGTTCACCTTGAAGATCGCGCCGAAGTGCGCGGCCACCGTTGTCTTGGTCGCCTCGAGATGAGCATCCGCGAAGTCGGTGCCCGGCGCGATCCCAAACTGTCCGAACGTCGTGCCGGCAGGGACGCCGGGGAGGGGCACCGGTGCTGCCGCGAGATCGAGCCGTTGGTTCAGCTCCACCTTACCGAGCACGATGTCGAACCCGCCGCCCACCGACAGCTGCCGCGACACCTGGTAAGCGACCGTGGGTTGGATGTAGAGCGATTGGATGATGTTCTTGTAGCCCGCGAACCGACCGTCGAAGGCCAGAGGCCACTTGGTCTCCAGTCCGTACGGCGCGAACACCCCGACGCCGAACCCGAGCTTCGACGTACTGCCATACGAGATATAGACTTGCGGGATCGCGAGCAGTGGGTCGTCGAGGCTGGACTTCTGTTGGAACAGGTCATCCGTGAACCCCCCCTGCACGTCGAGCAGCGTGGCCCCGACGGTCACGTGCCCGCCGGTGAGACCCGCCAGGCCGGCGGGGTTGAAGAATATGGCCGACCCGTCCGCACAGGGCGCCGCGACCCCGACGCCCGCTCGCCCCATTGCGCATGCTCCTTGCTCGTAGATGCCGAAGCCTTGCGCCGCGGCAAGAGCCGGGATCCCAACCAGCAGGCACAGCACGGACAACGCACACCGCCGCATACGGTTGTCTCCGGGACGCGGAAATTAGGGGAGATGGTGGAATCGGCAGGCCTACGGTAGCATTGGCCCCCAGCCTTGTCAAACTATGCGTGACAAAGTGACCGCGTTGTATCGCAGCGCCTTCGGCGTGGCGCCGCAAGTCGTTGCGTCGGCGCCGGGTCGGGTGAACCTGCTCGGCGAGCACACCGACTACAACGGCGGCCCGGTGCTGCCGGTGGCGACGGCGGCGCGGACCGCTGTGGCCGTCGGGCTGGCGGATGACGGTGTGGTGGAGGCGATTTCGACGCTCGACGGCCAGCTCGTGCGGGTCGAGGATGGGGCGGGGGGGCGGGGGGGGCGGGGGGGGGGGCGTCGCGCCGGCTGG
>CBFHAJ010000172.1:0-7018 GCA_965653495.1 uncultured bacterium | reverse complement strand
TTCCTGAGCGCCGTCGTGGCGCGCAGCTTAGCGCCATGATCGAGCTGCGTGACAAGGCCAGCGGCGAGCTGCTCGGCACCCTCAGCGATGACGAGCTGCAGTTCCTCCTCGACGAGCTGGAGGAGGAGTCGACCGAGGACCACGACTACTACATCGACGCTGCGACCATCGACATGCTCGCCGACGACGGCGCGCCGGCGTCGCTCGTCTCCCTGCTGCGGCGGGCGCTGGGGAATGAAACCGGCATCGACGTGCGCTGGGTACGGGTGTGACGGCGGCCGACCGCCCACCAGACGGCGTGCTGCGGGCCATCGCCGTTTTCAAGTTCTCGAAGGCGGTGCTGCTCGTGGCCGTGGGCCTGGGGGCCCTGCGCCTGCTCGATCCGACCGTCGCGGCGGACGCGCAGCACTGGCTGGCCGCGCTGGCGGCGAGTACCGATCGCCGCGTGGTGCAGCGGCTTATCGCCGTGGCGAGCGGGTTGAGCCCCGGCCGGCTGGAAGCGCTCGGCATCGGCGCGTTCTTTTACGCCACGCTGTTCACGATCGAGGGCGTGGGGCTGTGGCGCGCGGCGCGCTGGGCCGAGTATCTGACGGTGATCGCCAGCCTGTCATTGGTGCCGGTCGAGCTGTTCCAGGTGGCGCGCGCCGTCACTCCGTCGCGCGTCGCGGCACTGGTGGTCAACCTTGCCGTGGTCGCGTATCTGATCCACCGCTTGTCGCGGGCTCGCCCCGCGGAACCCCACCCGATTCCTGACGCCGTCCCGTGAAGGACGCGGAACGACAGGCCAACTTCCGCGACCACTTCGGGGGCGCGGCCCCGGCGTACGCGGCGTATCGGCCGCGCTATCCCGCGGCCCTGTTCGCGGCGCTGGCCAGCCTGGCGCCCGCGCGGCGCCGCGCGTGGGACTGCGCTACGGGGAGCGGGCAGGCGGCGATCGGTCTCGCCGAGCATATCGCCGAAGTCATCGCGACCGACGCGAGTGGCGCGCAGCTCGCGGCGGCGCAGCCGCACCCGCGCGTCCGCTACCAGCGGGCCCCCGCGGAGGCGTGCGGGCTCCCGGCTCGCTTCGCGGACCTCGTGACTGTGGCACAGGCGCTGCATTGGCTCGACCGGCCGGCCTTTTACGAGGAGGCGCGGCGCGTGCTCGTGCCCGGGGGCGTCCTCGCCGTCTGGTGCTACGGGCTGCTCACGATCGGTCCGGGGGTGGACGAGCTGATTCTCGAGTTCTATCACGAGACCGTCGGCCCCTACTGGCCGCCCGAGCGGATGCACGTGGAGTCCGGGTATCGGACGCTCGACTTCCCGTTCGTCGAGCTCGCGCTGCCACCGGTAGTGATGGAAGCGGCGGTGACCCTCGAGGAGGTGGTCGGCTACCTCGGGACCTGGTCCGCCGTCCTGCGGTACCGCGAGGCCCGGGGCGACGATCCGCTTCGCTCGCTGGTGGATCGCTTGCGCGCCCGGTGGGGCAATCCTCCGGAACGGCGTCGCACGGCGCGCTGGGACCTGGCCGTGCGCGCCGGACGCCTCGCCGTGTAGCCCGCCCCCATTGCGTTGAGCGGCGGGTCGTGCGCACCTTTCGTGCGCCACCTACTCGTCAGGAGCGCGCGCGATGTCCAAAGGCGACGACCGCAAGCTCGCTGCGTTGGCGAAGAAGAACGCCGCCAAGGCCGCGAAGGTGAAGCCCACCAAACGCCGCCGCTACGACGATACGCTGCCGCCGGAGCGAGAAGAGGATCTCGAGCTGCGGGACTTCTTTTCGGAGATGAAGAAGCGCGAGTTCTAGCGCGCCGCGCGTGGTCGACCGGCGGGTGATCGAGCTGAGTGACGCATCCGTTCCCGCTTCGCGCCAACCATATCATGCCGTGAGGTACGCCCGGCTCAAGCGACTCGTGACCGAGCTCAGTGCTGCGCTCGCGGGACCGTGGCGCGCGGACGAAAAGACGGCGACGGTGGCCGCCTGGATGGCGCTCGGTCGGCATCATTGACCCCGCCGGAGCGCCCGGCTAAGTTGTTGTGACATGCCGACCTACGAGTACAAATGCCCGAAGGGGCATGTGTTCGAGAAGTTCTTCCCGACAATGAACAGCACTCGGCGCGCCAAGTGTCCCACCTGCAGTAAGTCGGCGGAGCGGCAGATTTCGGGCGGCGCGGGGTTGGTGTTCAAGGGTTCCGGCTTCTACATCACGGACTACAAGCGGGCCGGCGAGAAGAAGCCGGAAGCGAAGGACGACGGCAAGGCCGAGGCGAAGCCTGCAGCGGGCCCGAAGGCGGCCGAGACGAAGACCGCGAAGCAGAAAAAAGACTCCACCGATAAGTGAAGGCGCACGAGGCGATCGGCGCGGCGCTGGCAGCGGCGGCGGCGCGGCTCGGGGGGGGGGCGTCTGTGCCCGCATCGGCGGTGCAGCTCGAGCGCCCCCGCGATCCCACCCACGGTGACGTCGCGACCAACCTGGCGCTCGCCCTCGCCAAGTCGCTCAAGCAGAAGCCGCGCGTCGTCGCGGAGCGGCTGGTCGCCGCACTCGAGCTGCCGGCCGGGCTGGTCGAGCGGATCGAAATCGCGGGGCCCGGGTTCATCAACTTCTTCCTCAAGCCCGCGCAGCTGGCCGGCGTGCTCCACGAGGTCCTGGCCCGGGGAGCGCAATACGGGCGCAGCGACACCGGGCAGGGGCGGCCGGTGAACGTCGAGTTCGTGTCCGCGAACCCGACCGGGCCTTTGCACGTGGGTCACGGGCGCCAGGCGGCGTTGGGGGACGCGATCGCCGCGCTGCTCGCATGCACCGGCTGGCGGGTGACGCGCGAGTTCTACTACAACGACGCGGGCGCTCAGATCATGAACCTGGCCCGCAGCGTCCAGGCCCGTGTCCGCGAGCTGCGCGGCGCGCCGGCCGAGATCCCGCCCGGCGGCTATCACGGTGACTACATTCGGGACCTGGCGCGCCGCTACCTCGCCGCGCACGCCGCTGACCCGGAGGGCGCTGATCTCGAAGCGGCACGGCGTTTCGCCGTGCAGGCGTTGCGCGAGGAGCAGGACCGCGATCTGCAGGCATTGGGCGTCCGGTTTGACGTGTATTTCCTCGAGTCGTCGCTGTACGCGACGCACAAAGTCGAGGAGACCGTGAACCGGCTGGTCGCCGCGGGACACACGTACGAAAAGGACGGCGCGTTGTGGCTCCGCACCACCGAGTTCGGTGACGACAAGGACCGCGTAATGCGCCGGCGTGAGGAAAAGGGCGGCGAGCCGACGTACTTCGTGCCGGATGTCGCGTATCACGTCACGAAATGGGAGCGTGGCTTCACGCGCGCGATCAATGTCCAGGGCGCGGACCACCACAGCACCGTCACCCGCGTGCGCGTCGGCCTCCAGGCGCTGGAGCTGGGTATCCCGGAGGGGTACCCCGAGTACGTGCTGCACCAGATGGTGCGGGTGATGCAGGGGGGCGAGGAGGTAAAGGCGTCGAAGCGCACCGGGGACTACGTGACGTTGCGTGAACTTATTGACGAGGTCGGGCGTGACGGCGTGCGGTACTTCTTCTTGATGCGCAGCGGAGACTCGCACCTTTCGTTCGACGTGGATCTCGCAAAGAGCCAGACGGAGGAGAACCCCGTGTTCTACGTCCAGATGGCGCACGCGCGCATAAGCGGGATCTTCCGAGTGGCCGGGTGCGCGCCGGAGTCAGTGCGCGCGGAGGGGGTCGATGCGGCGGCGCTGGCGCAGCCGGAGGAGGCGGACCTGCTGAAGCAGCTGGCCGCGTTCCCCGAGGTCGTGACGCGGGCCGCGGAGACCCTCGAGCCGCATCGCATCACGGGCTACCTCGAGGGCGTCGCCCGGCTGGCGCACGTCTGGTATCACAAGTACCGGGTGCTGGGGGAGCCGGAGGAGCGGGCGCGTCTGGTGCTCGCGGCGGCCGTGCGACAGGTGCTCGCCAACGGGCTCACGCTCCTGGGGATCAGCGCCCCGGACCGGATGTGACGTGAGCCTGCTCGTGGTGGGCTCGATCGCCCTCGATTCCGTGGCAACCCCGTTCGGCGAGACGGCGGATGCGCCGGGCGGCTCCGCCGTGTTCTTCAGCGCCGCCGGGGCCATCTTGCATCCGGTGCAGGTGGTCGGCGTGGTGGGCAGCGACTATCCGCTGGGCGCCCTCAAATCGCTCGAGGCGCGCGGCGTCGATCTCTCGGGCGTGGAGCAAGCGGCGGGGGTATCGTTCCGCTGGAAGGCCAAGTACTCGTACGATCTGTCGAGCCGCGAGACGCTGGACACGCGGCTCGGTGTGTTCGCGCAGTTCCGCCCCAAGCTCCCCGAGAAATTCCGCCGGGCACGCTACCTGTTCCTCGGCAACATCGATCCCGAGCTGCAGCTCGGCGTGCTGGACCAGGTGTCGCACCCTGCGCTGGTGGCGTGCGACACGATGAATTACTGGATCCACTCCAAGCGCGATCTGCTGCTCGAGCTGCTGCGCCACATCGACATTCTCATGGTGAACGACGCCGAGGCGCGCGAGCTGTCGGGCGACTGGAACATCTATCGCGCCGCGCACTGGGTGCTCGAGCGCGGGCCCAAGATGACGGTCATCAAGCAGGGCGAGCACGGCGCGCTGCTCGTCGCCCCGGATTCGACCTTCAAGGTGCCCGCGTATCCGCTGCAGGAAGTGTTCGATCCCACGGGCGCGGGCGACGCGTTCGCGGGCGGCTTCATGGCGTATCTCGCGGCCTCGGACGACGTGACGCCCGCGAATCTGCGCCGCGCGATGGTGTACGGCGCGGCGATGGGGTCGTTCGCCGTCGAGGCGTTCGGCGTCCAGGGGTTTGAGAAGGTCACCCTCGCCGATGTGCGCGCGCGGGTGCGCGGGTTCCAGGATCTCGTCCACTTCGACCTGGACGAGGCGCCGTCCCGATGACGGAGCATTACGCCGCTGCCGGCGTGCATCTCGACGCGGCGGCCGAAGCCAAACGCCGTATCGCCGCCCTCGTCCATACCACGCGCACCTCTCTTGCGCTGGGGGAGATCGGCGCGTTCGGCGGCATGGTGCGCGTGCCTCCCGGCTACGAGCGGCCGGTGCTGGTCCTCTCGACCGACGGCGTCGGCACCAAGGTGCTCGTGGCCGCGCGCGCCGGCGTGCACGACACGGTGGGTGAAGACCTCGTCAACCATTGCGTCAACGACATCCTGGTGCACGGCGCCGCGCCGCTCGCCTTCCTCGACTACGTGGCCACCGGACGGCTCGAGCCCGAGGTCGCGGCCGCGATCGTCGCGGGTGTGGCGCGCGGCTGCCGCGCGCACGAGATGACGCTGGCGGGCGGCGAAACGGCGCAGCTCCCCGACCTGTACCAGCCCGGGCACTACGACCTCGCCGGCACGATCGTCGGCGTGGTGGAGGAGCGCGCCGCGCTGCACGGCGACCAGGTGAAAGTGGGCGACGTGTTGATCGGCTACGCGTCGAACGGACTGCACACTAACGGGTACACGCTGGCACGGCGCATCGTGTTCGATACCCTGCGCCTCGATATGCAGGACGAGTTTCCCGAAACGGGCCGCTCCGTGGCCCAAGTGTTGCTGGACGTCCACCGGAGCTACGCCCGGGCGGTGGTACCGGTGCTCGGCCGCGTGCACGCGCTCGCGCACATCACCGGCGGCGGCATCGCCGGGAACCTGGTGCGGGTCCTGCCGGCGGACCGGGAGGCCATGGTGGAAGCCGGGGCGTGGTCCTGGCCGGCGGTGTTTCGGGTGTTGATGCGCGCCGGCGGTGTGTCGCTCGGCGAAATGCGCCGCGTGTTCAATCTCGGCGTCGGCATGATCGCCGTCGCCGCCCGCGACGACACCGAAACGGTGATGGCCGCCGCCAAGCGCGCCGGGGTAGCAACCTGGGTTATCGGGGAGGTCCGGGCGGGGACGATGGGAGTGAAATTCGCCGAACGCTAGGAGGCTCCATGCGATCGACGGTGTTGATCCTGACCATGATGTCCGCAGCGGCTCCATTGCTGGCGCAGGAGCCGCAATGCAACACGCTCAATGCCCAGGCCACGGCGGCCTGTAACACCGCCGTGGACGCGGTGCGGGCGTTCTATCCGCTCGCCGGCATGATCGTGAGCGGTGGCAATCCGGTGATGGGAACCGGTCGCACGCAGGGTGGGTTGGGGCACATCACGCTCACCGCCCGGGTGAACGCGATCAAGGCCGCGCTGCCCGATCCCACAGCGGCCAGCCAGTCGCCCGTGCCGTCGAGCTTCAACGGGGCCGTCCCCGCGCCGATGGTGGAAGGCGCGGTCGGGCTGCTGAAGGGAATGCCGGGCGGTCTGCTGTCGGTGGACGTGCTCGGGTCCGCGCTGATTCTGCCAACCGGCATCAAGAACCTTTCCGTCGATTCGAACGCCGCGCACATCAGCGACGCAGCGCTGGGCATCGGCTACGGCGCCCGCGTGGGGATCATCAACGGCGGCTTCCCGATCCCCGCGGTGTCCGTCAGCTGGATGCACCGCAAGGTGCCCCGGCTTCGGTACGGCACGCTCGGCCCGTCGTTCGGCACCGGTGACGCGTTCGAGTTCACGATGGATCTGACGAGCGACAGCTATCGGGCGGTGGCCGGGTGGAAGTTCGTGCTGTTCGATCTCGCGGCGGGCGTCGGCGTGGACCGCTACAAGTCGAACGACACCAACATCCGGTTCTACGACGGGACGAGCCTCACGCCGCGCACCGTGGTGATCAACCCCACGAACACGCGCGCCCTGGTGTTCGTGGACGGGGGCCTGAGCCTGGCGGCCGTGAAGCTGGTGGGCGAGGTCGGCTTGCAAGCCGGGAAGGATCAGAGCTACATCACACAGTTCTCCGGCTTTGATCCCAAGGCGGCACATGTCTTCGGAGGTCTCGGCGTCCGGTTCGGCTTCTGAGCACCCGCACGAGCGGGCGGCGATGCAACGCGCCCTCGACCTCGCTCGCCGGGGTTGGGGGCGCGTTGCACCTACCCCCCTGGTGGGCGCCGTGGTGCTGGCGGGCGACGCGGTGGTCGGTGCAGGCTAGCCCGCG
>CBFHAJ010000171.1:0-7069 GCA_965653495.1 uncultured bacterium | reverse complement strand
GCTGTTGAGCAATTGCGGGCCGAGCGATCGATGCGATCAGAGCGGCGAGTACGCAAAGCATTCGTGAACGCATCTTGTCCGCCTTCTTGGTTGCTAAGAGCTGGTCCTTGGTCAACACATCGCTATCGGCGCCACCTGACGGATTGCGCGTAAGGGCGGTGGCGACCCGTGGGTTCATAGGTAGCCCCAAGTCGGTCGTCTCAGAGTAAGCCGCTCCAGACTGCCGCGCTAGACAACACTCACCCCGCCGCCCAGCACGGGCACTTACCTTCGTCAGCCTAATCCCATTATCAGAGCGTGTCCATGAAACTCCCGACCCCGAGGAAGGCGCGCAGCAGAGCGTGGCCACCCGGATCGTCAGGTGTCACGCCGGGCCGCTCGTGTCCCCGGGGGACGGCTGGGGACGGTCTGTTGTGCCAGGTTCGGGCGCGTTTCGGTCCGTTCGTACCGATTTCCGGCGCGTTAAGTGCCGCGGTGGCTGGTGGTCCGCCGTGCGGTGCGCCCGAGCTCTGCTCCGTGCGCGCACCGAGGGCGGCTCGGTCCGTGCGCCATCACTGGCTTCTCGTGATATGATATCGGGAACCTTGTCCCGACGCGGTCACTTAATAGTCGAACAGCCGTGAGGCCGCCCGCCATGACCCGCCTTGGCCGTCAGATCGCGCCCCCGCTCGTCGTCGCGGTCCTGCTCGCCTTGCGACCGGCGCTCCCGCAGCGCCAGAGCGTCACGTTTCGCCCGCTGCTCGCGGACCCTCACGAGCCGGGATTCTTTGCCGCCTACCTGTTCGCGCGCAGCATCCATCTCGCGCCCCGCATCGGCAGCGTGGGGCTCGGGCAGACCATCACGCTCGTCGGCTCACGCGACGACCGCTGGGACCTGGCGATCGCGGCCGGGGTGTTCTCGCAATTCGACATCGCGACGACCACGACCCACCTCATGAACACCGATTACATCATCGGCATCCCGTTCAGTTTCCGGTGGGGCACGCAGTCGGCTCGGGTGCGCGTGTATCACCAGAGCTCCCACCTCGGCGAGGAGTTCCTCGACGGCGGGGTCGTGCACCGGGAGCTCCTGAGCTTCGAGGCGGTGGACGCGTTGCTGGCGCGCGAGTTCGTGAGCTGGCGGATCTATGGCGGCGGCGAGTACCGCTACCTGCATGACCCTGACGACTTGAAGCCGATCGTCGCACACGCGGGCGTGGAATATGGCGGCCTCGGGCCCGTCGTCCGCCTGGGGGGCTTCGGCGAGGGGCGTTTCCTCGCCGCCCTCGACGCCAAGTCGTTCCAGGACCGCGCGTGGCAGGCGGCGTGGAGCCTGAAGACCGGCCTCGCCTTCACCAGCCCGCCCTCCAGCGACCATCGAGTGCCGAGCTGGAGCCTGCTGCTGACGGCCTACCACGGTCCGACGCCCTACGGCCAGTTCTACCGCGAGAACCTGTCGTCGCTGGGTATCGGCTTCGAGCTCGCGCTGTGAGCGACGCGTTTCCAGAGCTGACGCCCGCACAACTCGCGAGACTCGAGCTCCACGGCCGCCGCCGCTGGCTGGCGCAGGGTGAAGTTGTCGGCGAGCCGGGGCAGCCCGTGACCAAGATCTTCGTGGTCGTCTCGGGGCAGCTCGACGCCGTGACTCCGCTCCAACACCCCACCGAGTCCATGCCCCGGTTCACGGCGGGGATGTTCACCGGCGAGCGCTCGATCATGGCCGGCGGCCGCTTTCTGGGTCGTATCTCGGCGGCCGTACCCAGCGAGGTGATCGAAGTCGAACGCGACGAGCTGCTCAAGCTGATCCGGACGGACACCGAGCTGAGTGATATCATGCTGCGCGCGTTCATCTTGCGCCGCGTGCAATTGATCGATCGCGGCTACGGTGACGTCGTCGTGCTGGGCTCACACCACTGCTCCGGAATGCTGTACATCCTCGAGTTCCTCACCCGCAACGGCCATCCGTACACGGTGCGCGACCTGGATAGCGACCCGGAGAGTCAGGAGCTGCTGGACCAGTTCCACCTGAGCCCGGCGGACGTGCCGGTCGTCATTTGCCGGGGCAGGACCGTCCTCAAGAATCCCACGATTCAGAAGCTCGCCGATTGCCTCGGCCTGAATCCCACGCTCGATCGCACCCAAATCTGGGACGTGGTGATCATCGGGGCCGGCCCCGCCGGGCTGGGCGCGGCGGTGTACGCGGCGTCGGAAGGACTGAACGCCCTCGTCGTCGAAGCGAATGCACCAGGCGGTCAGGCCGGCACCAGCTCTAAGATCGAGAACTATCTCGGCTTCCCGCTCGGCATCTCGGGTCAGGAGCTGGCCACGCGCGCCTACGATCAGGCGCAGAAGTTCGGCGCCCGGATGCTGATCGCCAAGACGGCCGTCCGCCTGCAGTGCGACCGCAAACCCTATCGGGTGCTGCTCGATGCGATGGATGGAGACGCGCTGCTCGCGCGCAGCATCATCATCGCGACCGGCGTCGAATACCGGAAGCTGGCGATCGACAACCTGCAGCGGTTCGAAAACGCCGGAGTGTATTACGCGGCGACGCAGATGGAACGGCGGATGTGCGTCGACGAGGAGGTGGCCGTCGTCGGTGGCGCCAACTCCGCCGGCCAGGCAGCGGTGTTCCTCGCGGAAAGTGCGAAACGCGTGCACATGGTGATCCGCTCGGACGCGCTCTCGGACACGATGTCCCGATACCTGATCAGCCGCATCGATGCGCATCCCCGGATCGTGCAGCATACCCGGACCGAGATCGTTGGCCTCGAAGGGAATGGGCATCTCGAGCGGGTGTCCTGGCGGAGGGGGGGGCGCGCTGGGCCCATCGAGACCCAGAACGTTCGACACGTGTTCACCATGACGGGCGCCGAGCCCAGCACCAAGTGGCTCGCGGGATGCGTGGCGCTCGATACGAAGGGGTTCGTGAAGACAGGCGCCGCCGTGACCACGGATGACCTGGTCGCCGCGGCGTGGCCGCTGCGCCGCCAACCCTATCTCCTGGAAACCAGCATCCCCGGCGTGCTGGCGGTCGGCGATGTCCGCAGCGGCAGCACCAAGCGGGTCGCGTCGGCGGTGGGCGAGGGGTCGATCGCCGTCGCCACCGTCCACCAGGTGCTGAGCGCGTAGGATCCCGGCCTCAGCCGAGCAACAAGCGGTCGATTCTTTGGCTCACGTCGCGGAGATAGGCCGCATCGCCGTGCTCGAGCTCCGCGATGACGCTGCCGGCGTAGCCGATGTCCGCGAACGCCTGGCGTACGGCGGGCCAGTCGACATCCCCATCGCCCAGGTTGACCCAAGCGTAGCCGTCCTCGCGCCGCTTGAAGTCCTTGAGATGCACCTTCACGATGCGCTTCCCCAGCGTGCGGATCCAGTCCTGGGGGTACCCGTACAGGACGACATTGCCGATGTCGAACCAGGCCTTGATCCACGGACTGTGAAACTCGGCGATGTATTGGGCCATCTCGAGCGGGCTCAGCAGAAACTTGTTCCAGACCTCCTCGATGGCGATCACGACCTTGAGCTCCTCCGCCAGGGGCATGAGCGTGTGAATCTGCGTCTGCGAGCGAGTCCAGGCGTCGCGATAGGAGGTTTGCGGATTCACGACGGCGGGGACGAGCAGCACCGCATCCGCGCCCCACAGCTTGGCGTTGTGCAGCGAGGTGCGCATCCCACTGAGGCTCTTTTCGACAACTGACGAATCGTTGGAAGAGAGCGGGTACTTCCAATGATCCACGTTCATCACGGAATCGATCCGGATGTTGGCCGCGTCCGCCGCCTGTTTCATTTCTGCCGCCTTGCGCTCGTCGGGCTCCGTGAGGGCTTGTACCACTTGAAAGCCGGCGTCGCGGACCATCGTAAAGCGATCGGCATAGCTCAGGTTGTCGGCCACCATGTCGAACACCAGCCCCTTCTTGATCGCAGGCTTCACGCCGTGGGGGGCTCGCAACGTCACCAGTGAACCGGCGGCCGCCACGGAGGCGGTCTTCAGAAAGTCACGACGCGTGGTGTCCATACCGTCGCCCTCAGCGCAGCCGATCGAGGTTGAGTTTTGGATCCCAGATATCAGTCGATTTCAGGAGCTCGTCCCACGTCACGTCGTGTCCCGCATACGCGGCGGTGCGCGCCATCATGCAGGAGAGCGCGGACTCGGCGCCTTTGTCGGCCTGGTTGTGGAACTTGCCGCTGTTGATGCTTTCGATGAATGCTTTTTTCTTTTCCGCGTCGGCCGCCTGCAAATTGGACGTGAAGTTTCCGGTCACGGAAAACGCCGCCTGCTGGCCCGGCGTCTGGACCACGAGGGGCGCTTGCCACGGCTCATCGCCCCAGATGCCCAGTGGGCCGGTGTACGGTGAGATCGACGTGCCTTTCGTGCCGAAGAATCGCTCGCTCACGTCCCACCAGCCCTTGGCGAACTGCGTGGAGCTGAAGGTGACCTCAACGTTGTTCGGATAGAGAAACACGGCGTTGTAATTGCCGTAGCAGTCGCCGTCATCAGCGGGGCGGCCCTGCCGCCCGCCGGTGGCCGCGACCTTCAGGGGATGGGACTGGAGCACCCAGTTGCAGATGTCGATCACATGGATGTTCTGCTCGACGATGATATCGCCCGAGAGCGCTCGGTCGTGCACCCAGTTCCGCAGCCGCCGCTCGGCGGGCGAAGCATTCGGCCAGAGCGGCCGATCGATGTAGCCGGTCAGGTAGTACGCTTCACCGCAGACGACCGTCCCCAGCGCGCCCTCGTGGATGCGCCGGACCAGCTCGACAAACGGCGGGCAATCGCGGATCTGGAACCCCACATCCAGGCTGAGCTTGCCCTGGGCACGCTTGCCGATCTCGGTCACCCGTTTCGCGCCCGGCACGTCCACGGCTACCGGCTTCTCCAGGTACACATGCTTTCCGGCGGCCACGACCGTCTCGAGGTGCTGGGGATGGAAGAAGGGCGGCGTCGCGATGACGATCGCGTCGACCTGCTTCGAGGCCGCGATCTGCTCGAAGGCGTGCGGCCCGACGAACAGCTGCGTCGCGTCGAGCGCCGCGTACCCCTTCGCCTGCTGCAGCTGATCGAAGTGCGCGTGGGCGGCGTCGAGCTGGTCCTGAAACAGGTCCGCCAGCGCGACCACCTGGGCGGCGCCGGTGTCGACGAGGTTCCCGGCGTCTTCCGTGCCGCGCCCGCCACAGCCGAGCAGGCCGATGCGGATGGCCGAATTGGCGCGCGCGCCGCGTACCAGCGCGGGCTTGATGAACATGGCCGCGGTGGCGGCGGCGGTGGTCCCCAGGAACGTGCGTCGATCCACTGCGTCATCCCGTGACATAGGTCCTCCGCGTTATCCGATGAGCCCTTCCAGGTAGGCCTTTGCGGCGCGCACGTCCGCGATCTGCTCAGGGCCGGAAATCTCGCGCTCGATGGTGACCGCACCCTGGTAATGCAGCTGCTTCAGCCGAGCGATGATCCGCGGGAAATCCACCTTGCCCTTCCCGATGGGGACTTCTTTGCCCAGCTCTCTCGGGTTCGTCGGCCACAGCCCGTCCTTGGCGTGAATGCCCTGCACATAAGGCGCGAGAATCTCGATGGCGTCGACGGGATTCGCCTTCCCGTACAGAATCAGGTTGGCGAGATCGAAATTGACGCCCTGGTTGTCGAAGCCGATGTCGTGGATCGCGCGCACCAGGGTGATGGGCGTTTCCTGCCCGGTTTCATAGCGGAAGTTCTGACCGTTGCGGCGGCAGTACTCCACTACCTCACGCATGGCCGCGACCGTCTCTTTGTATACCGGGTCGTTGGGATTCTCGGGAATGAACCCGGCGTGGCTCTGCACCGCGGGAATGGCGCACGCCTTGGCGAAGTCCGAACCCTGCTTCATCCGGGCGATTCGCTGCGCGCGCGTGTCGCGCGGCACCACACCGATGGTGAGCGGCCCGTCATAGAAGTCCCATACCTCACGCCCCGGTCCACCGACCACCACGGACGTCGCCTCGACGTGGTGCTGCTCGAGCGACTGCAGCAGGAGCGTGGCTACGCCGGGATCGAAATCCTCCACGTACACCTGGCAGGTCGGCAGGCCGAGGTCATGCACTTTGGCGATGGCCGCCTCAGGATCTTTCCCGATTCCGATGATGAGACCGAGACGCATCGGCGTGTTTCCTCCCTGACGGCGCGGTGGCCTGAACAGGGCGGGACTAGTCGCGGCTGCCACAACTCCCGCGGACGCCTGCAGAAAGTCACGCCGGTTGACGGTCGGGCTCATGGCCTGGATGTTTTGAGAGAGGCAAAATGTGGTCGCCGCACACGGGGACTTCCAGCGTCCCCGCGCCACCCCAGATCGTTGCGTCTACGCGACATTGTGAGCGACATCACGCCCGGACGGTGTGCACCAGGCACAGCCTCCTCGCGGCGTAGAGTGCTACCGTTCAAGCGATTACGCCGGAGCACCAAGATGGGCGTGCCCTTGCGCCTGCTGCTGGTCGAAGACTCAGAAGACGACGCGCAGCTGCTGATTCGCGAGCTGGTGCGCGCGGGGTTCGAGCCGCACGCGCAGCGGGTGGACACGGCGGCGGCGATGCAGAGCGCCCTCGACCGCCAGGAATGGGATGTTGTGGTCGGGGACTACAGCATGCCGCAGTTCGGCGGGGCGGCGGCGCTCGAGCTGTTGCGGGCGCGCGGAATCGACATCCCCTTCATCATCGTCTCCGGCACCATCGGCGAGGAACGGGCGGTGGCCGCGATGCGGGCGGGCGCACGCGACTACGTGTCCAAGGACAACCTCAAGCGCCTCGTGCCGGTGATCGAGCGCGAGCTGCGCGAGGCCGCCGGCCGGCGCGATCGCCTCCGCGCCGAGGCGGCGCTGCGCGAGTCCGAAGCCAGCCACACCGCCCTGGTGCAACACGCGCCCGTCGGGATCTATCGCTCGACCCCGGCCGGGCGGTTTCTCTCCGCCAATCACGCCCTGGTCCGGATGCTGGGCTACGAATCGGCCGAGCCGCTGCTCGCACTCGCCCGGGCGCAGGACGGGGCCGCGGACCCGGCGGCGCGGCAGCGCCTGCGCGTGCGCGAGAGCGACAGCGAGCGCGCGTTCGACGCCGTCGCGGC
>CBFHAJ010000170.1:0-7078 GCA_965653495.1 uncultured bacterium | reverse complement strand
TGCCGAGCGCCAGGAGATGGTGCGACGCCCGCCCCATATCCTCGTCACCACGCCCGAGTCGCTCTACCTCATCCTCACGTCCGAGCGCGCGCGCGAGATGCTGCGCAGCGTGCGTACCGTGATCGTGGACGAGATCCATGCCGTGGCGCGCGACAAGCGCGGCAGCCATCTGGCCCTGTCGCTCGAGCGGCTCGATCACCTCGCGGGCCGGCGCCTGCAGCGGATCGGCCTTTCGGCCACCCAGAAGCCCATCGAAGCGATCGCGCAGTTCCTCGTCGGCGCTACGCGAGCCCCCGCTATCATCGACTCGGGGCACGCGCGCGCGCTCGACCTCGCGATCGAAATCCCCTCCTCGCCGCTGGAAGCGGTGATGGCCGCCGAGGTGTGGGACGAGATCTACGAGCGCCTGGTGCAGCTGATCTCCGAGCATCGCACCACGCTCGTGTTCGTGAACACGCGACGCTTGGCGGAGCGCCTCGCCTTGCATCTCTCGGAGCGGTTGGGGGCCGATCAGGTCACGTCGCACCACGGCAGCCTGTCGAAGGAGAAGCGGCTCGACGCGGAGACCAGGCTCAAAGAGGGGAAGCTCAAGGCGCTCGTCGCCACGGCGTCGCTCGAGCTGGGGATCGATATCGGCGCCGTAGACCTGGTCTGCCAGATCGGGTCCACGCGCTCGATCGCCACACTGCTGCAGCGCGTGGGCCGCTCGGGGCATCACCTGGCGGCCGTCCCCAAGGGGCGGCTCTTCCCCCTGTCGCGCGACGAGTTGATTGAATGCGCGGCGCTGGTGCGCGCCGCGCACGAGCGCCAGCTCGATCGGCTGATCATTCCCGACCATCCGCTCGACATCCTGGCGCAGCAGATCGTGGCCGCGGTGGCGAGCGAAGAGTGGCCGGAGGACGGGCTGTACGACCTGGTGCGCGGGGCCCACCCCTATCGTGAGCTGTCGCGCAAAGACTTCGACGCCGTGGTGCAGATGCTCGCCGAGGGTTTCACCACGCGGCGTGGCCGGCGCGGCGCCTACGTGCACTACGACGGGGTGAACCGCCGGCTGCGCACCCGGCGCGGGGCCCGGCTCGCGGCGCTCACCTCGGGCGGCGCCATTCCCGACATCGGCGACTACCGCGTCATCCTCGAGCCGACGGAGACGTTCGTCGGCACGCTGAACGAGGACTTCGCCATCGAGAGCATGCCGGGCGACATCTTCCAGCTCGGCAACCGCTCGTACCTCATTCACAGGATCGAGTCGGGTCAGGTGCGCGTGGTCGACGCGCAGGGCCAGCCGCCGTCCATCCCCTTCTGGCTGGGCGAGGCGCCGGGCCGCACCGCCGAGCTGTCGCAGCAGGTCTCGCGGCTGCGACAGGACATCGCCGATCGGCTGGGTGACCCGCGCGCGGCGATCACCTGGCTCGCTGCTGCGATCCCCGGCCTCCCCGAGCCCGCCGCGCGGCAGATCGTGGACTATCTCGACGCCGCGAACAAGGTCCTGGGCGTGATGCCCACCCAGGAGACGCTCGTGCTCGAGCGGTTCTTCGACGAAGCCGGTGGCATGCAGCTGGTGCTGCACGCCCCGTTCGGCAGCCGGGTGAACCGCGCCTGGGGGCTGGCGCTGCGCAAGCGGTTCTGCCGCAGCTTCAACTTCGAGCTGCAGGCGGCCGCCACCGAAGATGCGATCGTCCTCTCGCTCGGCCCGCAGCACAGCTTCCCGCTCGAGGACGTGTTCCAGTACCTGAAGCCCGAGACCGCCGAGCATCTGCTGGTGCAGGCGATGCTGGACGCCCCGATGTTCGGCTCGCGCTGGCGCTGGAACGCGACCCGGGCGCTCGCGGTGCTGCGCGCGCGGGGCGGCAAGAAGGTGCCCACGCCGCTGCAGCGCATGGACGCGGAAGACCTGGTCGCGGCGGTGTTTCCCGACCAGCTCGCGTGCCCGGAGAATCTCGTCGGCGACCGCGAGATCCCCGACCATCCGCTCGTCAACCAGACGATCGCCGACTGCCTGCTCGAAGCGATGGACTTCCCAGGGTTGAAGCGCGTGCTCGAGCGCATGGCAGCCGGCGAGCTACGGCTCGTCGCGCGCGATACCACCGAGCCGTCACCGCTGTCGCACGAGGTGATCAACGCCAAGCCGTACGCGTTCCTGGACGACGCCCCCCTGGAAGAGCGCCGTACCCAGGCGGTGATCACGCGCCGGGGCCTCGACGTGAAGACGGCGGAGGAGCTGGGCAAGCTCGATCAGGCGGCGATAGAGCGGGTGCGGGAGGAGGCGTGGCCGGAGGTCGCGTCGGCTGACGAGCTGCACGATGCGTTGCTGGTGATGGGGGCCATTCCGATTGCGGATTGCGGATTGCGGAGTGCGGATTGGCAAGGGCCGTTCGAGGAGCTGGCGAGAACGGGGCGGGCGGGAGTCCTGCAGGCCGAGCCCCGATTGTGGGTCGCGGCTGAGCGCGTTCCGATGCTCGAGGCCGTGTTCCCGGGCGTCCCCACCGAGCCCGCGCTCAGCGTGCCGGAGCGCGATCGCGCCAAGGCCTGGACCCGCGAGGACGCGCTGCGCGAGCTGGTGCGCGGGCGGCTCGAGGCTGTCGGTCCCACGACGGCCGCCGGCATCGGAAGCGCGCTGGGCGTGGCGGTCGGCGACGTCGACTTCGCGCTGGGCGCGCTCGAGCACGAGGGGTTCGTGCTGCGCGGCCGGTTCACGCCGGGCGTCACCGAGCTCGAATGGTGCGAGCGCCGGCTGCTGGCGCGCATCCATCGCTACACGCTCGATCGCCTGCGGCAGGAGATCGAGCCGGTCACGGCTGCCGACTTCATGCGCTTCCTACAGCGCTGGCAACGGGCCACCCCGGACACGCGCTCCGAGGGGCCGGAGGGACTGGCCGCGGTGCTGGAGCAGCTGGACGGCTACGAGGTGCCGGCCGGCGCCTGGGAGGCGGACGTGTTGCCGGCCCGGATGGGCGAGTACGACCCGCTGTGGCTCGACGGGCTCTGTCTGTCCGGAGAGATCGCATGGGGGAGATTGAGCCAAGCGCGGAACGCGGAAGTGGGAACGCGGAACAGAAAGACTGGCCCCATCCGCAGCACACCAATCTCCTTATTTCGGCGGGAACGAGGTGATCTGTGGAGGTCCCTTACTGCCGAGCCCGGTGATCTTCCTCTCTCGCATTCGGCGCGTGCGGTGCTCGACGCGCTCGAAGAGCGCGGCGCGTCGTTCTTCGGCGACCTGGTGAACGCGACTGGCTTGCTGCGCACCGAAGTCGAGAAGGGGCTGGGCGAGCTGGTGGCGTGGGGAGTGGTGACCGCGGACAGCTTCGCCGGGCTGCGGGCACTGCTCGTGCCTTCCGATCGCCGGCGCCCCATCGGAGGCTTTCGGCGCCGCGGTAAGATCGCCCCGTTCGGGGTGGAGACGGCGGGACGCTGGTCGCGGGTGCGGCACGCGGCGCCGCTCCCGGAAGAGCGCGTGGCCGAAGCAGTCGCCTGGCAGCTATTGCGCCGCTACGGCGTGGTGTTCCGCCGGCTCGTAACCCGGGAAACGCTGCTCGCTCCCTGGCGCGATGTGCTGCGCGCCTACCGTCGGCTCGAAGCGCGGGGCGAGATCCGCGGCGGCCGTTTCGTGGGCGGCTTCTCGGGCGAGCAATACGCCCTGCCGGAAGCGGTCGGGCTGCTGCGTAACGTACGGCGCCGGGAGCCCAACGGTGAGCTGGTCGCCGTAAGCGGTGCCGATCCGCTCAACCTGGTGGGCATCGTCGCGCCGGGCGACGTGGTGGCCGGGCTTGCCTCCAACCGGATTCTCTATCGTGACGGGATTCCCGTAGCCGTCCGGGAGGGAGAGGGGCGAGGGGAGCGGTTCCTGCTGGACGTGATGCCGGATGATCGGGAGCGGCTCAAGGGCGCCCTGGTGCGCGGCCGCGTGGCGCCGCTGGTGCGCACCTATCTCGGGAGCACCAGTCCGGCTCGCCCGTTGCGCCCCGGCGCCTCGAGTAATTGACGAAGCTGATCGCCTGCCGGATGACCGCGCGCACGGGGCGGCCTTTGCTCCGCGCGAGTGCGCGAGCGGGTATCATGGCCGGTTCAGATCGACACCCACGATGGGAAGATCCCAGTGCGCGAGCAGGATCTCGAAGCGGTGCTGCTCCTCGCGCCGGAACGTTTCCTGATCGGGGAACAGCCGTTTCAGCTCAGCGTCCGGAAACGCCTCGTGCGGCGCAGCGGCATTCTTCCAGACGATCGTGATGCGATAATCCCAGCGGCCGTCCTCGGTGCCGTGGAACCGCGGGGCCTCGGCCGTGATGGCCTGGATGTGCCCGAGCTCCATCTGCCGCTTCAGGACCGGATAGTGGTTCTTCTTGAAGAGCCGGATGAATTCGTCCGCCGAGCCCCAGCGGACTTTGTAGTAGTACTCCACGACGAACGGCTCCGTAGACCCCGCGGGCGGCGCCTGACCCGCCGCCGCGACCGGCGCCAGGAGCAAGAGCGCGACGACTGGCCAACTCTTCATGGGGGTCTACCTCCCCTGTTGGGGCCGCACCCTCCGCCAGGCGCGCCCCGCCCAGCGCCGCAGCATGCCGGTCCGCTGTGTGCGCTCGAACGACTTGAGATGCGTGACATCCGGCAGCACGCGATCGAATCCCGCGGCGCGATCCCAGCCGTTGCGGCGCCAGGCGAGCCCACCGAACAACCGCACCGCGCCGTACAGGATCCCCTTGACGACCGCCCCCACACCCAAAACCCCCATGGCCTCGAGGAAGATCGCATCCGCGGTGGCGCGGCGGCGTGTCTGCACCCAGTAGAGCCAGTCGTGGATCACGGCTGCGTTGCCGTAGCGGCCCCACTTCGGCAAGATCGCCCAGAACGGGCGCGGGATGGTCGCGAAGTCGGTCTGAAACCCGATCGGCACCGCGATGTGGTCGTCGCTTCCCTCGGAGCCGACGTCGTAGCCGAAGTCCCGCATAATCACCCACGTCTGGCCGTCCGCGAGCGGGGACACGAGCAGGATTTCGGTGAACCGGCTCATCCGCGGCTGTGCCGGGTCAGACGCGTGTGCTCCGGCAGGAGGTACAGCAGCGCGAGCAGGCCGTGCACGCTGAGACTCGCCCACACATTCACAAACGCGAGACCGAACGAGACGCCGTAAGAGAGCGGCCCCGCCAGATAGCGCCGGCTGATGGTGCGCACCGCCTCGCGGTCGACGTCCGCCGCGAGCAGCCGCTCCCCCACCACCGCATACCACCACACGGCGTTGTAGGCGAGCGCGATCAAGACCAGTGTGGCGCTGTACGCCGCCACCGCGTACGTGCGGCCCGCTGGCTCGGGCAGGTACTCCGCGAGCAGGGCGGTGGGAAACGGCAGGAACGAGATGCACATCAGGAACAGCACGTTGATCAGCGCGAAATAGCGATCGGACCGCCGGATGTAACGAAACATGCTGTGATGGTTGGTCCACATGATCCCGATCGTCACGAAGCTCAACACGTAGCCCAGGTAGGAGGGCCACAACCCGCGCAGCGCGGGGAGCAAGGTGCGCCCTTCCGCGGTGCCTGCGGGAGACGGCACCTGGATCTCGAGGACCAGGAGTGTGATGGCGATCGCGAACACGCCGTCGCTGAACGCCTCGAGACGCGCGGTGTCGGACTGGTGCCGCGCCTCGCCGGTCACACCGGCTGCTTCAGCTTGTCGAAGTAGAGCTTGCGGACCTTCGCGACCTTGGGCGCGATCACGGCACGGCAGTAGCCCTTGTCCGGATTGCGGCGGTAATAGTCGCGGTGGTACTCCTCGGCCGGGTAGAAGGCCTGGAGCGGCTCTAGCACCGTCACCACCGGGTCGTCCCAGAGGCCCTCGGCCTCGAGCTCGCGGATCACGCGCTCCGCCGTGGCCTTCTGCTCGGGCGTGTGATAGAAGATCGCCGAGCGGTACTGCGTGCCGACGTCTTCCCCCTGCCGGTTCAGCGTGGTCGGATCGTGGATCGTGAAGAAGACGTGCAGCAGATCATCGAACGACACGACGGAGGGGTCGAAGGTGATCTGCACGACTTCCGCGTGATCCGTGGTGCCGGTGCACACCTGCTCGTACGACGGGTTCGGCACATGGCCGCCCGCGTACCCCGACTGCACTTTGGTGACGCCTTTGAGATCCTGGAAGGCTGCCTCGAGGCACCAGAAGCAGCCGCCGGCGAGTGTGGCGGTTTCGGTCTTGGCCATGCCGAAAATTAACCCCAATCTTTGGAGTCGGGTGCGACGCGGCGGAAGGTCTTGAGAAACCCTAGTGCGGAATGCGGAGTGTGGAAAGCGGAGTCCTCCCCCTCCTCCGCTCCGCACTCCGCACCCCGCACTCCGCACTTTAATCCCGCCGCCTCTTCTGCCAGCACGTTCACCGTCCCGTCATCCTTAGCCAGCTTGCCACCCACCCAGAGGAGCGGCTCCCCGCGGATCGCCGTCCGGTAACGATCGTACACATCGGGGCGCACGATCACGTTCACCATTCCCGCTTCGTCCTCGAGCAGCACGAACACGAATCCCTTTGCCGTCTCCGGCCGCTGGCGTGCAACCACGAGGCCGGCGACCTCGATGCGGGCGTTGTGCTCGAGCTGAGGCAGCCGGTCGCTCTGCACCACGCCGGCCGGCAGCGTGCCGCGCAGCAGCGAGAGCGGATGGCCGCTCGTCGCGAACCCCAGCACGGCATACTCTGCGAGCAGCCGCTCGGGCGCCGCGAGGCCGCCGAACCGCAGCCGCTCGTGCGGGTGATTCAGCGCCAGCTCCAGCTGACGCCGGCCGCGTGCCCCCTCGCCATGTTCAGCCTCGGGCGGCAGCCACAGTCCCACTTGCCACAGCAGCTCTCTCCGTGTGAGCCCGAAGCCGTCGCACCCGCCCACCCACACGAGATGCTCGATCGCGGTGCGCTTGAGCTTGGGGGGCGCCCGGCGCACGAAGTCGCCGATGCTGCGGAACGGCCCGCCCCGCTCGCGCTCCTCGACCACCGCTGTTGCCGTCTCTTCGCTCCAGTCGCGGACGAACCCGAGCCCAACTCGCACAGCGGCTTCATTGCGTCCCCCCTCTCCCGCAGGGAGAGGGGGACAGGGGGTGAGGAC
>CBFHAJ010000169.1:0-7168 GCA_965653495.1 uncultured bacterium | reverse complement strand
ACCTGTTGCGGGCTGGGACTGGCTTTGGCGGCCGTCTTGAGCTCGGCGCAAATGCGCGGCATTTCTTTGCGGCCCTGCTTCGTGCCTTCGGCCGCGATCTTGTCCAGAATCGCGACGAGGCGCTCCCGCGCGGCGTCGTCTTTGGGAACCTGCCAGAGATAGTCGGCGAGCTGCTTGCCATCGCTGCAGAGCTTGCCAAGGCTATCGAGAACCGGTGGCGGGGCGCGGCGTGGGGCGTTGGGATCGCTCATGCGAGACAATTATACCAAGAAACCCGCTGAAGGTGCGGTTGCCCCAACCCCCGGCGGGACCTAGCTTGCGGTCTCCATGACCGCATTCCGCGAGCGATTGCGAGCCCTGCACCTGGCCGCGAAAGGTTGGGACACGTCGATCGTGGTGGCCGTGCTCATCTGGATCGTGTTGCGCTCATACCTCATCGAAGCGTTCCGTATCCCCTCGGCCAGCATGGAGAACACGCTGCTGGTCGGCGACTTTCTGTTCGTGAGCAAGGCCGTCTACGGCGGCGAGCTCGAGATCCCGCTCACCGGCTTCCGCTGCTGCCGGGTGCCGGGGTTCGCGGAGCCGAAGCGCGACGGCATCGTCGTGTTTCTCTCGGTCGAAGACTCGACGCCCAACCTGAACATCGTGAAACGCGTGATTGGCGCGGCGGGCGACACGCTCCGCATGGCGCACGACACGATCTACCGCAACGGCAAGCGTCTCGACGAGCCCTACGCGCTCCACCTCGCCGGCGGCTCGGAGCCCGACCCGCCGTTCCGCCTCGAGCAGATGCGCCGCTGGCAGCTGCCGCAGTACATCGGGCGCGATACCGCCCACTATCATCCCACCACGCACGACTGGGGCCCCGTCGTGGTGCCGCCGGGGCATTACTTCGTGATGGGCGACAACCGCGACGAGTCGTATGACAGCCGGTTTTGGGGCTTCCTGCCGCGGTCGCACATCGTGGGCAAGCCGCTGATCATCTACCTGAGCGTCGCCACCGAACCACTCCGGATTCGCTGGAACCGCATGCTGCGGCCACCGCACTAGAGCGAAACGGAGACAGTCCAGAGACGCACGCTTGTCCCTTGACGCGCCCGGGGGCACCCGATTAAAAACCCGGCTCCATGCCGCAGCATCATCGCTTCACGCGCGCCGCGCTGCTCGCCGCGGTCGCCCGCGCCTGGCAGCCCGCCGCCGCCCAGCAGCCGGGCGACACTCTCAAGGTGTACACCCTGCCGCCCGCCATCGTCTCTGTTACGCGCAGCAACCCCTCGATCAGCCGGATCCCGCAGGCGGTGCAGCTGGTCGAGAAGGCCGCGATCAGCGCGGCGCGCCCCACGTGGGGCCTCGATGAGGCGCTCGTGTCGGTGCCCGGCGTGTACGCGGCCAATCGCTACAACTTCTCGCTCGACCAGCGCATCTCGATCCGGGGGTTCGGCGCGCGCGCGCAGTTCGCCGTGCGGGGCATCAAGGTGCTGGTCGACGGCATTCCCCAGACCCTCCCCGACGGCACCGGGCAGCTCACCAATCTGGAGCTGGGCGAATCGGACCGCATCGAGGTGCTGCGCGGGTCGTCGTCGGCGCTGTTCGGCAACGCCACCGGGGGCGTCATCAGCATCTGGACTGACCCCACGCCGCCGCGCAGCGTGCGTCAGGACGCGCGCGTGTTGTTCGGCACCTTCGATTCTGATCTGGCGCGCAACTGGACCAAGTGGCAGTCGAGCACCGCCATGCGCGTCGGGTCGGGGAGCGCGCTCGTGACGGTGTCGCGGCTCGATTACACAGGCGAGCGGCAGCACTCCTCGGCGGACCTCCGCAATCTCAATACACACTGGCGGTTTCCGCTGGCCAACGGCTGGTCGCTCGCCGCCACCGCCGACGTGGGCTGGGATCCGCGCGCCGATAATCCCGGCGCGCTCACCGCCACCGAATTGACCGCCAACCGCGACTCGGCCGCCGCGATCAACCTGACCCGGGACGCGGGCAAGGATGTGACGCAGGGCCAGGGCGGCGTGACCTTACGACGGCAGTTCGCCGGCGGGGGCGAAACATCGCTCACTCTCTACGGATTCACGCGCAGCCTGGACAACCCGCAGACCTTCGCCTGGATCACCCTCGACCGGCTCGACTACGGCATCCGCTGGGGCACCACCCTGCCTCTGCCGCTCGGCTCGCTGCCGCATCGGCTCACGGCGGGCGTCGACTTCCAGCGCCAGCGCGACGATCGCGTCAACTACAACTATCAGGGGACGACTGCGCAGCGCGACACCTCGCGCCAGCTCGACCAGCTCGAGCATGTGACCGAGGTCGGGCCGTTCCTGCAGAGCGCGTTGCAGATCTCGCCGCAGCTGTCGCTGACCGGCGGGGTGCGTTACGACTGGGTGCGGTTCGAGGCCCAGGACCGGCTCATTACGGCGACCAATCCCGACGACTCGGGACACCGTCTGATGAGCGCCCTGTCGGGGACCTTCGGGGTCGCCGTCACGCCGTCCGACGCGCTGACGCTGTACGGCAATGTGGGCACGTCGTTCGAGACGCCCACCACCACCGAGCTGGCGAACCGGCCCGACACCGCCGGCGGGTTCAATCCTGCGCTCCAGCCCCAGACGGCGACCAACTACGAGCTGGGTGTGCGGGGGGACTTCTCCGGCCGGCTCAACTACTCGGTGGCGCTGTTTCAGGCGGACGTGCACAACGAGCTGATCCCGTATCAGATCCCCCCGTCGACGCGCGTGTTCTACCAGAATGCCGGGCGGTCGCGCCACCGCGGCCTCGAGCTCGGTGCCCAGTGGCAGGTGGCCGAGGGGGTGACGCTGGGGACGGCGTGGACGTATTCGGATTTCCGCTACACGAGCTACACGGCGGGTGGACGGGTGCTCGACGGCCGCGCGCTCCCGGGCATCCCGCAGCACTGGCTGCATTTCTCGCTGAAGGGCCATCCTCCCGCGGCGCGCGGAGCCTGGGCGGAGGTCGAGGAAACGCATTCCTCGGGCTACTTCGTGAACGACACACTCAACACCTACACCGGCGCGTTCTGGTCGACCAACCTGCGCCTGGGGTGGAGCGGCACAACCGGCGGCGTGCGGCTTAACCCCTTTGTGGGCTTGAACAACCTGTTCGACGCGAGCTACATCGGATCGGTGGTTATCAACGGGGCCAACGGGCGCTATTATGAGCCCGCTCCCGGACGCAACCTGTACGTGGGATTTTCGGTTGGTGCAGGCGAATAAATTCGTCCTTCATCGGAGGTGGGTATGAGTTACTGGGCTCGATGGTCCGCGACCGCGCTGGTCGCAGGGCTCGTCGCGGCACCGCTGTGCGGGCAGGGGTCGGGAGGAGTCGCGGATCCGGCCATTCCGCCCGCTCCGCGCGTGGACGTCACCAACGACATGCTGCTCAACGCCGCGGCCGGTGGTGACTGGCTGATGTACGGGCACAACTACTGGAACAACCGCTTCTCGCCGCTGCGAACCATCAACGCGACGAACGTGCGACGGCTCATCCCGCGGGCCGTGTACACCCACGGCTCGGAGCGGCTCGGCAGCTTCGAGACGACGCCGGTCGTGGTGAACGGCACGATGTACATCACCTCGCCCGCTACGCCCAATAATATTGTACGGGCGTTCGACCTCCGGACCCACAAGCTGCAGTGGCAGTACGAGCACAAGAACGACCCGGTGAGCACCGCCTGCTGCGGCCCCAACAACCGCGGTGTCGCGGTGGCGGGCGGCTCGGTGTTCGTCGGCACGCTGGACGATAATCTCGTCGCGCTCGACGCGGCCACCGGCAAGGTGAAGTGGGAAGTGAAGGTGGGTGACGGGCCCGAGGCCGGCTACACGGAGACGATGGCGCCGCTCGTGATCGGCGACAACGTGATCATCGGCACGTCGGGCGCCGAGTACGGCATCCGCGGCTACGTGAAGGCGTTCAATACGGCCAACGGCGCGCCGGTGTGGACGTTCTACACGGTGCCCGCGCCCGAGGACGGCGGCTGGTGGGGCAAGTGGTCCAAGACGACCAACGAGGGCGACGACCTGAAGCGCGACATCGACAAGGAGAAGGCCGACTCGGCGAAGAACGCCGACGCTTGGAAGACCGGCGGCGCGTCGATGTGGATGACCCCGGCGTACGACGAGGCCACCAAGACGCTGTTCGTGGCCGTCGGCAACCCGTCGCCCGACCTGGACGGCTCGATTCGCCCCGGCGACAACCTCTGGAGCGAGAGCATCGTCGCGATCGACGCCACCAACGGCAAGTTCAAGTGGGGCTACCAGGAAGTGCCGCACGACGTGTGGGACCTGGACGCGGTGAGCCCGCCCGCCATCGCGATGGTCGGCGGCAAGAAGGCCGTGGTCGAGGCCGGCAAGACCGGCTTCGTCTACGTGCTCGACGCCGCCACCGGCAAGCTCATCCGTCGCTCGGCCGCGTTCGTGCCGCAGCAGAACATGTACTCGCAGCCGACCGCCGACGGCGTCTTCATGCTGCCGGGCGCGAACGGCGGGCAGGAATGGTCCCCCATCGCGATCAACCCGACGCTCGGCTACGCGTACACGGTCGGGCTGCACCAGCCGATGCACTACAAGGTGCATTATGCACCGTGGGAAAAGGGGCGCCTGTGGCTCGGCTCCGCCTTCGTGCGCGTTCCCGACGACAAGGGCGGCTACTCGGGTGAGTACGGCAACGTCAACGCGATCGACCTGAACACGGGCAAGATCGCGTGGACGGTGAAGACCGAGCTGCCGATGATGGGCGGCGCCACCGCGACTGCGGGCGGCCTGGTGTTCACGGGCGAAGGCAACGGCTGGTTCAAGGCGTACGACGCAAAGACCGGCGCGGTGCTGTGGAGCTTCTATTGCGGTGCCGGTGTGAACGCCGCACCCGCCGTGTTCGAGGTGGACGGTGAGGAGTTCGTGGCGGTCGCCGCGGGCGGCAACTTCCAGATCAGCTACCCGCTGGGCAATTCCGTATTCGTGTTCGGGCTGCCCAAGGCAGGCATGTAGGGCTCCTGGAGGCTGTGTCTTAGGCTCTAGCAGGGCCCCCTCTCTGCGCAGCCGCGGGGAGGGGGCTCGGCGTATCGGGGCAAGAGACCCATCACCTTGCCCCCGCGGCATTTAGCCCCATTGGTGCAGACTGGGTGAACCGCGTTTTATTGCAATTCTGGGGGTAGGGTGCCTAATATGTGGCGGGTTTCGAGCCGCAGGCGGCCGATCCGTCGGCCCCCCATGCAGTTCCGAGACCAGGCAGGAGTGCCGAGCAGGTGCCGGACGGATCGGTGCGGCAAGGTCCGGCGGCAGTGCGCAGCACGATCGACTCGCTCTCGGATAGGAGGCAGGCTTCGCATTCCTTAATCAAGTCGGTCACGAACAGGCGTAGGTGAGAAGCCAGACGAGCAATAGGAATACTCCCAAGGAGGGACTCTCGTATGAAGCGTCTCACGTTGCTGGTGTTGGGCCTCGCGCTTGGCGTCGCGACGACGGCCACCGCGCAAGGCCTGACGATGCAGATGTCGAACGGATGGTCCTTCGGCTTTGCTGGAAACGTGAATGCGTTCTGGGTGTTCTCGAAGGTCAACAACAGTGGACCTGCCAACTCGAGCATTCGCACAGGACTGCTCCCGGCCTTCGCTACCTTCGAGGCGAAGGGCAAAGAAGCCGGACTGAACCTCGGCATCCACTTTGGGTTCGCCCCGCAGATCAACAACGGAGCAGCCCACGACAACTTCGGCAATGGTACGCAAGCGGGCGCCCAGATCGACATGCGTCAGGTGTACATGACGATCGGGTTCAAGGACGGCTCGCAAATTCTCGCTGGTCGTGAGCTGGGGTTGTTCGGCCGCCAGAACATCGTCAATGACATGACTCTGTTCGGCGTCGGTGCAGTCGGCATCGGAGCGGGTCAGGGTGGCGGCACCACGCTCGGCCGTATCGGTTACGGGTATGAGTATGCGAACTTTGACGCGCAGGTGACGTACAGCACGAAGCCTGGACAGGCGCAGCTGTCGATCGGCCTGTTCCAGCCCAGCGTGCTCGGGATGGTGGGCGGTACAGTCACCGATGTTCGGTCAAACGCCTTCAGCTTCACCAAGATCCCGCGCCTCGAGGCAGAGTTCACCTACAACCAGAAGTCCGGCCGTAACACCTATCTGTTCTGGGCGGGTGGGCTGTGGCAAACCACGTCGGACGCGGCGTCGGGTGGCGAGTCACTGACCTCGTTCGGCGGTACCGCCGGCATCAAGGCTAGTATGTCCGATCTGACTCTTACCGTAACCGGTTACATCGGCAAGGGCATCGGGACCACGCTGCTGTTCTCGGGCGGCGAGCGGGCGGGCACTGCTGCCACCGGCACCGAGACGCGGCCCTCCGACGGTGGGTACGCGCAACTCATGTACAAGGTCGCCCCCAAGACCAACCTGGGCTTCAGCTGGGGCTTCAGCCGCCTGAAGAACAACAGTACGGCGGCGCCCGCTGGCGACGGCAACTCTGCTGTTAGGTCAAACCTCTATTCGTACACGGCTGGGATTTACCATCAGTGGACCAAGTCCCTGAAGTTCGTCGCCGAAGGCACAGAGGAAGGGAGCACCGGCGTGGGCCGGCCGAAGCAGATCGACGTCTCGGCTGGGTTCATGCTGTTCTTCTAAGCCGCAGCAAGTACCAGAAGACACGAGAGGCCGGGAGCGATCCCGGCCTCTTTTTTTTCATTTGTAGCGGTAGGGAATCCTGCCTCTGGTGAGATCGTAGGGCGACAAATCCACGGCGACACGATCGCCCTGCAGAATCCGAATGTAATTCTTGCGCATCTTGCCGCTCACGTACGCCAGCACTTCGTGCCCGTTCTCGAGCTTCACGCGGAAAGTAGTATTGGGAAGCACCTCAGTGACGGTGCCCATCATCTGTATCGCGTCGCCCGCCACGTCCCTGTCGTCCTCCCAGTCCTACGCCCGCAGGGCGTGAGGATCCATGGTCTCGTCCCGTGGCGGCTCGCGCCCCCGCTCGATGTACGACGCATGCCGGCCGCACGTCTGGCACGTCAGCGTCACGCGCTCCCGCGTGAGCGGCGCTGACTTGCCGCCGCCCCCCGCGCCCCCCGCCCCGCCCGTCCCCCCTGCCACTCCCCGGCGGCGCGGCGACCGGACGATCGACCGCGTAGCGCACGAGGGACAGACGAG
>CBFHAJ010000168.1:0-7212 GCA_965653495.1 uncultured bacterium | reverse complement strand
CCCGCCAGCCGCTCCACCCCCTCAAACCGTCGTGTGAACTTGTCATTCGCCTGCTCCAGCGCGGCCCGCGGGTCGATGGCGAGCTTGCGAGCGAGGTTCACGACGGCGAAGAGGAGGTCACCGACTTCTTCTTGAAGCGTTGCACGTTGCCCGTTGCCCGTTGCCCGCTCGACCTCGGCCAACTCCTCCTTCACCTTCTCCAGCGGTCCTTTCGCATCCGGCCAATCGAACCCCACACCCGCGGCGCGTTCTTGCAGCCGATACGCCATTAAAAGCGGGGGAAGGGAAGGCGGCAAGCCGCGGAGGGTACCGCTCCCCGCTCCCCGCTCCCGTCGCTTCACTCGCTCCCATCCCTCAGCGGCCGTCGGCCCACCGAAGAGATGCGGATGCCGCCGCCACATCTTCTCTTCCAGCGCCCGCGTCACCGACTCAGCGTCGAGCTCGCGGCGCTCCTCTCCGATCACGATCTGAAACGCCAGGTGCAGCAGCAGGTCGCCCAGCTCGTCGCGCAGCGCCTTGGGATCATCATCGCGCAGTGCCTGGTCGAGCTCGAGCGCTTCTTCCACGAGGTAGGGACGGAGCGTGGCGCGCGTCTGCGCGCCGTCCCAGGGACAGCGGGCGCGCAGGTCGCGGACCAGCGCGAGGGCGCGGGCGAGTGCCGAGTCTGGTGTTTTCGCCATTCGGAACGATAATCCCCGCCCCGGAGCGCTCCCAACCCCTTTTTCCATCTACATTTCCCGGTTATCATACCCGCGCCTGTGAACCGGTCCGTCCGGGGGCGAGAGTCCCGCGCGTGGGTGGAGGTGAATCTCTCCGCCATCGTCGAGAACGCCCGTACGGTGGCCCGACTCGCCGGTGCGCGGCTCCTCCCGGTGGTGAAAGCGAACGGGTACGGCTTGGGTGCGGTGGCCGTCGCCAAGGCCCTCGAGCAGCTCGATCCCTGGGGGTACGGCGTGGCGACCCTCGACGA
The DNA here is from genome assembly GCA_965653495.1 of uncultured bacterium. Taxonomy (GTDB): domain Bacteria; phylum Gemmatimonadota; class Gemmatimonadetes; order Gemmatimonadales; family GWC2-71-9; genus AG41. The sequence continues at coordinate 6,242 of CBFHAJ010000168.1, read as the reverse complement.
GGGCGCCGAGCTGCGCGCCGCCGGCATCGCGCGCCCCGTGGTCGTCCTCATGCCGACGCCGCCGGCGCTGTTCGACGAGCTAAAGGTGTTCCGTCTCACGCCGGCGCTCGGTGACGCCGTGGCCATTCGGGAGTGGACCAGTGGAGGGGACGGGCGGCCGTTCCACCTGGAGATCGACACCGGGATGGGGCGCTCGGGCGTGCGCTGGGACGAGATCGCTCAGCTGCGCGACGCTGCCAACACGCCGGCTCTCGAAGGTTGCTTCACGCAGTTTCATTCGGCCGAGCGGCGCGACGGTACGGCCGACGAGCAGCTGGCGCGCTTCCAGCGCGCGGTGGCGGGGCTCGCCCGGCGGCCGCCGCTGTTGCATGTGGCGAACAGCGCCGCGGCGCTCGCCGACCGCCGCTTCGCGTTGGACGTGATCCGGCCCGGGGTGTTCCTGTACGGCGGCGCGCCCGCCGCGGGGTTCCCCGAGCCACAACCGGTGGTGAGCATCCGGGCGCGCGTGGTGTCGGTGCGGCGGCTCGCGGCGGGGGAAAGCGTGAGCTACAACGCGCTGTGGCGCGCCCCGCGCGCGACGATGGTCGCCACGCTCGCCGTCGGTTATGCCGACGGCGTGCGCCGGGCGTGGGCCGGCTCGGGTCGGGCGTCCGTGCTGCTCGGCGGCACGCGCTGTCCGGTGATCGGCGCGGGAATGATGGATCTGACCATGGTGGACGCGGGCGATCACCCGGTGCGCGTGGAGGACGTGGCGACGCTGTTGGGCGCGGCCGACGGTGGGCAGATCACGCTGGACGAATTCTGCGACTGGAGCGGGGACCTGCAGCGCGCGGTGCTGACATCGCTGGGGCCGCGGCTGCCCCGCGTCTACGATTGAAGCGCGCCGCGATCATCGTGCTCGACGGGCTCGGGATCGGTCCTGCCCCCGACACCGCCGCCTACGGCGACGCGGGCTCCGACACACTGGGGAACGTGGCGCGCGCGGTGGGCGGGCTGAAGCTGCCGAATCTGGAGCGGTTGGGGCTGGGGCGGTGCCGGCCGATCCCCGGGCTTGCACCAGGTGTCAGTGGGGCGGCGGCCTGCGGTGTGGCCCTCCCGGCTTCTGCCGGGAAGGACTCGACGACGGGGCACTGGGAGATCTGCGGGGTGCTCCTGGCGAAGCCGTTTCGCACCTACCCGCACGGCTTCCCCGCGGCGTTGCTCGAGGACTTTGCGCGCCGCACCGGGCGCGGTTGGCTCGGGAACAAGGCGGCTTCCGGCACCGCCATCATTGCGGAGCTGGGGGAAGAGCATCAGCGGACTGGCAAGTGGATCGTATACACGTCTGCGGACTCGGTCTTTCAGGTGGCGGCGCACGAGCAGACGGTGCCGCTCGCGGAGCTGTATCGGGCGTGCGGGGTGGCGCGGCAGCTGCTGCTCGGTGACGACGCGGTGAGCCGGGTGATCGCCCGGCCCTTCACGGGGCCGCCCGGGGCATACGAGCGCACGCCGCACCGCAAGGATTTTTCGATCGAGCCGGTGGGGACCACGCTGCTCGATCGGCTCGCGGCGGCGGGCGTGCCGCGGGTGGGGATCGGGAAGGTGGACGACCTGTTCGCCGGGCGGGCGATCACGAGCGAGCATACGCCCACGAACGCGGATGCTTATCGGCTGATCGAGCGGGCGCTGGACGACACGCGACGCGAGGGGGGGGTGTTCATTTTCGTGAACGTGATCGAGTTCGATCAGACGTGGGGGCACCGCAACGACGTGGCGGGGTTTTATGGTGGGCTACGCCAGCTCGATGCCTGGATCCCCCGGCTCGAGCAGCGCGTCACGGGAGACGACCTGATCATCCTCACCGCTGACCACGGGAACGATCCGACCACCCCCTCCACGGATCACTCGCGGGAGGCCGTGCCGATCCTGGCGCTGGGGGGCCGCGTGCGGCCGCGCGCGTTGGGCGAGCGCTCGACCTTCGCCGACATGGGCGCCACGGTGGCCGAGTTCTTCGGCGTGCCGGCGCTCGCGGCGGGCACGTCGTTCCTGAAGGAGATCTGGGCGTGACCGCCGAGCTGGTGCGGCGCGCCCGTGAAGTCCAGCAGCACGCCTACTGCCCCTACAGCAAGTTTCGTGTGGGCGCGGCGCTCGAGGCGGCCGACGGCAAGGTCTACGTGGGGACCAACGTCGAGAGCGCTTCGTACGGCCTCACCATCTGCGCGGAGCGGATGGCCATCGGCGCCGGCGTGGCCGCCGGTGCGCGCGGGTTCCGCCGCATCGTCGTGGCCACCGACGCCGATCCGCCCGCGTCGCCCTGCGGCGCGTGCCGCCAGCTGCTCGCCGAGTTCGGGCTCGATCTCGAGGTGATCGCCGTGGGACCGAAGGCGGAGCGCCGCTGGGTGCTGCGCGACCTGCTGCCCGACGCGTTCGCGAAGGCGGCGCTCCGGTCATGAACGGGCGTCGGGCCGCCTTCCTGGGCGCCGTGCTGCTGGTGGCGGCCTGCGTGGAGCAGGTGTCCGCTCCCGGGCATTGTCCATCGTTCTGCCCCTCGGGCCAGATTCAGATCGTGGATACGGTGCTGTCGGGCGTCATCTCGCGGGATTCGGCGTACCGTGGCTATGTGGGAGGCTTGCAATCGCCCGTCATGCTGGTCGCCGACCTGCCGGGGTTCGTCGACAGCCGGGGACTGCTCCGCTTCAACGGGTCCGGCGGTAACTACCTCCTCAGCAGCACCGACACTGGCCACATCGTGAGCGCCGACTCGGCCCGGCTGACGCTGACCGTGGCGCGGCGCGATACGGGCGCGCACAACCTCACGCTCGAGTTCTTCCGCATGCCGGTCACGGTCGACACGACCACGACGTTCGCGGCCCTCGCCGGCCCGTTCGCCGGCTCGCCGGTAAAGAGCGTGAACGTCGACACGCTCCTCGCGCAGACGAACCGCAAAGATACGCTCACCGGCGACAGCGTCGTGGTGGACACGGTAAATCATCTGCTGGTCTTCAACTTCAAGTTCGACACGGCGGCGGCGCGCTACTCCCTGCCCGATTCGGGCACCGTGGCGTACGGGATCCGCGTCACGGCCGACTCGCTGGCCAGCATCGCGATCACCCGCTCCTCGCTCACGTGGCATTGGTTTGTGAGTGTGGACTCGGCGGGAACCATCTTGCACAAGGCAGTCAACATCCAGTCGCTGTCGTTCTCCAACTTCGTGTTCGACCCGCCCGCGCCCCCCACCGACTCGACGCTCGCGGTGGGCGGCGTGCCGTCCGCGCGCAGTATCTTGCGGGTGGCGTTCCCGCGCTTCATCCGCGACTCGTCGCAAGTGATCCGCGGTACGCTGATCCTGATCCCCGCCGCGCCGGCACAAGGGGCGCGCTCGGACTCGTTCCCGATGGAGGTCCACACGGTGTACGCCGACTTCGGCGTCAAGTCGCCCATCATTGTCGACGCCACGCGCACCGACACGACCATGATCCGCATCGGCGCCACCGACACCCTGCACATCGAGATGACGAACCTGCTGCAGTACTGGGCGGCCGACACCACCCGGCCCACCACGCTGATTCTGCGCGCGCAGCAGGAGGCCCAGGCGTTCGCGTTCATCCGCTTGTATCCGTCGCTCGCCGCGGCGTACCGGCCCACGTTGCGCATCACGTACCTGCGGCCCTATCCGTTCGGGAAGCCATGAAAGCGGACAGCGGGACGGCCGGACGGGCGGTCCGTAGTCTCGGACTCGCGGTGTTGTTTCTGTCCGCCTGCCCGCCCGTCCGCCTGTCCGCCCAGGACTCCCAGTTCGGCGTCCGTGGCCTCGGCACGCCGGGGCGCTGGGAGTCGGTGCGGGCGCGCTCCACGGCCGGGGCGTTCGCGCCGTTCGATGCCCTCTCGTCGCTGTCGGAGGCCCCGCTCGCCGACGTCCCCCAGCTCACCGCCACGGCGATGAACGCCGCCTCGTACCGCCAGTCTCAAGTGGGCGGGACGACCTCCTCGCTCCGCGGCACCCGCTTTCCGCTGTTCAACGTGGCGGGACGGGTCGCGCCGGGGCTCGCGGTGGCCGCGGGGTTCACCACCTATCTCGACCGCTCCTGGGCGGTGACGCTGCGCGACTCCGCGTCGCTGCGCGGCCAGGTGGAGCCGTACACCGATGCCATCACCAGCGACGGGAGTGTCGCCGATTTGCGCGTGGCCGCCGCCAGCCGCCTGAACCGGCTCGTCGCCGTGGGCGCGGCCCTGCACCTGCTCGCCGGCTCCACGCGCGAAACGGCGCAGCGCGCGTTCGACGACACGTCGTTTCACACGCTGCAGCAGAGCGCCGAGGTGCACTACTCCGGGCTGGGGGTGTCGGGCAGCGTGATGCTGAATCCGGTGCCCGGCATCGCGCTCACTGGCTGGGCGCGGGCCGACAACCACCTGCGCGCCACCGTGGGCGATTCGACCCACGCGCTCACCGATCTCCCGCGGATGGCGGGGGGCGGCCTGCTGCTGGCGCCGGCGCGCGGCGTGCGCATCGCCGGGTCGGTGGCGTATCGCGGCTGGGCGCGCGCCGGCGCGGGCGCGTTCGACACGTGGAGCTGGTCCGCGGGTGCGGAGGTGGGCGCCCGTCAGATGCCGTGGCGTCTGGGCGTGCGCGGCGGCCAGCTGCCGTTCGGGCCCGGCACCACCGCGCCCACCGAGTTCGCCGTCGCGGGCGGCACCGGCCGCGCGTTCGCGGGGGGACGCGCCCTGCTCGACCTGGGCGTGGAGCACCTGGAGCGCAAGGGTGGCGGACTCACCGAGCGTATCTGGACGGTGCTGCTGGGCGTCACAGTCCGTCCATGAAGCGGAAGGTCTACTTCCACACCTTCGGCTGCCGCGCGAACCAGTACGACACCGCGCTGGTGCAGCAGGCGTTCGTCGATCAGGGCGCCGTGATCGTGGACGACCCCGCCGCCGCGGACGTGGCGGTGGTGAACTCGTGCACGGTGACCCACGAGAGCGAAGTGAAGCTGCGCAGCTTCGTGCGTCGGCTCGCCCGCGGGAACACGCTCGAGACCGTCGTGATGGGCTGCGCGGCCGCGCGCGACGACGGCACGATCGCAGCCTTGCCGCGGGTACGGGCGGTGGTGGGGGGCGCGGAGCCGGGCGCGGTGCTCCGCGCGTCCGGACTCGACCTTTCGTCCCCCCTCTCCCGAAGGGAGAGGGGGACAGGGGGTGAGGTCCTGCGGCGGGTGCCCGGAAGCGCCCGCGGCTTGCTCAAGATCCAGGATGGCTGCGACGAGCATTGCACCTTTTGCGCGACCACCCTCGCCCGCGGCGCGAATCGCTCGCGATCGATTCCGGAGCTGGTAGAAGAAGCGCGCGCGCTCGCTGAGCATCACGCGGAGATCGTGCTGACGGGAGTGCACATCGGCACCTACGGGCAGGACCGTGCGGCTGACCGCGGGGCGGCGCCCCGGGGTCACCCGACCCTCGGCGCACTCCTCGAAGCCCTCATCACCGCCGTCCCTCACGCCCGCTTCCGCCTTTCCTCTATCGAAGCCACCGAGGTCGACGACACGATCGCCCGCCTCTTGATCGAGGCCCCGCGCCACCTCGCCGCACACCTGCACGCGCCGCTGCAGTCGGGCTCGAATCGCGTGCTCAAGCGCATGGCGCGCCACTGGTACACCGCCGAGTCATACCGCGCGCGCATCGAATGGCTCGCCGCGCAGATGCCGGTCTTCGGCCTCGGCGCGGATATCATCGCGGGGTTCCCGGGCGAGACCGACGCCGACCATCAGGCGACGCTGGCGCTCGTCGCTGCGCTGCCGTTCACCTACCTGCATGTATTTCCCTACAGCGCGCGCCCGGGTGTCGCCGCCACGCGGCTCGGCACGCCGGTCCCACCCGACGTGGTCCGCGACCGTGCCCGCGAGCTGCGCCAACTGGGAGAGCGGAAAGCGGCCGCTTACCGCGCGGCCCGGCACGGCGGGCGCGGCGACGGCGTGGTGTGCGGCCGGTCGCAAGGCAAAGTCGAGGTCCTCACGCAGGACTACCTTTCGGTCTATGTTCCCACCGACCAGTGGGACGGCGAACAGTCGCGCTTCGAGGTGACGATCTAGGAGCCATGGCGCGCATCTACATCGAGACCTACGGCTGCCAGATGAACGTCGCGGACTCCGAGCTGATCCTCGGCGAGCTGGGGCGCGAAGGGTACGTCGCCGCGTCCGACGTGGCCCAGGCCGACGTGGTGCTCGTGAACACCTGCGCCGTGCGCGACCACGCGGAGCAGAAGGTGCTGTCCC
>CBFHAJ010000167.1:0-7297 GCA_965653495.1 uncultured bacterium | reverse complement strand
TGTAGTCTTTTTTGTAGGGGGTGGGGGGTCGGGGATGGGGCCTCGGCCCCCGAACCCCGGTGATCTCCACCGTCGTCGGGCGTTATTACGCCATGGATCGTGACAAGCGCTGGGACCGCACCAGGCTCGCCTACGACGCCATGGTGCACGGGACGGGCGCGCCCGCGGCCGACCCACTGAGCGCGATCCGCCGGGCGTACGAGGCCGGCGAGACGGACGAGTTCGTCAAGCCGCGCGTGATCACCGGCACGCCGCGCATCCGCTCGGGCGACGGGGTGTTCTGCTTCAACTTCCGCGCCGATCGCATGCGGCAAATCGTGCGGGCACTGGCGGTGGAAGGGTTCGACGGGTTCGCGACCGGCGCGCGCACCGCAATCGACCTCGTCACCATGACCCAGTACGATGCGACGTTTCGCTTTCCCATCGCGTTCGGGCCCATGGTGCTGTCCGAGATCGTGGCGCAAGTGCTCTCGGAGCGCGGCAAGACCATGTTTCGGACCGCCGAGACCGAGAAATACGCGCACGTCACCTACTTCTTCAACGGCGGGGTCGAGACACCCTACCCTGGGGAGGAGCGGTTGCTGGTCCCGTCGCAGAAGGTGGCCACGTACGACCTGATGCCCGAGATGAGCGCGCCAGGGGTAACAGACGTACTGTGTAAGTCGATCGAGGCGGGAGATCACGACTTTATTCTGTGCAACTACGCGAACGGAGACATGGTGGGACACTCGGGTGTACTCAGCGCGGCGGTGGCGGCGGTCGAAACGGTGGATCGCTGTCTCGAGCGGGTCCTCCAGAGCGCCGAGCGGCGACACGCCACGGTGCTGGTGACGGCCGATCACGGTAATTGTGAGCTGATGATCGATCCCACGACCGGCGGCCCGCACACTGCGCACACGACCAATCCCGTTCCGTTCGTGATGGTGGGCGACGGCGCGAGCGCGCTGCGTCACGGGGGCGCCTTGTGCGACGTGGGGCCGACGGTTCTGCGGATGCTGGACATCGAGCCGCCGCGGGAAATGACGGGGCGGGATCTAAGGGAGAGCGACTGATATGGGCGGACAGACGGACGGGCGGACGGGCGGACGGTGGTTTCGGTGGTCGGTGGCACTGAGCGGCGCGGTGCTCCTGTCCGCCGGTCCGCCTGACCGCCTGTCCGCCCAAGTCGGCTACGACCCCGGTCACTCGCCTTACCACGATATGCCGCGTGGCGCCGTGACGGTCGCCAGCTTCGGCTACCTCGCCGGGGGCCGGGGCAGCCTGGGCGTGGGCCCGGCGAACGGGCTGACCGCCGGGGTGCGCTACGAAGTCCAGTTCGGCGCCGTGGGGGCCTCGCTCGGCATGGCGTACGCGCAGGGGACGCGCTTCGTCGTGCTGCCGGCGGACTCGGCGGCCAGGCGCACGACCGGCCCGTTCGACGACCACGTGGTGCTGGCCGATGCCGGGCTGCAGCTCATCCTCACAGGCCGCAAGACGTGGCACGGTTTCTCGCCGTTCGTCGGCGCCGCGCTGGGAGTGGCCGTGGGCAGCAAGCTGCCACGCGATACCAGCGGCTATACGTTCGGCACCAAATTCACGCTCATGCCGAACGCCGGCGTGCGCTGGTATCCGGCGCGACGGATTTCGATCCGTAGCGATCTGCGCGTGGTGTTCTGGAAGCTGCGCTACCCGCTCTCCTACCGGGTGCCGGGCGCCGATGGCACCAGCGTGCTCTCGATCGTCTCGCCGCTCGAGGACTGGACGGCGCATCCCTGGGCCACGATCGGCGTGGGATGGATTTTCTAGCGGACGGGCTGCGCCGCGGGCTCGCGCTGCTGTTTTCGGGCGACGCCGAAGTGTACGGCATCGCCTTCCTCACCCTCAAGATCGGCGTCATCTCCACCGCGCTCGCGTGTGGGCTCGGTCTCCCGCTCGGGTTCGCCCTCGCCACGCGGCCCTTCTGGGGTCGCCGCGCCGCGCTGACCGTCGTCAACACCGCCCTCGCGTTTCCGACGGTCGTGCTCGGCCTGCTGTTGTACGGCCTGCTGTCGCGCCGCGGCCCGCTCGGCGGTATGGGATGGCTCTATACCTGGCAGGCGATCGCGCTGGGCGACGTGTTGCTCGCGCTCCCGATCGCGGCCGCGTTGGCCGCGGCCGCGGTGCAAAGCGTCGACCCCCGCATTCGCCGCACCGCCGAGACGCTCGGCGCCGGCCGCTGGCGCACGGCGTGGACCGTGGCCCGCGAGGCGCGCTTCGCCCTCGCCGCGGTGATCACCACCGCCTTTGGGCACGTCGTCGCCGAGATCGGCTCGGCCATGACTGTGGGTGGGAACATCCGCGGCCAGACCCGCACCCTCACGACCGCGGTGGCACTGTACACCAGCCAGGGTGACTTCGGGCTCGCGCTCGCCCTCGGCCTCATCCTGTTGCTCCTCGCCCTGCTCGTCAACATCGCGCTGCAGGTGCTGCAGGGCCACGGAGGCGGGGCCAGCCATGCTTGAGCTCGTCGACGTCCGGCACCGCTACGACGGACGCGTCGTGCTCGACCTCGAGCGTTTCACGGTTCCCCAGGGGGCAGCCGTCGCGATCGTCGGGCCGAACGGCTCGGGCAAGAGCACCCTGCTGAGGCTGCTCGCGCTGCTGGAGCGCCCCACTGAAGGCTCGGTCGTCCTCGACGGCGCCGTTGTATCCGGTCCGCAGGCTCCACGGGCCGGCGCACGGCAGCGGCGCCGGATCACGCTCGTCGAGCAGCGACCCGTGCTGTTTCGGGGAACGGTCCGTGAAAACATGGGCTTTGGACTGCAGATACGCGGTGCCAGACACCAAGCGGTTGACAGGCGAGTAGACGACGTGGCGGCACGGCTCGGCATCACTTCGCTGCTCGGACGCCGGCGCCACGAACTCTCGGACGGCGAGGTGCAGCGCGTGGCGGTCGCGCGGGCGCTGGCCCTCGAGCCCGACGTGCTGCTGCTCGACGAGCCCGTCAGCTCGGCCGACCGCGCCGCCGCCCACACGCTGTACCACGCCCTCGCCGAGGAGCGAGTCCGGCGACCGCTCGCGGTGTGTCTCGCGTCGCACCAGCTGGAGGACGCCTACCGCTGGGCGGACGACGTGCGCGCTCTGGCGGACGGCCGGCTCTCGCCCGTGACGCCCGAGAACCTGTTCCGCGTCGAGTTACAGGCCGCCGGCGCCGGGGACTTGAAGCATGCCTGCATCGGTACCGTGATGATCGCGGCCGTGACCGACAGGACCGGGCCGGCGATTCTCGCGGTCCCCCCGACCGATATCTTCGTCAGCCGTGAGCCGCTCGCTTCCTCCGCGCGCAACGTGTTTCGGGGCCGCGTCACCGGGTTGGCCAGGAGACGCTCCGGTGCCGTACACGTCACCGCGGACGTGGGTGTGGAGCTCGTCGCCGTGGTGACGGAGGAAGCCCTGCGTGATCTCGAGCTCAGTCCCGGCAGCCCAGTCGTGTTCTCCTTCAAGGCCAGCGCGGTGCGGGTATTCTGACCATGCCTACCAGCTATCTTACGCGTATCGTTGAGTTTACGGCGAGCCACCGGATCCGGCGCTCAGACCTGACTGCCGAACAGAATGCCGCCGAGTTCGGCAAGGCGGCCAAAGACCACGACCATCGCTACCAGGTGCGCGTGACCGTCCGGGGGACGCTCGAGCCCGAGCGAAAAGGTGTCGTGAACCTGGGCGAGTTGGACCGCGTGCTCAAGGAGGAGATCACGACACGCCTCGAAGGTAAGGTGATCAACGACGTGATTCCCGAGTTCGCCGCCGGCCGTCGCCTGGCCACGGGCGAAGCGCTCGCGGTCTACTTCTGGGAGCGCCTCGCCCAGCGGCTGCCGGTCGGCGCGACGCTGCACGCGGTACGGGTGCAGGAGGGGCCGACGATCTATTCCGAGTATTTCGGTGAAGGCTGAGCCGGGGAGCCGCCGCGGCCGGATGCTCGCCGAGTCGGCGGCCGTGGAGGAGGTCCCCGTGTGGCTGGAAGTAAACGGCGAGCCCGCGGTGACGTGGATGTGCACGCCGGACCAGTTGGAAGAGCTGGCCACGGGGTGGCTCCACGGCGAAGGCTACCTCGAGACGCTCGACGACCTGGTCAAGCTGCGCCCCTGCGCAACCGATCTCGGTTTCTGGGCGGAGGTGCGGCCCGATCGCGTCGCGCTCGTCAAAGGGGAGGACCGCAAGCGTGTGCTCGCGTCCGGGTGCGGCGCCGTCTCGACCTTCCTCGCCGACCCGCACGCCGTGAAGCATGCCCCACCGCGCGGTGAGCCACCGCCACCCGAGCGCCTGCGGGCGCTCTTCAAGCAACTGTTCGCCTCCGGTGAGCGATACAATGAGACCGGAGGGATCCACGCGGCGGCGCTCACCGACGGCGAGCGGCTGCTGTTTCACGCCGAGGACATCGGTCGCCACAACGCGGTCGACAAGGTGATCGGCGCCGCCGTGATCGCCCGCCAGCAGCTGGCGGGGCGCGGCCTGCTCGTCACTGGCCGGATCTCGGCCGAGCTGGCGTACAAGGGGGCGCGCGCGGGGCTCGCGTACCTCGCGACCCCGAGCGTCCCGTCGACACTGGCGCTCACCATCGCGCGGCGCTCCGGCGTGATCCTGGTCGGGCGGGCCGTGAGCGGGACGCCGCACCTACACCGACCCGAGGCATGACGTCCGAGGCGCTGCGCACCCTGTTGCGCGAGGCCAAGACGATCGCCGTCGTCGGGCTGTCGCCGCGGCCCACCCGCGCCAGCCATTCGGTCGCCCGCTATTTGCAGCGCTCCGGTTCTCGCATCAGGCCCGTCAACCCCGGGCACGACACGATCCTCGGGGAGCGAAGCTACCCGACCCTCACGGCCGCCGCGGCGGACCACGCGATCGACGTGGTGGACGTGTTCCGGCGGAGCGCCGTGGTGGGGCCCGTCGTGGACGAGGCGATTCGGGTCCACCCCCGGCTCATCTGGCTGCAGGTAGGGGTCGTGGACGAGACCGCCGCCGAACGGGCTGCCACGGCGGGGGTCCCCCTGGTGATGGATCGCTGCCTGATGGTGGACCACCAGTCGCTCGGAGTCTGAGGCCGTGCGCGGCGCCGTCCTCGCCGGCGGTGCCGCGCGCCGCTACGGCGGGCGTCCCAAGGGCCTGGTCGAGATCGGGGGGGAGCGGATTCTCGACCGCGTGGTGGAGGCCCTGGCGGGTGTGACGGGCACGGCCCCGCTGCTTGTCGCCAACGCTCCCGAGGGCCCGAGCTGGCGGCCCGATCTCGTGACCGTGCGCGACGTCCGCCCTGACTGCGGGAGCGTTGGGGGCATCTACACGGCGGTGGTATCGGGTGCGGGTCCCGTGCTGTGCGTTGCATGGGACATGCCGTTCGTCGCGCCGGCGTTGCTGCAGGCGCTGGTCGCCGGTGCTGTGAAGTACGACGCGTTCCTGCCGGAGAGCGACGGGCGTCGCGGCGTCGAGCCGCTGTGCGCCGTGTACGGGCCGGCGTGCGGCCCTGCGATCGAGCAGCAGCTTGCGCGGGGCGATCTGCGAGCCATCGGCTTCCACGCCGACGTGCGCGTCGGTACACTACCGCTCGAGCGCGTGCGGGCGTTTGGCGACCCCGATACGCTGTTCTTCAACGTAAACACCCCGGAGGACCTGGAGCGGGCGGAGGCGGTGTGGCGGCAACACGGATGATCTCGGTCATCGGGCGCAAGAACGCGGGGAAGACCACCTTGCTCGTGGCCCTCGCCGCGGAGCTCGTGCGCCGCAAGTTCCGGGTGATGACCATCAAGCACGGTACCCACCCCGCCGATACCGACCAGCGCGGCAAAGATTCCTGGCGCCATTGGCACGAGGGCAAGGCCGAGCGCGTGCTGATGGAGGGGCCCGGCCAGCGCGTATTGTGGGAGAAAACGGAAGCCGAGTCGGACCCCGTGAGCCTGACGCGCCGCTACCTCTCGGGGGCGGACATCGTGCTGGTGGAAGGCTTCAAGAGCGCACCCCTTCCCAAAATCGAGGTCTACCGGCTGGCCGCCGGTCCGGAGCCCCTGTTCGATCCCAAGGTCCACCAGCCCGCCGACTGGGTCGCGATCGTGACGGACAGTCCCACCTATCGCGCCGAGTTTCCGGTGTTCCACTTTTCCGACACCGCCTGGCTCGTCACGCTCGCGAACCTGGCGTGGGACCGGGCGAAGATCCTGCCGCCCTGACGATGAAACGCTCGTGCTGACCCCGACGGAAGCCGCCCGCGTCATTCTCGAGCACGTCGACCCGCTCCCCGCGGCACGTCGACCGCTGCGGGAAGCGCTCGACCTGGTCCTCGCCGAAGACGTGGTGAGCCCGATCGACCTTCCGGCCTGGGACAACTCCGCCATGGACGGCTACGCGGTGCGCGGCGCGGACGTCGAGCGTGCCAGCACCGACCACAAGGTCACGCTCAGTGTGATCGAGAGCGTCGCGGCCGGCCGGTTCCCGGAGCGCGCCATCAGCGCGGGTCAGGCGACGCGCATCTTCACGGGTGCTCCCCTCCCCGCGGGCGCGGACACCGTGGTGCGGCAGGAGGATACCGAGAATGCCACGGCAGACCGAGTGACCGTGGTAACGGGACGCGACGCGGGGAAGAACGTCCGGTATCGGGGGGAGGACATTCGCAAGGGAGCCGTCGTGCTCACGGCGGGCACCGCCCTCGGGCCCGCCCAGCTCGGCGTCCTCGCGTCCATCGCGCATGGCACCCCGCTCGTTCACCGCGCGCCGCGTGTGGCCTTCATGGGCTCGGGAGACGAGATCGTCGATCTCGATCACGCGGACGAGATCCTCGCCGGGCGTAAGATCGCCACGTCGAATTCCTACACGCTGCACGGCCTGATCCGCCGCACCGGCGGGATCCCCGTGGATCTGGGCGTGGCGCGCGACACGAAAGAGAGCTTGCGCGAGCATCTGGCCGGAGCGCGGGACGCCGATCTGCTGGTGACAACCGCCGGCGTGAGCGTGGGGGAGCATGACTTCGTGCGCGACGTGCTCACCGAACTGGGGTGCGACATCAAGCTGTGGCGCATCCGCATGCGCCCCGGCGCGCCGCTCGGCTTTGGCCTGCTGGGCACGACGCCGTGGATCGGTCTCCCCGGCAATCCCGTGAGCACCATGGTGACGTTCGAGCTGTTCGTGCGGCCCGCCCTCCGCCGGCTGCTCGGCCATCCGCTGCCGTTCCGGCGCACCGTGCCTGTGTGCGTGGCCGAGCCGATCACGCTCGGTCCCAAGCTGCGGCATTTCCTCCGCGCCGTGGTCCGGCCGGAGGGGGAGGCGGACACCCGCTGCCCCAACACGGTGTCCTGTC
>CBFHAJ010000166.1:0-7404 GCA_965653495.1 uncultured bacterium | reverse complement strand
TGGGCGATGCCAGCGCGACGTTCGGCAGGTTCGCGCAGGCGGTCCGGATGACGGTCCGGCGCCGCGACGTGCTCGCCTGCGAGACCGATAGCCGGGCCTGGATCATCGCGCGCGACACGGGCCGAGCCGGTGCGCGGGCGCTTGGATCGCGGATCGCCACCAGTGTGCCGGCCGAGGAGTCCTGGCGCGGGGCGCCGTTGACGGTCCCCGGCGTCTCGCAGGACCGCAGCGGTGACAACACGCTCGCCCTGCTCCGCCTCGACTGGCAGATGTCGGACGCGCACACGCTCACGCTCCGCTTCGACGGCCGCTGGGATACGCAGGAGCCAACGCGGGTGAGCACCCTGGCGTTGCCCGCGACCGGGGGCACCCGCTCCGAGCACGCCGGGGGCGTGATGGCCGCGCTGACGTCGTATTTCGGCGGGAATGTCATCAACGAAGCACGCGGTTATTTCTCTGCGACACGGCGAGACATGCGGCCCTACCTGGCCATCCCCGCCGCGCTCGTGAACGTCACCTCCGATCTTCCCGACAGTGTGCAGGGGATACAAACCCTGGCCTTCGGCGGCAACGATGGCCTTCCCATCCGCACCGATGATCGCAGCGTCGAGGCCACCGACGAGCTTTCCTGGTTGCCCGGCGGCACCGCGCACCGGGTCAAGCTGGGAGCGTTCGTGAACGGCACGCGGGTCGCTGAAAACCAGACCGCCGACCAGTTCGGCACCTTCGTGTTCCCATCGCTCGCCGCGCTCGCGGCCGACTCGGCCGAGCTCTACCTGCGTACCATGGCCCCCGTCGTCCGCACCGGAACGGCGTGGAACAGTGCCCTGTACGCCGGCGACACCTGGCGTCCCAGCGCCGGCTTCCAGCTGACCTATGGCGTGCGGCTCGAGCACACCAGCTTCACAGGAGCGCCGACGTACAATCGCGCCGTCGATTCGCTGTTCGCCGTGCGCACCGACGTCATCCCGACGGAACTCCATCTCTCACCGCGTGTCGGGTTCACCTGGACGTTCGGCACGGCGCCCGGCTCTCACGCCAACTTCTTGCGCGGCGGGGTCGGAGATTTCCGCGGTCTGACGCCGACGTTCCTGTACGGCGCCGCGCTGGGCGCCCCGGGCTTGACGACCGGCCAGAGTGACCTGGTGTGCGTCGGCTCCGCGGTCCCCATGCCGGAGTGGTCGCAGTATGCCCGGGATCCATCCACGATCCCGGCCCAGTGTGCGGACACGACGAGCGCGGTCGCCGTCACCCCGCAGCCCGACGTGACGGTGTTTCGGCGTGACTTCACGGCGGCGCACGCCTGGCGTGGGTCCCTCGCGTGGCTGCGCCGCTTTCATGGCAACGACTGGATCACGGTGGAGGCGAGCTACGCGCGCGGGGTGAATCAATACGGATTTCGCGACTTGAACCTGGTCCCCACGCCGCGCTTCACCCTCCCCGACGAAGCCGGCCGGCCCGTGTACGTGCCCCGGGACTCGATCGTCCCGACGACGGGCGCGCTCAGCGACGCGGCGTCGCGGCTGCATCCGGAGTTCGGGCAAGTGCTCGCCATCGGGTCCGATCTCGAATCGGACACGAAGCAGCTCACCGTGGGATTCATCGACGTGACCCACCGGGGCGCCGTCGTGCGGCTGGCCTATACGCTCACCCGCGCCCGGGACCAGTCGTCGTACTCCTGCTGCGCCGTGCCCCGCGGCTTCGCCGCGCCCACCACGGCGGCCGATCCCAACGTCCCCGAATGGGCGACGAGCGAGCTCGAGCGTCGGCATTCGTTCCTCGCCACCGTGACCTACCCGGTCAGCGCGGCCCTCGAGTTCAGCGCGATCGGGCATTTCACCTCGGGGACGCCGTACACGCCCCTCGTGGGAAGCGACATCAACGGCGATGGTGAGCACAACGACCGCGCCTTCATTTTCGATCCCGCCACCGCGCAGGACACCGCAGTGGCGCACGGGATGCGCACGCTGCTCGCCACCGCTCCATCCGCGGCGCGTAGCTGTCTCCAGCAACAGCTCGGGCGCATCGCTGGTCGCAACTCCTGCACCGGCCCCTGGCAGCCCACCTTCGACCTGCAGCTCAACTGGCGGCCGAAGTGGTTCGGCAGCGATCGCCGCCTGACGGTCTCGCTGCTGACGTTCAACCTGCTCGGCGGCCTGGACGAGTGGCTGCACGGAGCGGCGAACCTCCACGGGTGGGGATACTCGACCACGCCCGACCCCGTGCTGCTGACCGTGCACGGTTTCGATCCAGCCACCCTGCGCTATCTGTACGGCGTGAATGGCCGGTTCGGCACGACCGCGACCGGCACCGGCGGCATCTCGGTCCCGTTCCAGATCGCGTTCCAGGCCCATTTCGCCGTCGGCCCCGGTCGCACCCGAGAGCGCCTGCGCGCGACCCGGCGCGACGCCACGGGCGTGGCGCCGGGAGTCCCTCCGGGGCCCGACACCCTCGGGGTCCCGGCGCCGACCTTCAGCAACCCCGTGGCCGAGATGCTTGGCCTGCGGGACTCGCTGGGACTCTCGGCGGCGCAGGCGGCGCAGCTGCAGGCGATCTCCGATTCGTTGGACGCCGCGAACCGCGCGGTGGCGGATTCGGCGCAGCGCGACAACATCCGTCGCGCGCTGGAGCGGGCGCGCGGCGTGCTCGCGCCCGAGCAGTGGGCGAAGTTGCCGGACGGACTCAAGGCGGCGGCAGGCCCGTGATCGATCGGGGACGTCGTCTTCCGAGCCCCGCATGATCGCCGTTCTCGCCGCCCGACAGCTCCAGACCGCGGCGGCGGACGCCCGTGCGTGGCGTCCGAGCGGAGACCCAGCGGCGGTCGTCACGGCGGCCCGGGTCACCGGCGCGACGCGGCCCGTCATCGACGGCCATCTGGACGATCCGGCGTGGGCCGCCGCTCCGCCGTTCAGCGAGCTCCTCCAGCGCGACACTGAAGAAGGCGCGGCCGCAACGGAGCGCGTCGCGATCCGCATTTTGTACGACGCCGACGCGCTGTACATCGGCGCGCGGCTGTTCGATTCCGACGCGGCGGGGATCATCGCGCGGCTGGGCCGTCGCGACGCGACCACGCACAGCGACGAGTTCCGCGTGCTGCTGGACAGCTACCACGACCGCCGCACGGCGTTCGAGTTCATCGTCAACGCGGCCGGTGTGAAGCGGGACGTGCTGCTGGGAGAGGACGGGGGCTTCTCCGACGATTCCTGGGACGCCGTGTGGGAAGCGGAGACGGCGCTCGACTCGTTGGGCTGGACGGTCGAGATGCGGATTCCACTCTCGCAGCTCAGGTTCTCGGAGGCGCGCGAGCAGGTGTGGGGCGTGCGCTTCGAGCGCTGGATCCAGCGCAAGAACGAGCTCGACATGTTTCCCCTGACCCGAAAGACCGAAAGCGGAGTCGCGTCCCGGTTCGCCGATCTCGTCGGACTGGAGGACCTGCCGACCCCGCGGCGGGTCGAAGTACTGCCCTATCTGGTCGGCCACAGTCGCTATGACACGCCGCGCTCGCCCGCCGACCCCTTCGACCACGGCAGCACCTACCTGGGCGGCATGGGCGCCGACCTGAAGTACGGCGTGAGCTCGAACGTGACCCTCGATGCGACCGTGAACCCCGATTTCGGTCAGGTCGACCTCGATCCCGCCATCGTCAACCTCACGGCATTCGAGGTGGAGCTCGAGGAGAAGCGGCCGTTTTTCATCGAAGGAGGAAACATCTTCGCCTTCGCGGGAAAGGGTGGCGGGCTCGCGACGCTGAACGATCGGCCGCAGTTCTTTTACTCGCGACGCATCGGCCAGCCGCCGCAGGGCTCGGCCGACGGTGACTTCGTGGACATGCCGCAGAGCAGCACGATCCTCGGAGCTGCGAAACTCAGCGGCCGGAGGGCGAACGGCTGGTCGATCGGCATCCTGGATGCCCTCACCGGGCGCGAATGGGCGACGGTGTTCGATACGAGCACCGGCCTGCGCCACCGCGACGAGGTCGAGCCGTTCACCAACTACTTCGTCGGCCGGCTGAAGCGCGACCTGCGGAACGGCAACACCACCATGGGGCTCGTGGCCACCGCCGTGCATCGCGACCTCGACACGCCCGCGCTCGACATGCTCGGCAGGGCCGCCTATACCGGTGGCGTGGATTTCTTCCATCGGTGGGGCCACAACACCTACACGCTGGCCGCGAGCCTGGGCGGCTCGTACGTCCGCGGCGACACGCTCGCCCTGCAGCAGCTGCAGCAGTCCTCCGGCCGCTATTACCAACGGCCGGATGCGCGCAGCTTCACGTACGACCCGCATCGCACGTCGCTCGCCGGGGCAACGGGGGATGTGTTCCTCAACAAGGTGGCCGGCACCTGGGACTGGAGCGTCGCCGGCGAGTTCGTATCCCCCAGCTTCGAAGTGAACGACCTGGGTTTCCAAGAGCGCGTGGACCGGGCGTCGGCCCAACTCGCCGGGCGCCGGCGCTGGACCCGGCCGGGCAAGCTCTTTCTGCACGCGCTGGCCGATCTGTCGCTCAGTAACAGCTGGAACTACGACGGTAACCTGATTCAGCGTAAGATCGGCGTGTACACGTTCGGCCAATTCCGCAATTTCTGGATCGGGGAGGCGACGCTGAGTTATGCCGGCGGCGCGATTGACGATCGGCTCACCCGCGGCGGCCCGCTCGCGCGCACCCCGCCCTCCTGGTACCTGAGCGTCGACGGGTACACCGACGACCGCAAGATGACGAGTGCCTACGCATTTGCCGCCTTCACGCATGACTCCGCGGGCGGCTGGTCGCTCGAGCTGCTGCCCAAGCTCACGCTGCGGCCCAGCTCGGCCGTATCCTTGAGCTTCGCGCCGTCCTACGTGACCGGGCGGTTCGCCGCCCAGTACGTCCAGGCCGTGAGCGACCCGTCCAGCACGGCGACGTTCGGCACGCGCTACGTGTTCGCCCAGCTGATCGAGCACCAGGCGAGCGCGACGCTGCGGCTCAACGCCACGTTCTCGCCCACCCTGAGCTTCCAGCTGTACGCGCAGCCGTTCGTCTTCACGGGCGCCTATCGCGGCTTCATGGAGCTGCGGACGCCCCAGACGTTCACGTTCGACACCTACGGGCGTGACAACGGCTCCACCATCACGCCCGGTGCCTCCGGCGACGCCGTGTGCAACGCGAGCGCCGCGCAGTGCTCCGTGGTCGACCCGGACGGCGCCGGCCCGGCGAAGCCGTTCGCGCTCTACAATCCCGACTTCCGCACGCGCTCGGTGAGCGTCAAAGCCGTGTGGCGCTGGGAGTATCGCCCGGGCTCGACGATCTTCTTCGCCTGGACGCACAGTCGCTCGGGCTACTTTCCTTACGACGCGACCTTCGACGTGACGCGGGACCTGGGGCGCGAGCTGCTGCTCGACCGCCCCACCAACGTCCTGTTGGTCAAGGTCAACTACTGGCTGAGCCGGTGATCGAGATCACGCACGGCAGCGTCCCCGGCCCGCGCGGTGATGCAGGGCTGCGGCGGCAACGAGGCCACGCTGTAACAGGGAGGTCGCGAATCGGCAACGGTTCCCGCTCGATTTGACCGCGGTCGGCATGGCATGCGCGTTGCGCAAGCGGCGCACGTAAAACTCACGTACCTGGAGGGGGCATCGTGGGAATCTCATCGATCAGACGGAAGTCGTCTCATACAGTGCTGTGGGGAGACCTCGCCTGGCACCCGGCCGCACAAGCCTGGACCGCGTTCATGCAAGGCGCTGTCGCACCGGACACCATTGAGGTGCTGCACGTCGGGAAGCAAACTGGCACCTATCGGCTCGTCGGTGCGGGCCCCGACGGCAAGTCCATCGTCGCCCAGCGGGCGCGCGCGTTGCGGGCGACGATCGAGCGCGCCTGGCACGAGCTGATCGTCGCACGCCTACCGATCGCCCGGCCGCGCTACTGTGGTTCTCGCAAGGATGGCGGAAACCGCGTCTGGCTGTTTTTCAAGGACACCAACAAGCGCGCGTAGCACCCGCCGCGTAGGGTAGGCGCGCAGCTCCCCGCACAGCCTCGCGGCACCGGGGACTGGCCGTTAGGTTAGCGCGGAGATCGCGCGTGTCCTCCCCCAGCCCGCACACTCGCACACTGGTAGCGATCGCCGCCGGCGCCTTGCTGGCGACCGCGCTGGCATACGCGCTGGCTCCCATTGATCCTACCGGGCAGGCGCTCGTCGCGGGCGCCGCCGCGCTGGTGGGCGTGCTGATCGCCGTACTCGCTGGCCGCTTCACCCTCGGCTGGCGTGCCAATCGCCGCTATGCGGAGATGCTCGAGAACGAGGTGGCCAGCCAGACCCGGTCGCTCATGGAGTCGCTGGCCGCGACCGCGGCGGCGGAGCGCAGCCTGCGGTTGGTCATGGACGCCGTGCCGGACGCCATCGCGGTGCTGGATCGCTCCGGGGGCGTGCTCGAGGCCAACGAGCGTGCCCGCGCCATGGGTGCCGCGCCCGGGGCCGCGCCGCGCCCGACCATCTTCGACTTCGTGAGTCCCGACGCGACGCCCCTGGTCCAGGAAAAGCTGGCCGCCGCCTTCACCGGGAGTGAGCAGCGTCTCGAGGTCCCGCTGCTGCGCGCCGACCGCAGCCGCGGGATCGCCGGGCTGGTATTTGCGCCGGTCCGCGAGAGCAGCGGGATCGGGCGGCTGCTGGTCCTGGCGCGGGACATCACCGACCAGCGGCGCAGCGAGTCGCAGTTTCGGCAGGCGGAAAAGCTCGCCGCCATCGGTCAGCTCGTGAGCGGTGTGGCGCACGAGATCAACAACCCGGCGGCGATCATCTCGGGCTTCGCGCAGACGCTGTTGCTGGAGGAGCAGCACGCCGAGCATCGCGAGATGCTCCAGATGATGTACGACGAGGCCACCCGCATCGGACGGATCACGGCCAACCTGCTGGCCTTCGCCCGCGCGGGGGGCCGGCAGCGCGCGCTGGTGGACCTGAACGACATCGCGCGCCGGACCTTCGCCCTGCGCTCGTACCACCTCTCGACGCTCAATATCTCGGTCGCGCTCGACCTGGACTCGAGCGAGCCCAAGATCTGGGCCGACGCCTCCGAGCTGCAGCAGATGCTGCTCAACCTGCTGATCAACGCGGAGCAGGCGCTCGTGACCGTCGAGCCGCCGCGCACCATCACCGTGCGCACGCGGTCCGACGAGCGGGACGTGCGGTTCGAGATCGCCGATTCCGGCCCGGGGGTCGCGCCGGCGATCGGTCCCACGATCTTCGATCCCTTTTTTACGACCAAACCGGAGGGCGTGGGCACCGGCCTCGGCCTCTCGATCTGCTACGGGATCGCGCAGGAGCACGGGGGCCGCATCTGGGTGGAGCCGGAGGCGCCGCGGGGCGCGCGCTTCTGCGTGGCGCTGCCCCGCGACCCCCGCCACGAATCGCGCCCGCTCGGCGCCGAGCC
>CBFHAJ010000165.1:0-7482 GCA_965653495.1 uncultured bacterium | reverse complement strand
CCGAGTCGACCTCCACCTGGCCGAAGTCGGGATTGACGGTGGCGTCGAGCGTGAGGTCGCTGGTCACGCCGTACTTCACGTCCGCGCCGCCGCTGCCGAAGTAGTCGTGCCCGCTGCGGAACGGGTCGCCGGCGGGCGCGTGAGTGTATTCGGCGCGGGTGACGCCGTACGGCACGACCTCGAGGCGGCGTGCGGCCGGCACGCGACCCAGGCCCACCAAATGGCCGTAGCGATTCACGCCCGCGTGCTCGCGCTTGGGTGTGAAGGCGAAGAAATCATCTTCCGCTTTGCGGAGAATGAACCGCTCGAACTGGATCCCCCAGTGCGCGTCGGCCTGCGCGTTATAGCGCAGCTGGGACAGCGGAATGCGCATCTCGACCGTCCAGCCCGTCGAGTCGACGCGTGCGGCGTACTCCCACACGGGATCCCAGGAGACATCGTCGGTGCCGCCCTGGTTGTCGACCAGGGCATCCTGGATCGCGCCGCCCGGCGTGATGCGGAAGCGCACCGCCGTTAGATGGTCATGGTAGGCGTCGATGAAGACCTGGAAGTAGTCGGAGGTTACTTGATCGTCGCGCCGGGCGAGCACCGACTTGATGGACCGGGGCGCGGAGTCGAACAGGCGGGCGCCGACGTACAGCGCATCGGATCCGATGAGCACGCGCACTTCGGTGCGCTCCGACGCAGGCCGACCTTCATCGGGATTGAGCTGCGTGAACGCCGTCGCGGGGGTCGCGACCGCCCAGGCGGGCTCGTCGAGCCGGCCGTCGATGTCGATGTCGGCGGACGCCCGCCCGGCCCGCACCTCCGGTGCGCGGTCGTGCACGTACGGCGGAGCTGTATCCCTCGCTTGCGCGACGGCGATCAGGAGTAAACCCGCGACGAACGGCATCGGGATGTCCTCACTTCACCAAAAGCTGACACGCGGCGCCGGCGGCTGCCGCGTATCCCAACGAAACGGACGGAGGGCCGCACCCATGTTGCGCTTCAGGAGCCTCGGACTCGTCGCCACCGGCACCATCCTCGCATTGGGAACGTCAGCTGCGCAGGCAGGCGCGGGAGGATGCACGTATGTGCGCTGCTTCCTGGCCCTGCAACACCACCCGCCGCGGCTGGTGCAGGGCGCGGCCGCGACTCCCGTCGCCGATTTCGGGTTCTTCGCGCCGCGCATCGATTTGCTGACCAGCAACTCCGACAGTGCGCGGATGCACTACGAGGCGTTTCGCGCCAATTACAATCGCAAGGCGGCGTTCGAGCTCGTAACCATTGCGACCGGGATCGTTTCCCTTGCCGTGCTCGCGTCCAACCCGCGCGCGAACGCCGGCACCGCGTTCGCGATGTTCGCGGTGGGCGCCCCCATCGGCGTGGCTTCCCTCGTGTACGCCGGCAAGGCGCAGCGGCAGCTCGAGCAGTCGATCGCGATCTATAATCGATCGCTAGCCGACACGCCCTAGCTGCCGCTGGCGGCGGCCTCAGCCGGCCTTCTGCTGCGCGTCTTTCCTGATGAGCGCGAAGCCGAGCGTATTGAAGTTGTAGTCCGCGAGGTCGCGGAACATCTGCTTGGCCTGCGCCGCGTCGCCCGCGCCCTCGGTCGCGACGGCGAGGTGGTACTTGATGTACGGGTCGAGCAGATTGCCCTTCCCGAAGTGCGCGACCGCCTCTTGGTACTTCCCCTGGTACAGCGCCACGAATCCCTCGAGCTGGTGCATCGGCTCGAGCTTGCGCGGATTCGCGTCGGGGGCGAGCAGCTGGCTGATGCGGTCGGCCTGTTTCTGCGCGGTGGCGTAGTCGCCGCTGCGCGCGGCCCACCAGCCCTCGAGGTAGGCGATCTGCGCCTGCTGCCCGCGGGCGAATGCGGGGTTCGCCGCCTCGTCGGCCTGCTGCATGAGCAGCGGCTCGAGCTGCTTCAGGCCCTGCTCGGCGGCGGCGCGGTTGTTCGTATGGGTGGCGATGACGACGACGTTGGTGAGCGCGGCGACCTTGTTCGCCCGGGGGTCGGGGACGCCCATGCCGTCCACCTTCGCGACCAGCTGATTGAGCTCGGCGATGGCGCCGGCGGGGTCGCCGGCGTACACACTCACGTAGGCGTGGAACGGCGCATACGCCGCCTTCTCGTTCGCCCGGCCGACCGCCATGGCGGAGTCGTAGTCGGCGCGCGCGGCGGCGTAGTCGCCCAGGAACGTGTTGGCGTGTCCGACCTTCACGAGCAGCACGCCGCTCTTGGGGTCGAGCTCGTGGCCGCGCTGGTACTCGTCGCGTGCCTTCGCGAGGTTGCGCTGCGCGCGATAGGCGTCGCCCACGAGCAGGTGCGCGTTGGACTCGTAGGGCGCCAGCGCCTCGGCCTCCTGCATGTGCTCGAGCGCCTTGGTGAAGTCGTGCGGCTCACCAAAGATGTAGTCGTTCCCCAGGGTGGCGTGCGCCACGTACAGCTTGGGCGAGAGCTCGAGTGTCTTGGCGAGCGACGCCCGCGCGTCCGCGTTCTTGTTCAGGCCGATCTGCGCACCGGCGAGCTCGAGCCAGGCGCGCGGGCTCCGGGGATACTTGGCGACGAGCTGCTGGCCAAGGGCCAGCTGGCCCGCCAGGTCGTTGTCGAAGCCTTTGCGCGCCATCTGGATTTGGATCCGCTCGGCGTCGGACGCTGCAGCCGCGTGCTGCTCGGCCAGCGCGAGGTTGGTCTTGAAGTCGACGAGTGAGTTGGCGGTGTTGGCGGCGTTCAGGTACGCGAACGCGAAGTCCGGATCGGCGGCAACGGCGGCCTTGAAGTGGACGTTGGCGTCGATGAAGCGGCCGAGATCGAACTCGCGCAGGCCCTCGAGGAAGTGCGCGCGCGCCTCGGCTGAACCGGTGGTGATGGGATGGTTGATCACCGCGCTGGTGATCGGATCGAGCGCCGCCCGCGGGCCCTGCGCCGCCGCGCCGGCGGCCCAACCGGCGGATAAGAGCGCGACCGCCAGGACAGACTTCATGGTCGTCTCCGTTGTAGGAGTGGAGGTGAACGCTGGCGGCGGGCGACCGGAGGTCGGGAGCGTTCCCTGACGGGGCGAACGTGGCGCCGATTCCGGGGCGTCACAAGGGGCGGCGCGGAGACCTGACGAGTTCTGAACACCACGCACCATTCATCGCACGCCGCACGCCACTGGGCGCTTCCCGCCGCCGTTCGTCGCAAGGGGTCCTCTGGTTTGCTTTCGAACTTCGTCGCGATCCGCTCGAGGGCTCCTCCAGGCACCGTGACCTCGACCCGGGGCGTACGCGACTCGCGCGGCGGCGGTGTCAGCCGAGGGTCAGCACGACCTTCCCGATATTGCGGCGCTCGTGGATGTAGCGGTGCGCGGCCGCGGCCTCGACCAGGGGGAACGCGCGATCGACGCGGGGGCTGATCTTCCCGTCCCGCGCGTAGCCGAGCAGCGCCTCGAGCTGCGGGCGCACGATCGCCGCGCGATCCCACAGGTGCCCGATGTTGACACCGGCCACGGCGCGGTTGTGGTTCATGAGCGAGATCGGCCCGAAGCGTGGCCAGCGCAGCGCCTTCCACAGGACCCTGAGGAAATTTCGGCGCAGTCCTCCCGCCAGCTCGGAAACGCCGTAGCACACGAGCCGGCCCAGCGGCGCGAGCAACGCGTAGCCCTGGCGCCACGACTCCCCGCCCACCGGATCGAGCACGATATCCACGCCACCTGGTGCGATGCGGCGGACCGCAGCCGGCCAGGCGGGATCGCGACCGTTCAGCGGCTCGACGCCGTAGCTCCGCAGTACGTCGTGCTTGCCGGTCGAGGCGAGACCCAACACGCGCAGACCGAAAATGCGCCCGAGCTCGGCCACTGCGATGCCGACGCCGCCCGCCGCGGCGTGCACCAGCACCACCTCGCCTTGTTGTGCCGCTGCGACACGCACGAGCATGTGGTGCGCGGTGAGGTAGACGACCGGGAGCGCGGCGCCTTGCTCGAACGACCATTCATTGGGCAGCGGGAAAACGGAGCCGGCGGGCGCCACGACCAGCTCACTCTGACCACCGAACCGGGTCATCGCGATGACCCGGTCGCCCACGCGGGACGCGGTCACGCCGCTCCCCACCGCGTCCACGACGCCGGCCACCTCGTAGCCGATGGCGCACGGGGGCTTGGGCGCGTCGGGGTACAGGCCCTGGCGCGCGAGCAGATCGGAGAAGTTGATGCCGGCGGCGTGGACGCGGATGCGCACCGCGCCCGGCGTGACGGCGGGATCGGGCACTTCGCGCACCGTGAGCACTTCGGGCGGGCCGTAGCGGGCAATCACCAGCTGGCGCACGCGGGGAATGTAGCTTCGAGGCCATGCCGTTCACACTGCCCTACAGCTTCGACACGACGACCGTCTTCCGGGGAGTCAAGAAAGGTGCGGCGTGGCTCGAGGCCCGTCGTCGTCCTGGCGATCGGAAAATCGCTGCTCGTATCCCGTGACTTGGCGGCCGCGCTGGGGCTCGTCCTCATCGGACTCGTGGCCGGCTGGTTCGCACTGGTGATCTTCCGGCACTCGTAAGGCTCGATTGGTACGATCTACTTGATCGGAAAGCCCGGCGTGCCGGACATTCTCATCGCGCGGCTCCCCACTGCGGGCGCCGCGGCGGGTCAGGAGATCGCCACCGCGCTCGGCCTCGCGTTCGAGGACAAGCAGGTCGCCTATTGAGGTGGCGCCGCGGCTCGCCTCTCTGTGAAGCTGCTGTATGCGCCGCGTTATCGATCGGTGGTGAGCGACATCCGCGCGTCACCGCGCGGTGAGAAAGTTGTAAGGCGCCGCGAATCGCACTTGTGGTGCTCGGGGCGTATCCGCGATGTTCGTCCCGTCAGGGGACGCTCCCGACCTCCGGTCGACCCGCCGCCAGCGTTCACCGCCACATCCTGCCTCGGAGTCGCTGATGACTAGGGAGGCACGTCGATGTTGCTCCGCTGTGAGCTGACCAAGCGGCACTCGTCCACTCACACCGGAGCGACCCATGAAACGCCTGCTGTTCATCCTGCTGTGCGTCGCGGCATGCGGCCCCACCCACATGGGGCCGGGCGTGCTCGTCGAGGAGCGCGTAGCCGTGCGACTCGTGTGGTACGACCTGCACGAGGTGCCGGCCCCATACGCGATTTCGTCCCAGATGATGGTCCCGCCCT
The DNA here is from genome assembly GCA_965653495.1 of uncultured bacterium. GTDB lineage: Bacteria > Gemmatimonadota > Gemmatimonadetes > Gemmatimonadales > GWC2-71-9 > AG41. The sequence goes on along the minus strand of CBFHAJ010000165.1, from coordinate 2,350 downwards.
ACTACATCCTGCTCAGTGAGAGCGGGCGGTTCTGTCCGGTGTCCGAGGCGGTATACCGCGAGGCGGTGGAGGGGCGGGTGTGGGCGTGCCGCTGGCACACGCCGCGGGGGATACTGTGACTACGTCGTTCGCTTCGCAGCCACCTTCCCGGTGGTCTTCCCGCTCACCGAGTAGTCGGCCGCGAACGTGCCCCACATCTCGTTGCCCTTGTAATGTCCGACGGTCCGGAGCACCACCGTCTGGCCGACTCGACGGGTACTCGCATAGGGGCCGGCTTCCCAGACGACGCTGTCCCCACCGACCGCCGCGACACGCACCGGAATCGGGGCGCGGTCGGGAAATGTCATCGTCCATCCCTGGTCGTTGCTCGTCTGGGAGAGTTCGAGCGTCGCCACCACGCTGTCTCTGGGGCCGATCATCGTCCGCACCTGCCAGACACCGGCCACGTCGGACAGCCTGATGCCGGGCTGTTGAGCCAGTGCTGGGCTTGAGACGGCGGCGAGCGCGAGAATCGGCACGCTGAGCGTGCGCACTGCTACGCCACCCTCCCGATCGGCAGCCGTCGGATCCGCCTCCCCGTGGCTGCGAACACCGCGTTGCACACCGCCGGCGCGAGTGGGGGCAGCCCTGCCTCGCCTACCCCGCCGGGCGCCGCGTCGCTCGCCACCACGATGACGTCCATCTCGGGAGTCTCCGCGAGCGCGAGCATCCGATAATCGTCGAAGTTGTGCTGCTGCACCCGCCCGTGCTCGATTGTGATCTCGCCGTACAGCGCCGCGGTCAAGCCGTACACGATCGCGCTCTGGATCTGCGCCTCCAGGCCGGCCGGATTGATCGCGATGCCGCAATCGACGGCGCACACCACGCGGTGCACGCGCACCGCACCTCCATCTCCCACCGACACTTCGGCCACCTGGGAGAGGAACGTGTCGCCGAACTGCCAGAGCGAGATACCGCGGGCGTGGCCGGCGGCCGGTGCCGTGCTCCACCCGGCGCGCTCAGCGGCGCGGTCGAGCACCTGGACCAGCCGGGGGTGACTGGCGACCAGCTCGCGGCGATACGTGTACGGGTCCTTGCCCGCCGCGTGGGCAAGCTCGTCCACGAAGCTCTCCACCACCCAGGCGTTTTGCGACGGACCCACGCCGCGCCAGGGCCCGATGGGAATGCCGGTATCCACGGTGGCGCGCTCCAGCCGGAAATGGGGCATGGGATAGATCAGCTCGTCCGCGCCGCGGGTGAGCAGGAACGAGCCACCGTCGGGACCCACCAGCCGATGGCTCCACGCCAGCGGCGTACCCCGGGCTTCGAGCCCGCAGCGGAGCACGTTGTATGTGGCGGGCCGGTACAGGGCGTTCTGAATGTCGTCGTCGCGCGTCCACATGACCTGCACTGGGGCGCCGATCTTCTGCGCGAGCTCCGCCGCTTCAGTGGCGTAATCGGTGGGCCCACCGCGCCGCCCGAAGCCGCCGCCGAGATACGTGACGTGCACAGTGACGGCGTCGACCCTAAGGCCCGTGACCTGCGCCGCCGCCTTTTGCACGCCCTGCGGATTCTGCGTCGGCGCCCAGATCTCGCATGTACCGCCGCGCACCCGCGCGGTGCAGTTCATCGGCTCCATGCAGGCGTGCGCGAGGAAGGGCGCCTGATAGACCGCCTCCACTGTGCGCTTCGCCCCCGGGAGCGCGCCGTCCACATCGCCCACCTGGCGAACGATTTGTCCGGGACGCTCCGCCGCGGCGGCGAACGCGCTCCAGATGCCGTCGCTCGACCAGCGCGCGGTGGCGCCCTCGTCCCATTCGACCTTCAGCGCCTGCTTTCCCCGGAACGCGGGCCACGTGCCGTCCGCGACAACGGCGACCCCACTCGCGATCTGGACCACTCGGCGCACGCCGGGCACCGCGAGGGCGGGAGCCGGGTCGAACGACTTCACCCGCCCGCCGAACACGGCGCAGCGCGCGACCGCGGCGAACAGCATGCCGGGGACGCGCACATCGGCCCCGAAGATCGCGGCGCCGTCCACCTTGTCGGGCGTGTCGACCCGCGCTACGCGCGTGCCGATGATGTGAAAGTCGGACGGTTGTTTGAGTGGTGGGTCCTTTGGCGCCGGGAGCGTTGCGGCGCGCGCCCCGAGCTCAACATAGCCGAGCTGGCGGCCGGTCGGGGGGGGCACGACTAACCCGTTCCCTGCACGACAGGAATCGCGGGGCACGCTCCACGTGAGCGCCGCCGCGCTCACGAGCATCTCCCGCGCCGCCGCTCCCGCCTGGCGCAGCGGCTCTAACCCCGTGCGGACGCTGCGGCTCCCCACGGTGAACTGGTAGCCGTACGCCGGATCGGCGTCTGCCTGTAC